>JAJYPA010000396.1 GCA_021795795.1 Pseudomonadota bacterium | reverse complement strand
TCACCTGGAACAACTTTCCACTCGGGAACAGGCGCACTATCTCGAACAGTGGCCGGTGAATGACGTCTGGGGTGTCGGCCGAAAAATCGCCGAGAAACTGCAGGCGCTGAGAATTACCACGGTGGCCCAGTTACACGATGCCGACCCCAAAAGCCTGCGCCAGCGATTCAGCGTCCAGGTCGAGAGGACCGTCCGGGAACTCCGGGGCGAGAAATGCATTCCTCTGGAAACCGGTCGCCCGCCCAGAGACAGTATTCAGTCCGCGCGGTCGTTCGGGCAACCAGTTACCGCCGTGGAGGACCTGCGGGCGGCGATCACCCTCTATACCACGCGTGCCACCGAAAAACTCCGGAAGGATGGCAGCGTCGCTGGCGCCATAGAGGTTTTCATCAGCACTTACCGCCACCGTGACGAGCCACAATATCACCCAGTCCGTAGCGTTCGCCTGGCCGCTCCGACCGACGACACCCTGCAGATGCTTCACACGGCCGTGTCCGCCCTGCAATCCATCTACCGGCCAGGGTACCACTACGCCAAGGCCGGTATCCGGTTGATGGACTTGCACCCGGCAGGAGCACGGCAAGCGGATATATTCGGCATGGTGCCGGAACAGGACGAGCGACGCTCACAACTGATGCGAACACTCGATACAATCAACGAGCGATACGGGAATAGTGCATGCCAACCTGGGACTGCAGGGATCCGTCAGCGGCAGGCCTGGCAGATGCAGCGGGGGACGCTTTCGCCACAGTTCACTGCGTCCTGGGCGGAGCTTCCGGTTGCTCTGGCGGAATGTGAAGCGCGGCATCATGGGGACGGATGCTCCACTGGTACTTGTACTTCGTCACAAAAGCCAGTGATGGCGGTGTCGCCGACGTCGTCCACTTTTTAGGCAATTGCACAATATTGCATGATTATTGCCATGTATGGTTGCAATGTTCCGCTCGCTTCTGCCCACACCCGTGGAAAACCAAGGTTATACGTTACATGGTCAGCTAACGTATAACCTGTGGCGAAGTCAGTCAAAATGGCTAATTTCACAAGGTTTTTACTGACTATTCAGTAGGATTTGTCTGGCAACATGGATTGGATGCCCATTCTCTTATTGGAGCCCCGCCTTGTCGCCTTCCATGCGCTACCGCCTGTCTCTCGATTTCTCGCACTTCGACATACGCAAGAGCATCATCCGTATCTTTCGGGATCCGGATGCGTCGGGTATGGATGGCAAACGCTTCGTCGTTGCTCGAAAAGTGCTGACCCCGGAAGAAATCGTCCGTTTTGACGCGGACAACGAAGCTTACTGGCAGTGCCGGAACGGAGAAGCCACAGAAGCCTTTCTCAAAGCCGCCGCCCGCGAAACGTGGCAAGCCAAATACGGCGAACCCATCCCCGAGTGCGCGCTAGAAGAGGAACATGACCCGGAAACCACGATGGCATCCTGTCTGCTTCCTTACGACGGCACAGTAATGCTCACCGAAGAAGAGTCCCGCGCCATTGCCGCAGTCGATGGTGACCTCACCATGGACATGGTCTGGCTGGTCGTCGAAGGCCTGGGTTGGCGTCCTGGGAAGCCGGTACCGCTGGATGATCCGGGATGGCGAGCGATCTGGGCGGAAGAAGAGGAGTGCTGCATGTACATTCACATCATTCGGGAACTGATGGGCATGCCGTTCGGCAATGATTTCTGCAACGACGCCGTATGGAAGCCTTTAGCGGTTACCTTGGCTGAAGATGGGGATGCTGTGTGAACATGCCCGCATAGCGAGCATGCCACTTGCGCTGGCGCGTGGTTCTGGTTCCTGAAAGGCATAGCCGAAGACGGGGACGCGCACCATAAGTGTTTTACTGCGGCGACGCCGACCGCCGCGTGTTCAAAAGTTAGATCGTGACTGTCATACAGGAGTCAAAATGGAAAAAAAGAATAGCATCAAAATCGGATCGTCTCCGCTGGGTTTTATGAACGACATCACTTACGGGGACCTGGTGCTCCACACAACCATCGACGGTGGACCCCGATCAGGGAAAACATGGCTTGCCCTGGACATCCTGCGCCAACACCATGGCAACGGAGGCGGTTTTTGCTACTTCAGCCCACGAGATGAACCAGCGGTGCTGGACGCGATCCATCGCATCGATACAGAGCTGACCGTCATGCGTCTGATACCTGATACCGAAACGCTTCAAGGTGAAACCATAGAGGCGATAACCGCATTCATCAATGACGGAACCAATCTGTATATTACAACGGAGCAACCTCTATCTGGACCGTCAACATCCGCCATCCTGGATGCGATGTACAAGATTCCCATGGAAGCACGCCCGAAAGACAGCAATCACATCCCCCGTATTTTGGTCATTGACGAGGCGAATTTCGTGTCTGACGCCAGCATGGGGAAACTCCTTTCCATCGCCAGACTTGCTCATGTGGCGGTCATAACCATTTTCAACTACGCGATTCAACACCAGGCGACAGTGGCGCAATCCGCTGTTCACATACTGATGGGTGGATTGGGATCTGAAAGTGCTGCTATGTGGCAAACACTCACTGGCGTCAGTATAGCGCCCGGCATGATACCGATTGGTCAGGCGTGGGTACTCTCTCCTGACAGCGATGTACCAGCCATACACGATGTTTGGAATGCCCACAGAGAGATCAAGGCAGGGCACACGGGAATACCAACCTAAAATCGCTTTGTGCGCATTGCGGGGATGCTCTGGAATCCACCACAGTCATGAACCCCATGCCTAAAGGCAGGGGCTTGTAGGAGCCCTGATTCATGACCAGCCCGAGAAAGCTGAAAGGCGATCTACGTTCAAGGTGTCATGGCACTCCGGAATGCTTGCCAGTTCCGGACCCTGCCGCTGAAACCATGCTGTTGCATCTGGGGATGCGGCGAAGGAAACCAGCATGACAAGCACTTTGGACATGGGCGAGGCACACGTTACGGGCGAAAGCCCAGGAATAAAGGAGTAGTCCAATGACACACAACCGGGTATTCGTACTCGATACACACCGGCAACCGCTCATGCCCTGCCATCCGGCCAGGGCGCGGGAGTTGTTGCGCAAAGGCAAGGCGGCGGTGTTTCGGCGTTTTCCATTCACCATCATCCTGAAAGACCGTGAAGGCGGGGCGACGCAGCACATCACCGCCAAAGCGGACCCCGGCAGCAGGACGACCGGGCTAGCGTTGGTGGCCGCGTTCCAGCGAGGCCTCACCGTCGTGTGGGCGGCGGAACTCGCGCATCGCGGTCAGACCATCCGTGCCGCACTGGCAAAACGCAGTAACCAGCGGCACTCTCGCAGAAACCGGAAAACCCGCTATCGTGCCCCGCGCTTCGACCATCGCAACCGTCCAGCGGGCTGGTTGCCGCCGTCCGTCGAGCATCGCGTCCTGACCGTTGTCACTTGGTTCGGGCGCCTGATGCGATGGGTACCGATAACGGACATCAGCATGGAGCGGGTGCGCTTCGACCTGCAGGCCCTGGAGAACCCGGAGATTTCCGGCGTCGAGTATCAGCAGGGAACCTTGTTCGGCTACGAGGTCCGGGAATATTTACTCGAAAAATGGGGCCGGACCTGCGTCTATTGTGATGCCGCAGATGTTCCGCTGGAGGTGGACCACATCCATCCCAAAAGCCGTGGCGGCAGTGACCGGGTCAGCAACCTGGCGATAGCCTGTCATGATTGCAACCAGGCGAAAGGTAACGCTCCATTAGCGGTATTTCTGGAGACGGACAAACACCGACGAGAAAGACAGCGGGTTTCTGCTGCCGTGCATGCCGGCGACGACCCCAAAAAACGAGCGAAGTGGGAACTTCACGAGGCGAACCGGCTGGAGCGGGTGCTGAAGCAGGTCAAGGCACCACTGCTGGATGTCGCGGCGGTTAACGCCACTCGTAATATCCTGTTCGGGCGGCTACTCGGATTGGGGTTGCCGGTGGAAACAGGCTCCGGCGGGCGCACCAAGTTCAACAGGGTGCAGCAGGATTATCCGAAGGCGCACTGGATAGACGCCGCCTGTGTCGGAAAATCCGGCGCGGCGGTGCGCCTGAACCCGGAACTGAGGCCGCTACGAGTAACTGCCGCCGGGCACGGGCGGAGACAGATGCAAAATGTCACGAAACAGGGGTCTCCGAGAGGCCAGGCGAAATCCCGGCAGAAGGTTTACTTTGGTTTTCAGACGGGGGACATGGTGCGAGCCATTGTTGCTACCGGCAAGCATGCTGGAAGACATGTCGGACGGGTGCTCTGCCGGGCATCCGGGAAATTCGACATTAAAACGGGCAACCGAAGGATAGGCGGTATTTCCTGGAAGTGTTGCCAGCCCATACATCGGAATGATGGTTATCACTATGTGTACTAAATGCGACGCGCTTTCCTCCCCATGCCTGAAGGCAGGGGCTTCTCGCGCGGTTTTGGTGACCGGAGATTTTGGGCTGTAAGCGTAGAATCTGAAATATTCTCCGTTTTTTTCCTCCATGTTCACCAATCCCCATTGTTAGACTGTCTGCAAATGTACAACGCAACCTGCGGGCGGTGTTGCCCAGCCCGGTGAATGTCACCGGGGATCATAACACCCGCAGCGCATCACGAGCGCTCCTTTCTTCGGCATTTCGGGGGTGCGCCGAACGGCCCGCGTCAAGGGTCAATTTATTCGTACTTTTTGGAGGCTATCGGATGAAGATCAAGGAATTTTTAACTCAGGCAATCAACCTGCATCGCCAACAGCCCTTAACATCGCTATTAGTATGGGTATACGCCCTGATCATAAGCGGTGTTCTTCTGTTGGTGTTATTTCCACCGGACTCGGGCTGGTCTTCTCGGTTAGTCTGGGTTTTGATCTACACCTTCTTCATTGGTGGCGTCTCCTTTGTCTTGCTCGCGTCAAACCTGCAGTCGCTGGTCGCCAGAATACGGACGGTGGATGGAGGAGGTCCCGAGTGGGATGTCATGATCAATGGGGTCACGTCTGGGCCACTGAGCGACGCCGCCTATGCTTCGATCCGGCGCGACGTTCTTCTGGATTATCGTATTTATCTGGCGCAGTTTTGGAATTATGTTCATGTAGCACTGCGTTTCGTCGATGGCTTTCTGGTCGCGATTCCCGCACTTTTGTTCTGGGCGGTCGTTGCCTGTGTGGTGTTCGCGCCTGGAGACTTCACACGGCTCGTTTTGTTGTTCCAGAAAATAACTCCTGGCATGGTGGCGGCTAATGCGTCAGGTATTTACGGAATGTTTCTGGCACTGTTTATTGTCTATCTTGGGGTACTGCTCATCGCTGGTCGCCAGTTTGGTTTTGTCAATCGCTTCGATGAGGCGGTCAATAATGGGGTGCGCCGCGCCATCGCATGCACCGCAACTGGCGATGTCTTCCTGGTACGGTTTAACACACCATGGGAATGCCGCGCACTCGTTGGAACGAGAAAGATCAAGCGAAAAACAGGGGAGTTTGTCCATCCATAAGTGTGATCTTAGCTATTATCGACGACAAAGTCCGGGATCAATTTGATCCCGGGAGCAACTCTTGCGTGGTATAATGGGCCGTGAAACTGGACTTGCCATCCTTATCGCTAGATGGAGAAACTGGATGAACGAAATCGACAAGGAATTTCTCCTGAAGCTCGCTACGCTCTGCGAAGAATACGACGCCTCATTTTGTTACACCACCGACGATGACGGTATTCACATTTCTGTGGACGGCGGCAGGGAAGTTTTTGTTGGCTTCCTAATCGACGCACCTAGCGAGCTTCGAGATGCGATAGGGGCGGCACCGGTTGAAGTAAAAGAAATTGAATCTCCGTCACCCGGAGTGGATAATTCAGCAGCAAGAGCTAACTTTTATTTCATCCTGGTTGGGGTGATGGTTATGACACTGTTCCTCCTCATGATACTTCGTAGCGGGAGGTGACATCCACTCTAGAGGATATCGGTGAAATCAGCGATGGTGGGGACATTTTCACTTGATGTGACTCGCCGCGTAAAATACAGTACCGCAAAGCCGGGATTCGCCCATCCATTTAAAAAATAAAGAGGCCCCATGTTCTACGCGAAAACCAAACGTCAACTCACCAGCATCCAGGAAGTCATCAAGAACCATAGCAATGGCATCTACAAGCGTATTGATGAGAATCGAGAGTTGATGGAACTCATTATGCATGATCATCACCCGGATTTTCTCGAACGGAATTGGTGGGTCGCTGCCTGGCTGGAGACGCAAGACCGATTTCTTGACGCGTTGAGGGAAGCATCTGGACTTTCTGTCAATAAGCCTTTTGGACCATTGGCAGAATATCCAAGACCACGTCCTTCGTATGAGCGGTATTGGCAAAGCGAGATCATCGCCGAAGAAGCGCCTGTTTTTGACGCCCTCTTTTCGCAACAACCTCTCAGAAATAACCGTGTGATTAGCTGCCCCGGACAAGATAACGATGGTGCGGGCGAATCCTCAGTGCACAAAGACATTGACTTACGTGCAAAAGCACTGACCTATCAGATTCTCGTCATGATCCGCAGTATTGCGGCGTTTAGGTTCACAAATAGTGGACTTTCTGATCGAGAATTACTGGCTCTTCGTCATTTCAAGTGGGTAACCTGAGATCCAGCTTACCCAAGATCAGGTAGGCCATGTTGATGAAGTTCTTGTGGGTGCGGTAACCCCGAGCCTTGGCCTTGGCGGATTGGATGAGGCTGTTGAAGCCTTCCAGGATCCCGTTGGTGATCTGGCTCTCGAACCAGTGGAGCACACCGTCCCAGTGATTCATGATGGTGTAGGCGATCTTGACCATTGGCGGTAATCCGCTGTCCTTGGCGTTTTCCATCCATGCCTTGAGCAGGGTGGCCCCCTGGTGGCGATTCTTGATCGTGAAGATGTCCTGAAAGGTCAGGCGGTACTGGTACGCCTGTGCCGTCTTGAGGTTTTGGTTTTTGAGCAATTCCTGCAGCTGTTCTTTCTGCTTCACCTTGAGTTTCCGGTCATTCTTGAGCCAGAGCCAGCGGGTCTTTTTGAGATCTGGCTGGGTAAACGCTTCGCTCCTGCGCACGGCGTCCACGGCCTCGTTGACGAGCTTCATGAGGTGGAAGCGATCGAAGGTCACCTGGGCGTTGGGGAGATGCTTCTTGGCGCCTTTCTGGAAGGCGGGAGACAGGTCCATGCTGACGTCCGTAACAGCTTGTGCGCGGCCCCCGTGGGCTTCGAGGTCTGTGGCGAATCGCTCAACGGTGGCGGCATCCTTGCCGGGGGTGGCAAACAACAGTCGCCTGGCCTCCAGATCCACGAAGAGCGTGATGTAGTCATGGCCGCGTCGGCTGCTGGTCTCATCCACGCCAACGGCATGGACATGGGCCATATCCACCCTGGTACGGGCTTCGGGCACATAATGGCCAATCACCCGCCACAGGAGCGTGTCGCTCTCGCCGATCATGCGGGCTGCCGTCAATACCGGCATCTCCCGCACCAGGGCCATGATCAGCGCTTCGAAGAGCAGGGTGAAATGCGAGCCTTCCCGTGCCCAGGGAACAGGGATCTGATGCACCCCATGCTCCGGGCACATCACACGGGGTACGCGGGCGTGGAGATAGGCTTCATGCTGAAAGAAATCCATGTGCCGCCAGGTATGTTCACGGGTGTCATGTA
>JAJYPA010000039.1 GCA_021795795.1 Pseudomonadota bacterium | reverse complement strand
ACGACGATCCATATTGGGCAGCACGCCTTCCCAGGGGTGATCCTTGGTGCTGGCCTTGCCTTTGGGGTCGAGGTAGGTGAAGGTGATTTTCTCGCGGCCACTGCCCTGCAAAATGGAGTTTTGAATCTCGATCGGCAGGTCCTGCCAGGCCGTGTCTAAATCAAAGCCGTAGTGTTTCGATAGCCCGAGCAGGAGCTGGTAGTAGTAGACATTGCGCCGATCCCAGCCGCGAATGGCGCCCGCGGCGAGCGAGAGTTCGGGGTTCACGATCACTTTTTGCGGATCAAAAAACTGCTTTACGCCCAGGCCGTCACAGGTCGGGCAGGCGCCGACGGGGTTGTTGAACGAGAACAGGCGCGGTTCGAGTTCGGCCAGTGCATAGCCGCAGATCGGGCAGGCGTGCTTGGCGGAGAACGTGTGGGTAGTGCCATCATCCATATTGACGACAAAGGCACGACCATCGGCGAGGCGCAGTGCGGTTTCGAACGATTCAGCCAGGCGCAGACCGATATCCGGGCGGATTTTGAGGCGATCGACCACGACCTCGATGGTGTTCTTGCCCTTGGGATCGAGCGGCGGGATATCGTCGATTTCATACACGGTGCCATTGATGCGCACACGCAAAAACCCCTGTGCCCGCCATTCATCGAACAGTTTGTTGTGCTCGCCCTTGCGGTTCTCGATGACCGGCGCGAGCAGCAGCCAGCGTGAATCTTCTGGCAGCGCCAGCACATGATCGACCATCTGCGAGACGGTTTGCGCGGTGAGATCGACCCCATGTTCCGGACAACGCGGAATACCGGCGCGGGCGTAGAGCAAGCGCAGATAATCATAGATTTCCGTCACGGTGCCCACGGTCGAGCGCGGATTGTGCGACGTGGTTTTCTGTTCGATCGAAATGGCGGGCGAAAGCCCTTCGATGTGATCCACATCCGGCTTGTCCATCATCGAAAGGAACTGCCGCGCGTAGGCCGAGAGCGATTCCACATAACGGCGCTGACCTTCGGCAAACAGCGTGTCGAAGGCCAACGATGACTTGCCCGAACCGGATAACCCCGTGATCACAATCAGCGCATCGCGCGGCAGATCGACATCAATATTCTTCAGGTTGTGCGTGCGTGCGCCGCGAATGCGGATAAACGGATCGGCCATGGGAATCCAGAAAAGTCAAAAGTGAATGAAACGGGCAAGTGATTTATAGTACGGACTTTAGCGCGTTGCCGAAACTGTCGGACACCGCCATTGTAATCGCAAGAGGAACATACGGATGGCCAGTCGTGGAATCAACAAAGTCATTGTCCTGGGCAATCTCGGGAAAGACCCGGAAGTACGCTACATGCCGAGCGGCGGGCAGGTAACGAACATTACCGTCGCCACTTCCGAGACCTGGAAAGATAAAGACAGCGGTGAACAGAAGGAAAACACCGAGTGGCACCGCATTGTATTTTTCAACCGTCTGGCGGAAATCGCCGGCCAGTATCTGAAAAAAGGCAGCCAAGTCTACATCGAAGGCCGTCTGCAAACCCGCAAATGGCAAGGCCAGGACGGACAAGATCGCTACACCACGGAAATTATCGCATCGGAAATGCAAATGCTGGGCGGACGTGGTGGTTCGGGTGGCTCCGGCGGCGGTCAGCAAGAATCGGGCGACTATGAAGACGATGGCTACAGCAGCACACCGCCTGCACGTGGCGCCGGTCGTACCGCCGCAGCACCTGCGCGCCCGTCAAGCGGCAACCGCGACAGTTATGGCGCCCCGCCACCGCCACCGCGCGCCCCGGCCAAATCCGAGCCGAATTTTGTGGATGATGATATCCCGTTTTGAGTCACACCATGAGTTCGTGTGTAACCTTCACCAAGTGAAAATTTGCACAAATAAAAAGCCCGCTTAAATCCCCCTCACTCCCCCTCACACCCCCTTTTACAAAGGGGGAGGCGCAGCAATCCAAAAACAGGCAGGTTCCCCCCTTTGAAAAAGGGGGTTGGAGGGATTTGCCGGATCATACCCGGCGTTCGAAAGCCCTACTTTGTGCAGAGAATCCTCATGGAAAATATGTTGCAAATAATATTCGAGCCATTGGAAGCAATGGCTTTTTTGTTGATCCGGCGACCCGAACTTCGAGATCATCAGTAACCGGCGGCCAATCCTGCGGGGCGCCTGCGGTCGTTGGCGCCTTCGAGCGTGCCGGTGTTCTGGTTGACGAGAATGGCTTCGTCCGCGCCCCAGGACGGCATTTCCTTGAAGGCGTAGCCCATCTTGGTTAGCGCGGCTCGTGTGTGTGGCGTGAGTAACCCCGGTTCGATGAATATCACATCGGGATACCACTGATGATGCACACGTGGCGCATCGACGGCCTGCTGCATGTTCATGCCGAAATCGACCACGTTGAGGATGCTTTCGAGGGTGGTGGAAATGATGGTCGAACCACCGGGGCTGCCGGTAACCATGAACAATTTGCCGTCTTTCAGCACGATGGTCGGCGACATGGAGCTCAAGGGCCGCTTGCCCGGTTCGATCTGATTGACCCGTCCTTGCACCAATCCGAAGCTGTTGGGTACGCCGGGCTTGGCCGTGAAATCATCCATTTCATTATTGAGGAAAAAGCCGGTGTCACCCGCAATCTGACCCAGACCGAACAGGTAGTTGATGGTGAAGGTGATGCTGACCGCATTGCCCTTGGCATCGACGATTGAGTAATGCGTGGTGTGCTGGCCTTCATCCGCGCCCAGACTGCCCTTGATCTCGCTCGATGGCGTGGCCTTGTCCGGTTCGATGCTGGTGCGCATTTTGGCAATGTGCTTTGCTGAGAGCAGCTTTGGTATGGGGTTATCCACGAATGCCGGATCGCCGAGATAGGTGTTGCGGTCAGCAAAGGCGCGGCGTTCGGCTTCGACCAGATAGTGAATGGCATTCACCGAGCCGTAGCCCCACTGCTGCATGGGGTAAGGCTCGATCATTTGCAGAATCTGGCAGATGGTGGTGCCGCCGGAACTCGGGGGTGGCGCGGACATGATCGTGTATCCGCGATACCCGCAGGAGATGGGCTTTTCCCAATTGACCGTGTAGTCGGCAAAATCCTTCATGCCCAGCAGTCCGCCGTTTTCCTCGCTGGCCTTGACCACCGCTTGGGCAATGGGTCCCTGATAAAAGGCCTGGCCGCCCTCTTTCGATATGAGTTCCAGCGTGTGCGCCAATTGGGGCTGAATCAACCGGTCACCGACTTCATAAGGCTTGCCCTGGTTGAGGAAGATATTCGCGACGTTGGGGTATTTGGCGAAGTCTGCGCTGCGCGTGTGCAGAATCTTGACATCGCCTGCCGTGAGCACAAAGCCATCGCGCGCGAGTTTGATGGCCGGTGCCATGACCTGTTTGCGACTCATGCTGCCGTAGGTTGCCAGCGCGGTGTTCAACCCCATCACGGTACCCGGTACGCCCACGCCCAGATAGGTGTCGGTGCTGCGGCCTTTGACGACGTTGCCTTCGGCATCCTGAAACAGGGTGGGCGTGGCCTTGAGCGGCGCCTTTTCGCGGAAATCGAGAAACACCGTTTTGCCTTCGGCCAGATGCAGCACCATGAAGCCGCCGCCACCGATGTTGCCGCAGCACGGATGCACCACCGCCAGCGCATAGCCCACGGCCACAGCAGCATCGACGGCATTGCCGCCTTGCTTGAGGGTATCGACGCCGACCTGCGTTGCCAGATGCTGTGCGGTCACGACCATTGCCTGTTTTGCCAACACCGGTTTGGCAGCGGCCAACTGGGCACGTGCGGTTGCCGGTGCGGTGGCGTCCAATGCTTGTTGGGCGATCGTGGCCGGATCTGCCTTGGTTGTTTGAGGCGTTGCACCTTGCGCGATCGTTATCGCCAAGAGCAGGGTGAGTGCCATGAATATCGAGATTATCTTGTGCATTTTTTCTGAACGCATGGGGATGTCTGCGCGTTTTACGCGTTTAATGAGCCGGATTCAGCCAGCGAATCGCACTGGGCGCGGCCGTATCCTGCTTGAGCGCGTCGTTGACGAACTCGAGCACGGGTTGCATGAGTGTATCGAGCTGCCATGGCGGATTGATGATCAACAGGCCGGAGCCGGTGAGCCGGTTGCCCGATTCATCGGGGAAAATACTGTTTTCGATGGTCAGTACCGGACGAGGCGTGCTCTTGGCAATCCGGTTGAGCCACCGATCGAGATAGGGGCGTTGCTTGATCGGGTACCACAGGGCATAAACCCCGGTTTCAAACCGTTGCAATCCGGCCTGCAAGGCGGCGGTGATATCGTCGCGTTCCTGGGCTTGTTCATAGGGTGGATCGATCAGAATCAGACCGCGCCGTTCCAGTGGCGGCAAGTCCGCCTTGAGCGCGGCCAGGCCCTCGCCATCCCGTGCGATGACCCTGCGGTCGTGAATGCACTGCGCCTGTATGGGACGTTCGGCGAGATTGCGACTCAATTCCCGTGCCACCTTGGGCACCAGCTCGACGCCGATATAGCGATCCTGCGGGCGCAGAACACAGACAGCCAACAGAGGGGAACCGGGGTAGTGGCTCAAATGAAGAATGGATCCGAACCGTCCGATCTGTTCGAGATAAAACCGAATCAGATCCGGCACCGTGTTGGCGGCTTGCGTTGCCTGCAACAGTCGCCCGATACCGCCAGTTGCTTCATCACTGCGACGGGCTTCGGACGCTTGCAGGTCGTACAGACCCGCACCGGCATGGGTTTCGAGCAACAAAAATCCGGTCGGCTTTTGCTGCATCAGCTCGATGAGCTGTAACAGCACGAGGTGCTTTAAGACATCGGCATGATTACCGGCGTGGAAGTGATGTTGGTAATTCATGATGCATACCGGACGGCGATTGATGCGGACGCGCAAAGTGGGTGGGGTAGTCATCATACGCGTTATCCCCGGTGGAGCGGATATCGCGTGGGGCGGTGGTTTTTCTGTCGGCTGTGGATAAAAAAGTCACGGTAGATGACAGACATTCCCGATCACACCATACTGTCATTGAGCCTGTGCCTGGACTGATGCCGAGCAAATCACGCGAGTGAGCATTTGGCCTGTCGACGCGCTGAAAGGAACACCTGCGGTCGGGCAGGGTCATAAAAGGTGGCCAAAAAAATCGCTTGGCAAAAGCACATTAACATCAGGGAGTCTTTGTGGACCTTGAATCACATGCATCGGTTTGTGTCGGAATTATTTCCGATACGCATGGTGCCATCGAAAATTCGATCCTTGCACTCATGCAGCAGTGCGATGTCATTGTGCATGCCGGTGATATCTTGAATCCCGATATTTTGCGCCGTGTGACGCCGAAAACAGGCCATGTGATTGCCGTTCGCGGTAACAACGATACGGTCGAACAATGGCCGATCGGTACGGCTGATCTGCTCGAATCCCTGCCGGAAGTAGCCACCCTGCGATTGCCCGGAGGCGTACTGGCCGTCGAGCACGGCCATCGGGTCAATCCGGCCCATCAACGGCACCATAAGCTGCGTGTGCGCCATCCTGAGGCCCGGGCCGTGGTCTACGGTCATACGCATCATCGCATCATCGATACCAGCGAGCCGATCTGGGTGCTCAACCCGGGCGCGGCTGGAAAGGTACGCGCCTATGGTGGCTCCGGTTGTCTGCTGCTGCATGCCACGGCTGAGCGCTGGTGGATCGAAGAAAAAACACTGCCCAATCTACGTGCCGGTTCGGCATAATCTCTCACCCCGTGAAACAAAGCGGCGCTTGCCCTGCTCGCAGCGCTGCCGGAGGAGTGAGCTAAACAATGGCACAGATTCTGGGTATTGGCATTGCGACCCTGGACATCATCAACGAGGTCGATGGTTATCCGGTCGAGGACAGCGAGCAACGCGCTCTGGCGCAACGGCAGCGCACCGGCGGAAATGTCACCAATACGTTGACGGTGCTGCGGCAGTTCGACCATGACTGTGCGCTGGCCGCCGTGCTGACTCCGGATGCCGATGGTCGTCAGATTCAGGAAAAACTGGCGCAACGCGGTATCGACCTGAGTCCCGCTCAGGTTCTGGGGTTTGGGCATGCGCCCACCTCATACATCACCCTGAATCGCCAGAATGGCAGCCGAACCATCGTCCATTACCGCGATTTGCCCGAATTTGATCTCAACGCCTTCCTCAAGATTGACCTTGCGCCGTTCGACTGGCTGCATTTCGAAGGTCGTCATTGCATGGATACGGCGGCCATGCTGGCGATGGCGCGCGGAGCGGCGGGCACGAAGATGCTTTCCCTTGAGGTGGAAAAAGAGCGTCCCTACCTCGATCAGTTGTTCCCTTTTCCCGATGTGGTCTTCTTTTCGCGTGCCTTTGCGGAACAACGGGGATTTGTGGACCCGGAAGCTTTCTTGAATGCGGCGCATCAATGGGCGCCACAGGCGGTGCTGGTACTGGGTTGGGGTGCGACCGGCGCCTATCTGAAGGAATCATTGAACGATCCCGTTCAGCTTGTGCCCGCACAGCCCGTGCCGAGCGTGGTCGACAGCATCGGTGCTGGCGATACGCTGATTGCCGGTGTCATTCATGCCCGGGCGAATCAAGCGGGCGTCGATTGGCATGAGGCCGTTACCTTTGGTGTGCGGTTGGCGGAGCGGAAAATCCAGCAACTCGGCTTCGATGGGTTGGCGGAAGATCCGGATGCCCGCAACCAACCGCTCTGCCATCTGGATGACCTGGGCCCAGAGGACGCCATGGGTGCGCAACCGGTCAATGGAGTGCCCAGCGTCATCGTGGTTCGAGACCATCGCACGATCCGTGCGTACCGCAATGTGTGCCCGCACAATGGCTCACCCCTAGCAAAGGGCATTCGCGGCTATCTGGCCGATAAATCAGATGGCTTGTCCGATGGTTTGTCATTGCGTTGTACACTCCACAATGCGTATTTCGAACCGCTGACGGGGGCGTGTACGGGCGGCCCCTGTCCCGGTACGCATCTGACCCCGGTGGCCATTCGACAGGCTGGCGAGATGATTTATCTGGACGATCTGGATGAAGATACCCAGCCGACCGGCAAATGACGCATTGAATCCGTGAGATTATCGGTCAGGATTTAGATATGCTGTCGTGCTGATTGAGACCCGAGTGATTCGGTAAAAGGATTTTGAGCATGTTGTTTCCCCTCCCGCTGCACTGCGACGTCGAGCGACCATGAACGAAGATCGAGTTGGCCTTACGTCTTTGCCGCAAAGTCCATGCGACCATGCTGAGGCTTGGTTATGGGGGGATCTGAATGTACAGGGCGCACTCACGGCGACGCAAGCGATTACGTCGCTGGACGCCATTGCGCCTATCGATCAAATTCTGGACACACTGCCGCAGAGCGATTCGTGGCACCAGCCCATAGGCCAAATCGGCCCCATGGAAAATATCCGTGACTGGATTTGGCGAGCACACTGGTTAAGCGCCGACCGGCTCGATGGTTCCCCCGCTCCCCTTGATGATGCCAACCTTCCGAACATCGGTGGGCGGCGTTTGCTGCATGTTTCGATTTACTCGCGCCTATCCGACGATGACATCGGTTGGCTCGACAGCCTCCCTGATAACGTGATTGCTCACAACGTGACGGAATTGGATTCCACGCTGGAGCAGTACCGGATACTGGCCAGTCAGGATGAGTTGACCGGCCTGCTCAATCGCCGATTCTTTCAGGTCGAGGCACAACGCTGGATCGACATGCTGAGCGATGAAGGCTCGAAACACTTGGCTTTGTTGATGTTCGATCTGAATTACTTCCGTTCGATCAACGACAGCTACGGCCATGAGCGTGGCGATCAGCTATTGCAGGAAATGGCGCGCAGATTGCAGAACGAATGCGTCACAAGGCCATTGCTCATTGCCCGCATGGGGGGAGATGAGTTCGCCATTCTGATGGAAACGGACAACAAACCTAAGTAAATGCTGATTTATTCCATCCTTGGAATAAATCAGCTCGCTCATCGCGGTACATGCCCGCGATGGCTCTCACGAATCAATGACTTACGTCTTTGTTCGTGTTGGGGCATCCTGCCCCCAAGCGGGAAGCACTGAATAAATCAGCGCTTCCCTAAATCACTGAGTGCGCTGGGTGAACAGATAGAGACCGCGCTCGTCAACGACCCCGCCAAGGCGGCGAGCACATTGATCGAACTGAAAAAGCTGGGCGTTCAGCTGGCATTGGATGACTTCGGTACAGGCTACTCCTCTTTGAGTTATCTGACGCAGTTCGAGTTCAACCGGCTCGAGATCGACAAAAGCTTTGTGCGCGATATTCTCGTTGACCCAAAGGATCTGGTGATCGTCAAGGCGATCGTGGCCATGGGTCATGCCCTGGGGCTCGAAGTGGTCGCAGAGGGTGTGGAAACCATGGCGCAGCGTGATTTGCTTGATGCTTTGGGCTGTGATTCCTTTCAGGGATACTTGGTTGGCCGCCCCGGCCGCCCCGGCCGACCGGAAGAAATTTCACCCATGCTGGGCGTTGGATTGTTATGATTCATCGACCTATTCAATCAAATGGTTTCATCATGTCTCGTTTCGAACGCATCAAAACCCTGATCGAAGATCAACTGGCTCCTGTGCATCTTGAAATTGAAGATGAGTCGCATCAGCACGCCGGCAACCGGACAGAAACCCATTTCCGCCTCGTGATCGTCAGCCCCCTGTTTGAACACGATGGTTTGCTGGCGCGGCATCGGCGGGTTCAGGCGCTGTTGCATGCCGAACAGGAAGGTGGCATGCACGCGTTGTCATTGCATACGTTCACACCAAGCGAATGGCTGGCCAGAGGTTCGTCAGCGGCTCCATCGCCTGCTTGCGCGGGACAGAATCACTAGCCACATCGGTCAATCAGGAGGCCTGCCCATGTGGCAGTGGATTCGGTAACTCTGGGCAACCAAACCCACGGCACCGCCCGCCCTCGTACCGCGTCGGCGCGAGGATGGAGTAGCCCCAGGCAAGCCGGAGCCAATTTCCGACGTTGCCATCCCCGATGCAGAACAGGTATCACTTCTTTTTTTCCAAAAGCTTATGAATGCACCAAAACATCCGCTTGGATATACGGATGCATTACGTCCACAAGAGACCCAATGGCTTAATGCGCGTGCAGAAGATCTCAAACGTACGCCCACACAACTGACGCAGCTAGTGCCACGCTTGCCCAGTGTATTGCCCAAACTCATGACGGCGCTGAACAACCCGGATACTCCCATCCGTACCCTGACCGGTTTGATTGAATCGGATCCCGTGATCTCCTCCATGGTCCTTCGGCTGATCAACAGTCCGGCGATGCGCGTGCGCCGGGAAAATATCGAGTCTCTGGATCAGGCGGTGATGCTGCTTGGTTTTTCGGGGATGCGCGAAGTGGTCTCTGCGGCGATGTTCAGCCCGATCGGCCGACTCGAGCCTGTCGAGGGGGCCTGCCCACTCTTGATCCATGACATTTAGCCCATCAGTCTGCGCGCGGCCAATGCCCTTCGGTTGGGGTTGAAAACGAGATCCGATCATCCGAGACCTTTTTTATCGTCCAACATGGCGTTCGACCTGTATCTGTCCGTTTTGATCGAGCACACCGGATTGATTGCACTGTTGCGTCAAAATCCATTGACCGGGCCAGATACCAGCGCAGCCTATCTCGCGTGTTTGCGGGCGCTGGTGCCCGAGTACTCAGCCCGGATTGCCAAGGACTGGGACTTGTTGGACACGACCATCCGCCTGATCCAGGATGCCCCTGCTGACTTGGAGGTGCTTCGTGTGCACGCGCTTTATTTTTCGACCGCTTGCGCATTGACCCGTCGAGGATTCATGGATCAGGCGCAATTTCTACACCTGTGTCAGCATTTACCGGATTATGCGGCGGGCTGGTACGACCTGTGCATCCCATCCCAGGTGCAGGTCGACTGACGATGATCGAGGTGCCACCGCCTCGCCACTGTTCTGCCCAACCTGCGTGCATCTGCAACGAAGGCTTGTAAGGATCCGTGCGGAGATGACAGGGCAGGCCGGTAAAAACGGCAAGAAAGCCTTATTCACCAATCTGTTAGGGTCGAATGACCTTAACGACGTCCTGAACGCTCTTGATGCGACGCATGACCCGCGCCAGATGCACCCGATCGGCGACCCGAAGTGTCACGGTGATGATGGTCAGATTGACGTCACGGTCATCGAATCGAACGTCATCGATATCGGCGCCGGTTTCGGCTGCGGCGCTGGCGATGCGTGCCAGACCACCCCGAACATTCTTGGCGTGGACGACAATCAGCGCCTGATAATCGCCCAGGGCCGGATTGGCCCAGTTGACCGCTAGCCAGCGCTCGGGATGCACGCCGGCATCGGCCGCATTACTGCAATCATGCCGGTGGACGACAATGCCGCGCCCCGTACTCAAAAAGCCAACCACGACATCGCCAGGTATCGGGTGGCAGCACTTGGCAAAATCGACCACCAGCCCTTCGGTGCCGCTGATGATGATGGGCGTCTGAGCCGACATGATGCCTGTCGGTGATCGTGTAGCTTCGCCTGTGGACTCGTCGGCCACGAGCAGACGCGCGACCAGTGGCGCCATGCGGTTGCCGAGGCCAATTTCCCGCAGCAGATCCGACAACCCCTCGTAGTGATATTCCGCCAGCAATCGGTTGAGGCGATCCGTCTTCATGTCGTTGAAATCGACCGATTCGGCATCCAGTGCCTTGGTCAGTAAACGGTGGCCCAGCTTGATGGCCTCCGAATCCTGCAGGTTCTTCAGGTAGTTGCGGATATGGGCGCGCGCCCGAGCGGTGACGACAAAGGACAGCCAGTTCGGGTTGGGTTCGGCGCCATCCGCGGTGATGATCTCGATGGTCTGGCCGTTTTCCAGTGGCGTGGAGAGTGGGGCGAACCTGCGATCGATCTTGCAGGCCACACAATGATTGCCGACGTCGGTGTGAATGGCATAAGCGAAATCCACGACGGTGGCGCGGCGCGGCAGTTCGATGATCTCGCCCATCGGCGTGAAGACATAGACTTCGTCTGGAAAGAGATCGACCTTGACCGATTCCAGAAACTCCTGCGGATTGCCCGCTTTCTGCTGGATTTCCAGCAGATCGCGCAGCCATTCGCGTGCCCGCGCTTGCGTAACTGTGCCCTGATCGTGACTGGATTTGTAGAGCCAATGCGCAGCGATACCGCTTTCAGCGAACTGGTGCATTTCGTTGGTGCGAATCTGGACTTCCAGCGGGATGCCGTGCGGGCCGAACAAGATGGTGTGGAGCGACTGGTAGCCGTTGGCCTTGGGAATGGCGATGTAATCCTTGAAGCGGCCCGGCAGCGGCTTGTAGAGGTTGTGAACGATGCCGAGCGCGCGATAACACTCATCCACATTCTGCACGATGATCCGAACCGCGAAGACATCGAACACTTCCTTGAAGGTGAGGTGTTTCTGCATCATTTTGCGATAGATCGAATACGGGCGCTTTTCACGTGCCTGAATCTGCACCCGCAGGCCTTCTTCACCGAAACGCTGGACAAAACGTTCTTCGATGCCTGCCACGATTTCCTTGCGATTGCCCCGCGCCTTGCGCACGGCCTCGCTGATGACGCGATAGCGGGTGGGGTACAGGGCGGCAAAACCCATGTCCTCAAGTTCATGACGCAGCGCATTGAGACCAAGGCGGCTGGCGATCGGTGTGTAGATGTCCAGCGTTTCCCGTGCGATTCTTCGGCGTTTGTCCGGGCGCATGACGCCCAGTGTGCGCATGTTGTGCAGGCGGTCAGCCAGTTTGATGAGAATGACGCGCACATCTTCGACCATCGCCATCATCATTTTGCGGAAGTTGGCGGCCTGGGCCTCAGCCTTGGATTTGAAGCGGATCTGGGTCAGTTTGGAGACACCGTCAACCAAACGGGCGACCTCTTCGCCAAAGCGGGCGACGATCTCCTCGCGCGCGACGGCGGTATCTTCGATCACATCGTGGAGGATGGCCGCCGTCAGGGTGGCTTCGTCCATGTGCAGGCCGGCGAGGATCTCGGCAACTGCTACCGGATGACTGATATAAGGCTCGCCGCTTTGGCGGGCTTGTCCAACGTGGGAGTTCGCGCCAAAAACAAAGGCATCCCGCACATGCGCGATGCCTTCCGGATCGATATATGTTGCCAAGGCCATAGCTAGCGGCGCGAAATAGAGTTCCGCTTTGGCCGCTTCGGCAACCAGAACCAGTTTTTCTGGTTGTGGTTGTGGTACGGAGGCCTCCGGCAAGTTAACCTTCGTCGCTGGTGGTGGCCGGGCGCCGGGCGCTTCCTTCGTCTTCGTCGGCAAACTGCGCGAGTTCTGCGCGAATTTCGGCTTCTGAAATTTGTGAACGCAGCACCACCATGTTCTCCTGAATTTCATCGATGCGAGCCTGGTCGATCTTGCCTTCGCCAATTTCGCGCAGGGCGATCACGACCGGCTTTTCTTTACCCATCGGTACCAGCGGCTCGGCACCTTGTTCGATCTGTCGCGCACGGCGGGCGGCCATCAGAACCAGTTCGAAGCGGTTCGGAATCTTTACAAGACAATCTTCTACGGTGACACGCGCCATGATGATTTTCCCCAGGAAATAGATCGGTGAATTGAATTGAGCTAGGTAGTTTACGTTTTTTTAGGGGTATTCAGCAAATTTTCTAAGCGTATGTGTTCCTTTTCGGCCTGACGCGGTGTACGCAGGCGTGCGCTTTCGAACAGGCAGCGTAAATGGTTGAGCGCCTGTGAAAAATCATCGTTGATGATGAGAAAGTCGTAGTTCGGGTAGGCCTGCATTTCCCGCTCGGCCTCGGCCAGCCGCCGGGCGATGACATCGGCATCATCCTGCCCTCGCCCGAAGAGGCGTTCCCGAAGCGCTTCCCGACTTGGGGGAAGAATGAAAATGCTCTGCGCGTTCGGGAATAGCGGGCGAACCTGTTCGGCGCCTTGCCAGTCGATTTCCAGGATCAGATCCTGTCCTTTGTCGAGCACGGTGCTGACAGCTGCCTTCGATGTTCCGTAGTAGTTGCCGAAAACCAGAGCATGTTCGACAAAAGCGCCTTCGGCAATCATGGACTCGAATGTCGACTTGCTGACGAAGTGGTAATGCTGACCGTCCACTTCACCCGGTCGCATGGGGCGCGTGGTGTGGGAAACCGACAGGCCCAGATCGGGCATCTGCTCACGCAGGGCCTTGATGAGACTGGTTTTTCCCGCACCGGAAGGAGCGGAAATGACATACAGCTGACCTTGCGACATCGCTCTCTAATCTCTCTCTTGTTCGCTTAATGCGGCTCGCTCGGCCGCGCGCGTTGCCCGCCGACGGTTCACGAGCCAGAGGGTAAGACCGATCGCCAGAATGACAACCGCACCGACATAAAACACATAATGCCCCCAGTGATTGATTTGAGTGAGGACATGTTCTGCGGCCTGACCAAATACCCAGCCCAATGTGATGAAAATTGTCGCCCAGATCAGCGCACCAATCGCGTTGAACAAAGCGAACTTCCAGGGGCAAAGACCACTATGGCCGATCAATACGGGGCCTGCAGTCCGCAGACCATACATGAAACGAACCATGATGACGACCGGAGCGTGGTATTTGTGAATCCAATGATCCAGACGCGGTTTCTGACGCGCCCAGTTCGGGAAACGCAACAGGATCGCGTCTCCTTTCCAGCGGCCCAGCCAGAAGAAAATCTGGTCGCCCAGCCAGCCGAACAGGACGGCGACGACAAACACCTGGGGCAGGTGCAACATGCCTTGATGCGTTGCCAGCCCGGCCAGAACCAGAACGGTTTCACCTTCGAGCAAACAACCGATGGCCAGCACCAGCAGACCGTATTGTGCCAGCAGGGCGGCGATATCTAGTCCAAACAAAATGCATACTCAATAGGTGATGAATCACGGGGTAAATGAAACACAGGTTAATGAAACATGGGCTCAGCCCGCAGTTACGCGACTCGTGCCATTGGGCGCGGTGATCACCTGGACGCGCTGTCCGAGGGTAAATATCTGCCCGCCAACAGCCTGGACAATCGACACCGTGCGACCGTTATCCAGCCGCACGACGATTTCGACCCCGTTTTGTTGTGTGACGCCTTCTTCGATGGCGGAACCGACAACGCCACCACCGATGGCACCCCCTACCGTGGCAAGGTCGCGCCCCAGACCGCCGCCCACGCCACTGCCAAGCAGGCCCCCAACCACGGCGCCGCCGATGGCACCAATGGGCGTTTGGGTTCCGGCAATGCGCACGCCACGCAGGCTTTCAATCGTGCCGTACTGAACCGTTTGCATTTGCATGGCGTTGTTGCGGCTGTACACGTCACCAGACATGGGGGTGACGCAACCCGTCAGGGCTGTCAGCAGGATCATCGCAATGGCCCATCTCACTGTTGATTTTGCGTGCATGGCAAACTCCTCCGAGTTGACTACGAAAGCGCTGAATAATTCCATCCTGGGATGCCCAGAGGGCGAAAATCAAAGAAATGCGTTTTTTGATTTTCTTCATGAACAATCTCGTGCGCGATTGCTCATGGCGGCACATCCTAAGTGCTGCACGGCAGCTCTGATTTAATAGAGCTTAATCATGATGCCTTAGAGACGCTACCAGAGCGGGATTTTAGCCGAAAGTTGGCACATCTTAGAGGTAATCTTGTGATATCCGTCTTCCAAGCCGACAAGACATTTCTGCAATCGGTACGGAGATGCTAAATTACAGGGCATTTCGCGATAAAAATTACTGAGCCATACTACGAGTTTTAGCAATGATTGAACTACTGCTTTCCCCAGAAACATGGGTTGCCTTCGCAACCTTGACCGCGCTTGAGATCGTGCTCGGCATCGATAACATCATCGTGATTGCGATTCTGGTTTCCAAGCTCCCGGAAAGCCAGCGGGCGGCCGGTCGGTTCTTTGGCCTGGCACTGGCGATGGTGACGCGGATTGGTCTGCTTTTTTCGCTGGTGTGGTTGATGGGGCTGACCAAGCCGTTTCTCCATGTCGGTAACCTGGCATTTTCCGGACGTGATCTGATTTTACTCGTTGGCGGTCTGTTCCTCGTCTATAAAGCCGTAACGGAAATGCACGACACCATGGAAACCGGCGGGCAGGTGGAAGTCGCCACGACAGGCTCCGCGCTGAAAAAAGTTGGGTTGTGGACAGTGGTGATCCAGATCGCCTTGATCGATATCGTGTTTTCACTGGATTCGGTGATCACAGCCATCGGCTTGGTGAAGCACATCGAAATCATGGTCGTCGCTATTGTAGCGGCTGTGCTGGTGATGATGCTCGCGGCCAAATCCATCAGTCAGTTTGTCGAGCGTCACCCCACCATCAAGATGTTGGCGCTGTCGTTCCTGATTCTGGTGGGTGTGTTCCTGATCGCCGAATCGTTCGGCCAGCATGTGCCCAAGGGCTACATCTATTCGGCGATGGCGTTTTCGCTGGTGGTCGAGTCGCTCAATATCCGCATGCGCAAAAAGCGTGAGCAGCTGACGTCCAAAGCACTGTAATAGGCGCCGGGTTCAATCCCGGTAATCAATGATCAGCGGGGCGTGGTCGGAAAACTTCTCGTCACGATACACACTCGCACGCTCAACCCGGTTGGCGAGATCGGGCGTGATGATCTGATAGTCAATGCGCCAGCCCACGTTATTTTCCCAGGCATTGGCCCGATTCGACCACCAGGTGTACACGGCCTCGCCGGGGGCGACGAGGCGATGCGCGTCCACATAGCCCAACCGGTCGAATAATTCATCCAGCCACGCCCGTTCATGCGGCAAAAAGCCGGAGTTCTTCTGGTTGCTTTTCCAGTTTTTCAAATCAATTTCTTTGTGCGCGATATTCCAGTCGCCGCAGAGAATCAGCGGTTTGTGCTGTTTTTGAAGATAGCTTTCCAGCATCGGCAGATAGGCGGTGAGGAAACGGTCTTTCGATTCCTGGCGATGATCGCCCGCCGACCCGGAGGGCAGATAGAGCGAGGCCACCATGAGCTCAGGATATTCGAAGGCGCAGTAACGGCCCTCGGCATCGAATTCGGGCAGGCCCAGTTGGGTGATAATGGCCTCGGGCGGACGACGCGCGTAAATGGCAACACCGCTGTACCCCTTCTTCTCGGCGCAAACGTACTGGCAGGTGTAGCCAGATGGGCAAAATTCGGCTGCGGTGAGTTGGTCGGCTTGTGCCTTGGTTTCCTGGATGCAGACAAAATCGGCATTCTGTTTGCTCAACCAGTCGAAAAATCCCTTGCGTGCCGCAGAGCGAATGCCATTGGCGTTGAATGAAATGACCCGCATGAAAGCTCCGCTTCGTGTATGAATTGCGGTGGAGTCTAGCAGCGTGATGCGTGGCGTGGAAAACGAGCAAAAAAAAAGCCCCGTATCATTCGGGGCAATGGTTCTTCCTTGAGGAGCCAATTCTTAAGATGGTGCGCCAGGCTCAAAGTTCACCAGGTCATTCAAAAAAATTGATAATCAATCCTTAAAATGGCACTGGTCTTGTTCTGCCGATGGCCCGGACTTTTGTCCGTCTCGTGTTTGGGCTATCCCGGATTGAGTTTTTTCGAGCCATTTTCCGATGGTGAACTTATGGTCTAGCATTGGAAAATGGCGGCACAGGACTGTGCCGCGTCGCCTCTGAGCATATTCAGAGGCGGGTTATTGACCTACTGTGCGCCGAGTTGAACCGCCATGAATAATGGCTGGCCATCTCGCAATAGCCGGATGGCAATCGGTCGGTCTTTCGGTGCGCTGTCGAGTGCCTTTTTCAGATCTGCGGTCGATTTCATCGGCATCCGGTTCACTTCCAGCAGTACATCGCCGGGTGCAATGATTGAGGCAAACGGCGAGTCGTTGCCGACGGCATTCACCTTCACACCATATTTGATGTTCAATTGCTGGAGTTCATCGGGAGACAACGCCGAGACTTTCAGCCCCATTTTTTCGATGGCTTCGCTGGTACCGGCTTCGGCAGCAAGTGCTTGCTTGTCCAGTTTTTCAACCGTGACGCTCACTTCCATCTGCTTGCCGTCGCGCATCAGGGTCAAGGTGGCCGGTTTGCCGATCGGCGACATGCCGACCAGGATAGGCAGTTCACCTGAATGCTTGATTTCCTTGTCGTTGAACTTGAGGATGATATCGCCGGATTGCAGACCTGCCTTTGCGGCTGGCGAGTTCGGCTCGACCTTGGCAACCAATGCGCCTTTGGTGCTGTCCAGTCCGAAGGATTTGGCCAGATCATTGGTGACCGGCTGAATCAGCACGCCGAGATAACCCCGCGTGACATGACCGGTCGCCTTGATCTGATCGACCACATTCATGGCGACATTGATTGGAATGGCGAACGAAATGCCCATATACCCGCCGGATTTGGTGTAAATCTGCGAGTTGATGCCGATGACCTTGCCACTGGCATCGATCAACGGGCCGCCGGAGTTGCCGGGATTGACCGGCGCATCGGTCTGAATGAACGGTACGTAGCTTTCGTCCGGCAAATCGCGACCCAAGGCAGACACGATGCCGTGCGTTGCACTGTGATCCAGCCCGAATGGCTCGCCGATGGCCAGAACCCATTCACCCACCTGAATCTTGTCGGAATCGCCGATCGGCGCTACCGGCAGATTCTTCGCGTCGATCTTGATCAGGGCGATATCGGTACGCTTGTCCTTGCCGACGACCTTGGCGGGATATTCCTGCTGATCAGGCAGCCGAACCGTGATTTTATTCGCATCATCAATGACATGTGCGTTGGTCAGGATGTAACCATCCGCGGAAATTATGAATCCTGAACCCAGCGAGCGGATAGGCTCCTGATTTTGCTGTTGTGGCATCTGCTGCTCGAAAAAACGGCGAAACATATCGCCGGCCGGCCCCGGTGGGAAAATCGGCTGGGCGCCGCTATCAAATGTCGGCTGTGCCTTGGGTTTACTCACCGTGCTGATATTCACCACCCACGGGCTGGACTGCTTCACCAATTGCACATAATCGGGCATGGCGGTGTCGGCAAAACTGACCGCCGGCGTCATCGCCATCAACGGAGCTGCAATCAACGCGGCGGCCAACAACAGGCGTCCACGACGCGGCAAGCCAGCACGAATGGCATCAACAAGAATCTGGGTTCGCATACGTTACCTCTGCTGAATAAAACAACGATAGATTCTGGAATCGCAACCAGCTCGGCCCGCACCGACAAAACCGCGCGGCAACCGGTTGCATGATGTTTCTGATACCAAACCCGAAGAATAGTTCAGCACTTCGCTATGTTTGCCCGGATCATAAAAACTTCATACGCAACCGTTAGTGTGCTTCTTCACTCTTGGCAGCTCGCGCAAAGGGAACACCCGAAAAAGTATCCATGCCGCGTGGTTCCCCTTGCCAAGGACTTGTCATTGCCATCAATCAGGAAGTGCAAAAATGAACGCAACCTCGCCATTACCCGCTCTGGCTCATTCCAGTAGCCGCCGCCAGTTTCTCAAGTTGATTGTGCTGACAGCCTCAGCAGGCGCATTGGCCGCTTGTGGTGGCAGTGATAGTGGGGCGGAAAACATTTCGACTGACACCAGCTATTTTCCGCAGTCGGTGGCTTCGGGTGATCCGGCCGCAAACTCGGTCATTCTCTGGACGCGTTTGGGTAAACTCGACCCGCAAACCGAAGGGCAGTTGCGCGTTCAAGTCAGCGCCCAGAATGATTTTGCCAATCTGGTCGTCGATGAATTCGCCGTGCCCGTTGCCGCCGCGCACGATCATTGCCTGCGTTTGAAAGTGGCTGGTCTGAAGCCCGGAACGACGTATTACTACCGTTTTCTGGTAGCCACCGGCAACCAGACCTGGGCCAGCTCGCGTACCGGGCGAACTAAAACTGCGCCCGATCCGGCGGCCAACGTGCCGGTCAGCTACGCCGTCACCTCGTGCCAAGATTACATCGGCCGGTATTACAACGTGTGGGCCTACCTGCTGCAAACCGAGCCGGATTTGGATTTCATCCTGCAAATCGGCGATTACATCTACGAGACCACGGGCGATCCCTCGTTTCAAACGGTGGGCAGTCCGCGCAGCATCACCTTTACCGACACGGCAGGCGCTATTCAATTAGGCGATGCGACCGCGCCTTACTATGCTGCCTCCAGCGTGTCGAATTACCGCGATTTGTACAAAACGTACCGCAGCGACCCGATCTTGCAGCAGGTGCATGAGCGTTACCCGATGATCGGCATCTGGGATGACCACGAATATTCCGACGATTGCTGGGGCGCGACCGCCACGTATTTCAATGGCCGGGAAGATGAGTACAACCCACCACGGCGTGATCGTGCCGAACAGGTGTATTACGAATTCATGCCGGTGGATGACCCTGCTATCGCCAGCGGTGCGCTCAACAAAGACCCGGCCACGCTTTGGCCGAATAATGTGCTGTATCGCCGCTTACGCTTTGGTCAGAACCTGGAAGCCGTGCTGCTCGATTACCGCAGCTATCGACCCGATCACCTCATCCCCGAAGACGGCTTTCCCGGCAAGGTGGTGATGAGCGAGCCGGTGCTTGTGAGCATCTTTGGGCAAGCCAATTACGATGTCGTTAAAGCAAACTTTGGCCCCTATGTGGACACGACCACTGCACCTTGGGGCAGCTATCTTCCGGCCCTGATTCCGGTTTTGGCGCAAGGATACCTTCAGGCGGGTTACGCAGGCGATGCGCAAACCAAGGCGACCGACGATCTCACCGGCCTGGTCTCCGCTTTTGTGTTCAATCAGCTCATTGCCCTGTTCAATGCCGCCGTTGCCGCGGGTCAAATTTCGGGGGCGAGCACGCTGCCGATCATAGATTCGACCACATACGATGCCTTGCCGCGCGGCATCGCCTACCTGCATATCGGCAAGCAGGCGTTTTTCTCGGAGCTCGGCGCGCGTTATGCCGTCGTGCAGCCGACCTTTGATCTGTATGCGCAGTACATGCAGGCAACCGGGCAATACGAACAAGACCCGCTGGGCTCAACACAACGCCAGTTTTTGGCGAATGCCCTGGCATCGGATGCCACATTCATCAACGTGATTAGCACAGTCTCAACCGCTCCCTTGCGCTGGGATTTGCGCTCGGCCACCAGCTTGCCTGCTGATTACCAAACAGTGTTCAAGCCCAATGTGGATCAGTGGGATGGGTTTCCGCAAGGCAAACAGGCTTTTTTGGAAACCTTGTCGAATCGACCGGGCGCGTTTCTGGTCTCCGGCGATATTCACGCGAGTTTCGTCACGCAACACCAAACCAGCGCCATGGCAATGCCCGTGGCGGATTTTACCGGTCCTGCCATCAGCTCGGGTACGTTCAACAATTTCGTGGAATCGGCGATTGCCGGCTTGCCGGGGCTGGATGCAACGCAAAAAGCGGCGGCCAATCAAGCCTTGGTGCTGGGGCTCGATCAGACCCTTCAAGCGTCCGCGCCTGCCGATGAGCCGATTGTATTTGCCGATACAACCCACCACGGGATTATGGTTTTCCGCGTGAATGCGGCACAAACCCAGGTCGATTATCTGCTGATCGATCAAGCCGTCGTCAGCCAGAATTTAACAGGCGATGCCGCCAAACTGGCGCAGTCGTTCAGCCACCAACGTTTTGTTTTCGAACCGCAAACCGGCAAGGTGACGCGCGCGAACTAATGTTTTCAGCGCCTGTGCACTAAATGCACGCTCGCCAGAACATCCTTGGCGAGCACAGTGGTTTCCGGGGCTTGTTCTTCATCGCCGGCCTGGTACTTACCTGTTTGAACCAGGATGGTCTGCAAACCAACGGCGTGTGCACCCAGAATATCACTGTGCACATCGTCACCGATCAGGGTGATGTTTTCTGCGCAAAAGCCGAGTGCGGCTATGGCCTGCCGGAAGAAAGACGCGCCCGGTTTGCCCATGGCGATGGCGGTGACGCCCGCCGCGTTTTCCAGCAGCCGAACGAAGGGACCGGCATCGAGTGACAGGCCGTCGACTTCACGAAAATAGCGACTGTCGGACAGCGAAATTAGCGTGGCTCCGGCCATGAGTTCCCGAAAGGCGGCGTTGAGTGTGGTGTAGGTAAAGCCTTCGCCTGCGTCGCCGATGATGACGGCTCGGGGGGCAGTGGTGTCCGTTTTCTGCCCGATCAGCGTGGTATCGACCCCGGCAAAATCCGGTAGTAATCCGGGGTGAATCAGCAAAACGCCATGCGTCTGGTAGGATTGCAGCCATTCTGCGGCGGCACGTGCGGGCGTGAGCAATTGCTGCGCTGACACGTTCAGTCCGGCCTCGTGCAGATTGGCAAGCAAATCCGCATGACTGCGACGCGTGGTGTTGGTCAAAAGCAGGAAAGGAATGTCGGCCTCGCGCAAGCGGGCGAGTGCTGCTACCGCGCCGGGCATCGGCGTATTGCCATCGAGCAGTACGCCACCGATATCAAAAATAACCGCTTGCGTTGTGGTCTGCATGGAGCTTTCCTCCCGTAAACAGGCGCTTGAGTGGTTTCAACACCAAAGCAAAAACCGAAGGCGTGATGCGGCTTTGTGCACCACGGCGGGCGTGGCTCAGGTCTGAGCTGACTCGGTTGGTGGCCGCTCGGACTGGTGGGTCACGTCCAGTGCATCAAGTTGATTCTGCAATGCTTTCATGGCATGCGCAACTCGCTCGGAAGCACCTTTGAAGCCAAGCTCGATCAGGCGTCGTTCGCCCTGCCCGATCGGCAGGCTGAAAAACTTGAGATTGGGGAATTCGGCGCAGAGCCCGGTCATGGTGGGCAGCAGATCACTTTCCGAGGCGCCGATGGTCCAGAGCGACTGTTCGCGATAATCCAGCGTACCGAGTGAAGCCAGTGGATGAGCCAGAATCCAGTCGAGCATCGGGTGGGCCATTTGCGGAAAGCCGGGCATGAAAAAATGGTTTTCCAGATAAAAACCTGCCACGTTGTTGACGGGGTTTGGAATCAGATCGACCTGATCCGGAAAATCCGCCATGTGCACCCGATGCGGGAAGGCCGCTTCACCGAACTGGGCAATGATGCGGCGCTCGGCTTCGGGATGGCGCGTGAGTGGCCGCTCGAATGCCCGGGCGGCACTGGCGCGGGTGAGATCGTCCGGCGTGGCACCGATACCGCCGAAACAGAAGACGATGCTACCCGTTCGCCTGCTGTCGCGCAGGGTGCTTTCGATGCGATCGGCGTCGTCACCGATCATCTGTGCCCAATCGGGTTGACGTCCGCGCGGTGCCAACCGTTCGATGACGGCGGCCAGATGCGTGTCTTTGCGGCGGCCGGAGAGGATTTCGTCGCCAATGATCAGCACGCCAATCGGCATGGACCTGCCGGATGCAACGCTCATCGTTCGGCGCCCATGGCGAGGGCGTTGGCGCGTACCCGGTCACGTTCCTGTGCGTCGGCCTCGGCATCGAAGCCGCTGTGTTCGATCCAGCCTTGTGTGTGGCGACGAATCAAATGCGTCAGGGCATCTAGATGATCGTCTCGATCGTTTAAGGCAGGAATGTAGTGATAGGTTTCGCCGCCGGCTTCTTCAAAATATTCGCGGTTTTCCTGACCGATCTCTTCGATGGTTTCCAGGCAATCGGCAGAAAAGCCGGGGCAGATGACAGCAATGTGCTTGATGCCTTTGGCGGGTAATCCTTTCAAGGTTTCATCGGTGTAAGGTTTGAGCCATTCCTCACGACCAAAACGGGATTGGAACGTCACCATGTATTGATCGGGTGTTAGGCCAAGGCGGTCGGCCAACAGGCGTCCGGTCACGTGGCATTCGCAGTGATAGGGGTCGCCCGCCAGAAGATAACGCTTGGGCACACCATGAAAGCTCATTACCAACTTTTGTGGCTGACCGTGTTCGGCAAAATGTTCACGAACGCTGGCGGCCAGTGCATCGAGGTAGGCCGGTTCGCGATGGTAATGATTCACGAAGCGCAGCTCAGGCACCCAGCGCCAGGTTTTCAGTTCATCGAAAACAGCATCGAAGGTCGAAGCGGTCGTGGCGGCGGCGTATTGCGGGTACATGGGCAAAACCAATATCCGACGCGCACCGGCATCGCGCAGCTCGGCCAGTGCTGTGGCGACCGAAGGGTTGCCATAGCGCATGCCCAGAGCAACCGAGACGGGGCCGGCCATCTGTTGCGACAAGCGCTCCTGCAAGCCGCGTTGCTGCTGTCGGGAAATGGTGAGTAAAGGCGACCCGTCCTCGTAGTGATCCCACACTTCCCGGTAAGCGGCGGCTGACTTTTTAGGACGTGTGTTGAGGATAATCAGGTTCAGAATCGGCCACCACAGGAGTTTGGGCAACTCGATGACGCGCGGGTCGGATAAGAATTGCTTCAGGTAGCGGCGCAGGGCGGGTGTGGTCGGTTCGTCCGGTGTGCCGAGATTGAGTAACAGCACGCCCATCCGCTCGGCGCTACCGTGTGCGTACTGGGGTTCACCTTGATATTTCATGCCACTGTCCTTAACTTTGTTTGGGCGCCTCGAAAAACCTACTGCGCTGTCCGATTGCGGCGTATTGCGCAGCTGGCGTAAGCCCGCGCCTCGCCTATCTGCTTGATATGTCTCGTTGCTCGCTGAACGCGAAGCTGGTGTAAGCCCGCGGCTCCTTGCACTCGAACATGCTAACGCAGAGCTGGCGTCAGCCCGTGACGGTTTTTCGAGGTGCCCGTTTATGAATTGGTCGCGCAGCGCGTGGCGGCCGTGGATTTTGCAACGTATGATTGTAGGCAAGTTTTAAGCGCATTTGCGCCTTTTGTGATGATGAGGAGTCGATCATGTCTGAAGCCAATACCCGCCATGCCCGTTTGTTGATTTTGGGATCGGGCCCGGCCGGCTATGCAGCGGCGGTTTACGCTGCACGTGCCAATTTGAATCCCGTGTTGATCACCGGTATGGAAATGGGCGGACAACTTACGACGACGACCGAAGTCGAAAACTGGCCGGGCGATCCGGGTGACTTGACCGGCCCGGCGCTGATGGATCGGATGAAGGCGCATGCAGAAAAATTTGATACCGAAATCATCTTCGATCACATCCAGAGCACCGATCTCAAGCAACGGCCATTCACACTCAAGGGCGATTCGGGCATCTACACCTGCGATGCGCTGATCATCGCCACCGGTGCCAGCGCAAAATATCTGGGGCTTGAGTCCGAATCCAAATTCAAAGGCAAGGGCGTTTCAGCCTGCGCGACCTGTGACGGTTTTTTCTATCGCAATCAGACCGTGGCCGTGGTCGGTGGCGGCAATACGGCGGTTGAGGAAGCACTGTATTTGGCTAACATTGCATCCAAAGTGCATGTGATTCATCGCCGCGACAAGTTCAAGGCCGAAAACATTCTGATCGACCGTTTGATGAAAAAAGTCGATGAAGGCAAGGTTGAGATCCACTGGCACAGTGCCGTCGACGAAATATTGGGCGACAACACCGGCGTGACCGGTTTGCGCATCAAGCAGGTGAAAACCGAAAAGACAACCGATCTTGCGCTCACTGGCGTGTTCATTGCCATCGGACATGCGCCGAATACCGGGATTTTCGAAGGCCAGCTCGAACTGGCCGGTGGCTATATTCAGGTCAAAAGCGGCACACAGGGCAATGCGACGGCCACGTCGGTGCCCGGCGTTTTTGCCGCGGGCGATGTCATGGACCACGTATACCGTCAGGCGATCACCTCGGCGGGTACCGGTTGCATGGCGGCGCTGGATGCAAAAACCTACCTCGAAGGCCTGGAATAAAGGCCAGTGATAAAGGCATGGAATAAAAGCAAGGTATAACGATTGATCAGTGGCGCTTTTCCGCGCTGCCAGGAGACAACATGGACCCGGTGATCGCAGCCTATACGGTGTTACTCGCGGTAGCATTGGGGTTGAGCGGCTTTCTGCGCGGCGATGCACGGCGTCGTGGCCGCGGCTTGTTGATGGCGGCGACTTTGTCGGGGTTCATCGTAGTCGCTGCGGCCGGTGCGCTGGTCAATGCCGTAGCGGTACCCGACTTGATCCTCACGTCGCTCGCCGTTTTTTTCTCCGCCCAAGCCGCCACCACCGCGTTCTCTCTGCTGTGGCGGGAAATATGCTCGACACGTCAGGCCCGCGGATCGGTGCCGGGTTCGGACCACCGTGAGGACACATCGGCATGAGCGTTGGTCTGCAGATCGATCTGATCGGTTGGTTCGCGCTGGCGCTGATTCTGGCGGCGTTGTACGGACTCAATAGCGAAAAGGGCGAACAGAGCGGAAATACCGCGCGGCACAAACCCGCCATCGGGCTGTTGTTTGCAGCGTTGTTGCTGATGTTGGTATCGGTACTCTGGACGTCCGACGGCAGCAATGTCCCGTTGGCCATTGTGATGGTGTTGCTGGGTATCGTCGCCGCCCCCTTGTCTTCTCGCTATCGGGCCGCGCGGGGTTCTTCGCCGCAACGCACGATACGGGAGGGCATTCTGAGCGGCCTGTCGCTGATCACCATCGGAACCGGCTTGACCGTCGCCCTGCTGGGGCTGACGGGTTGGTTCGACATGGATCGTGATGCCTTTACCTGGGATATCCAGCTGGTTTCAGTATCCAGTGAGTTCATCGGGGTCTGGACGTTCGCAGCGGGGCTCATGCTCTGGCTTCGGCTGAACGATTACCTGCCCCAGTCTAGCCCTGGGCGAAATCAAAAGCGGATCGGGCTGGCCGTTCTGGCACTCGCCGTGCTGCTGAGCGGTCTGTCGGTCCTATTTCCGGCCTATGCCAGCGTGCTGATGATCGTGGTGGCCGTACTGGCTCTGGAATTGGGCGCTTTGTCGGCGCTGGGTGTCGCCGAAACGCGGGTGGCGCGGGTTCTGGGCCAACACACGGGGCTGATCGGCTCGGCAATCGCGATGCTCGGTTATGTGCAGGCGAGCCTGTTTCTGCTGTCGATGGGCGGATTGATTGTGGCGGCGGCTATTCACTATCTGCGCGGCGCTATGGCGTTCAATCAGGCGCGTCGCCGCCGTACCGATTTCTGAGTTGTGGCCCACTAAGGAACCTCTGAATAATTCAGAGGTTCCGCGCGGCACAAGGACGTGCCGCCATTTTCAATCGCGTATGTGATTGAAAATGAAGCAAAGCAAAAGTCACATCTTTTGCTTTGCGTGCTCTGAGAATTCCAGGATGGAATTATTCAGAGCTTCCCTAATCGTAACTTAAATCATCCAGCGTCAGTGCAAACCCATCGACGAAATGTGTGCAAAAGTACCTGACAGCGGGCATGGTTTCCTGCATTTCTTCGAGCTTGGCAAGCAGGTAGCTTTCGGCCTTCTTGAACTCCTGGTTTCCCGCGAAACCTTCTTCCAGACATTTGAGATAGGCCGACATCGAATCGGCCGCTTTAACGACCCGTGCAACCTCAGGCTCGATTCGCTCGCTTTCGATGTTTGATGCAAACGCCGAGCGCAGGCGTTCAGGCAACAGGCCAGTGAGCTTGCGCTCGGCGTGGGCTTCGAGCGCCTTGTAGGAGTCGAGAATATCCTGTCGGAAATACTTGACCGGCGTGGGCAGGTCGCCGGTAATAATCTCAGCTGCGTCGTGGTACAGCGCCACGGTAACGATACGGCCGATGTCGTTGGTTTCGCCGTACAGTTCGTTGCCGATCACGGCCAGCGCGTGCGCGATCATTGCCACTTGCAGACTGTGTTCCTGAATATTTTCGGTGCGCGTGTTGCGCATCAATCCCCAGCGCGTGATGTACTTCATGCGGGCGAGATAAGCAAAGAAATGGCTTTGTTCGGTTGCAGTTGATTTGCTCAACATCAGACTCCTGATGAGTGGACGGTGGATTTCAGTAAGGAACGTGTGGTCTAAACCCGGCTTCCTGAATTTGCTGCCAGGAGCGTACTGCAAAACTATCGGTCATGCCGGAAACCATATCGGTGAGTAGCTGGGCCTCGCGGTAACGCAGGGGCATGGGATTGTTCGGTGATTCGAATACGCGGCGGTAGTTTTCCGAAATCAACTGGTAGAGATAGCTCGCCAACGGCGTGCGCCGCGCGCTGGCGGGATCGAGCGGATCGACCCGATCGGTAATCGCATACCAGAAAGCATCCATCAGGCCGTGGATGACTTCAAATCCGGTCAGCTCGACTTTCAACACGGTCTTGTGGCGGTAGGCATGTTGCCAGTTGCAGGCCTTGAGTGTGGAGAGCAGCGCATTGGCCGGTGAAGCAGCGATTAGTTCCTGATTGAATGTGTCGGCGCTCATGGCGGGCAACTGAGCCAGGAACGTATCGGCGACGGCCTGCATGAGCGCACCGATGGCGCGGATGCGGAAGGTCTGCATGGAAATATCGTTCAGTTCCGCGGGCGAGAGATCGGTCTGGCGATAGCGCTGATGCTCATCCTGCGCGGCATCGCAGACACGAGTCACCACCGGATCGCCATCCGCGCTGTGACGCAGAAAAGCAATAATGTCGGAAAAAGAGAGCAGGCCTTTTTTCACCGCGTCCTCGGCGTCCAGCACCGAATAGGCAATGTCGTCGCAGGCTTCGAGAATCCAGGTCAGCGGGTGGCGCTGACCGTCTAAGAGGCCGCATTGTGATTGCACTTCAGTGACCAGTGCCTGTTCCGATTGAAAAAAACCGTGCTTCTTGCGCACCACGAAGTTTTTGTCTATCTCGTCGCTGCCAACGGGGTATTTGATCAAGGCGGCAAGAGTCGCCATGGTCAGGTTCAGGCCGTAATCATCGTTGATCAGTTGCAGCTTGGTGAGTAGGCGCAGGGTTTGCGCATTGCCTTCAAAGCGCAAAAAGTCCTGCCGCATGGCTTCGGTCAAGCCTGTTTGCGGGTCAAGCACTGTTACTTCATGTCGGGCGAACCAGCGAGCAATGGCTTCCTCGCCCTGATGACCGAAGGGCGGGTTCCCCAAATCATGCGCCAGACCGATGGTTGCAAGCAGCGCGGGTACATCGCGCAGCGCTTGCGGCAAGCCGGCAGCCAGATTGCGGTTGAACACCAGATCCAGCCCCACAGAACGGGCGAGATTGGCGACCTCGTGCGAATGCGTCAGCCGGGTGCGGACGCTATCGGAATGATCCAGCGGGAAGACCTGCGTCTTGTCCGCCATGCGCCGCACCGGCGTGGAAAACAGCACGCGGTCATAGTCTCGTTCGATTTCGGCACGGGTTTCGGTGTGAAACAGGGCGGGACTGGTCTGGCTGGGCCGCCGGCGCGCAGAATTGAGCCACAGGGGCCAGTTTGATTCTGTGCGCTTCACATGTACGCCCTCCGGGTGGTCTTGCTCTGTTGATTTTTTGACTTGACGCTTTCAGGCATCATCATGGTTCGTATTGTATGGGTTGTTACCCGGTTTTGAATGGGGGGTTGCTATGAATATTGCCGTATTGGGTCTGGGGTTGATGGGGCGGGCGATTGCTGAACGACTGGTCAAGGCAGGCATGACGGTACGCGGATACAACCGCAGTCCGCTTTCCTCGCCGCCGATCGGGGTGACGATGAGCGAGTCGGTCGCCGCGGCGGTGGAACCCTCCGATATCGTGTGGGTGATGCTGGCGGATTTTGCCGCCTGCGAATCGGTGTTGCTGGTGGAAAACCCCTGGGACCTGTTCAAGAACAAGCTCATCCTCAACGGCGCGACCATCAGCCCCGAACAATCCCGCGCGCTGGCCGAATCCATCAAGCAGCTCGGCGGTCATTATCTGGAATCCCCCGTTCTGGGTTCCACGCCTCAGGCCGAGACCGGCACGTTGCAAATTCTGGTTGGGGGCGATCCGGCCGATGTGGCTGTGGCCGATCCGGTGCTCCAGGCGCTCGGCAAGCCCACGCATTTCGGCGGCATAGGCCAGGGGGCGGCCGTCAAGCTGGCGATGAACCAGCTCATCGGATCGCTGACCGCGGCCTTCTCCATGAGCCTTGGGTTGGTCGAGCGTGAAGGCGTTGATGTCGATGCGTTCATGTCCACACTGCGGGAAAGCGCCTTATACGCGCCCACATTTGATAAAAAACTGGATCGGATGAGAACCCGCGATTTTGCCGCCGCGAATTTCCCGCTCAAGCACCTGCTCAAGGATATACGTCTGTTCACCGAGGTGGCCGGAACCCGGCAGATCGACGCGCGGATGCTCGATGGTCTCGCGCGGATATTGGCAGATGGTGTGGCCGCAGGCCATGCCAATGAAGACTACAGCGCTCTGTTCGGCCAAATCGTGCCGAACCAGGGCGCATCGGGTTAAATTTGGAATCAGCGGGGACATAAACCAATCGAGATTTGGCCTCATGGGTTTGCCTATCTTTACAAAAGGTGCAAAGCCAAACCTCATTTGCGCCAACTTTGGCAAATTCTCCTCAATCCTCTTTTTTAAATGGGCAGGCGCAAGGTTGGGGCGCCGCTTCAATCGCTTACGCAATTGATTTGAGTGCCGCATCCGCCACGGCGGGCGCAGGGCACGGATCACCAAAGGGCACGAAAAGAGGATGCGCAGTACCACATCTCTGTGGTGCCCAGTTGTTGGCTAACAGCGCGATCATTAGAGAACCTGGGTGAACAGGAAGATCGTTGCCTTGATCATTGCGAAAACGACGCCTGAAACCACAATGGTGGACGTGATGGCTACGATGAAACCGGCCAGCACCCACAATCCGTCACCCTCAAGTATCCCCAGGGCCATCAGGCAGATGGCCAGCGCAGGGAGTATATTGCCGAGGGGAATGGGTAGCACCAGTACTACTGCCAGCAGCAGGCAAACAAGCCCGATGACATATTCCATCGGCGGCAGGGCAAGTGCGCTTGCGCGCGGGCGCAAAAGTCTTTCCGCCTTTTCAAGCCAGGGCCCGATGCGCAGCACGAGTGCGTGAAAGTTTTCATGGGGCATCGACCGTCTGGTCATGATTTCAGGCAGCCAGGGTTTGCGACCAAAGGCGAGCTGGGCGGCCAGAAAGATCAGGGGTGCCCCCAGCACAGCCGATGTTCCGGGGGGCGTGGGCAGAATGTTGGGAAACGCGAAAGTGAACAGCAATGCGCCGAGCGCTCGGTCACCCAGGGCAACCAACAGGTCGCCAATCGAGATGCGTTCCCGGCTTGTGTCATTGGCAAGTTCGCGCAGCACCTCGGATAAAGGGGGTCTTTCTAATTTGATGCTCATGTGCGGGCTCCTGGTGTTGTGCCGTTTCGTGTCGCCTTGCCCGCCTGCTCCAGCCGCCAGGCCCACTTCTCCAGCGAGCATCGGTATACCGGAAAAATGCTGTGCGGAGTGTCTAGCGGCTGCGCGCGGACTGCATCGGCAGTGCCTGCACAATCGATCCATGAGATTTCCCCCCGTGGCGTCATGATCGAGCGAATGGAACGCTCGGCCAAGGCGAGCACCACGAAAATCATGCAACGTTTTTCCTCGCCAAATGCCGCAGGCGGAACGCCTTCTTCCCTCCCCGCCGACATCTCTGCCGTGTTGTCCACCCTGCGTCCGCCCATCAGGTTCAGGATGGCATCCGCCGTCCGCTCCCGCAAGGGCCGCCGGGACTCGCTCTTGGCGAGGTTACGCCACGCCAGCTGGTTGAACGTTTCGATCATGTTCGGGAAGCCAATATTTTTCAAATCAGGCGTTGCACTTCAAACTTTAAGCCGCGAAGCGTTACATTTATCGCCTCGTTAAGAAAAAACCCCGATGAGCAGGGGTTTTTATGGGAAGTATGGTGTGAGCTATTCGCGCGGATCAAAGGGCATCGAGACCTTCATTTCCTCATAGAACGCCCGCGCTTCATCGGTTTTGGCCGGTGGGGTGTGAATCATCACGGTGACGAAGTAGTCGCCGCCAGCCAGACCGCGCCCGCGAACGCGCAAGCGGGAACCGGACTGCGAACCCGCCGGAATGGTCATGCTGATCTTGCCGCCAGTGGGCGTCGGCACGGTGACCTTTTCACCCAGCGCCGCCTCCCAAGGGGTGACAGGCAGGTTGTACAGCACATCATTGCCATCGAGCGAGAACTGGCTGTCGGAGGCCAGTTGGAAGACAAGATACAAATCGCCCGCAGGGCCACCGTGCGTGCCTGAACCACCCTGGCTGCTCAAACGCATCCGTTTGCCGGGAGTGCTGCCCTTCGGGATAGTGACTTTAAGCGTTTTGCGCCCGGTCTCGGGGTGATCGATGGTGACGGACTTGCTGCCACCTTCAATCATTTCCTGAACACTTAACGGCAGTGTCATCTCATAATCCGGGCCGCGTGCGGCGCGCGTACGACGACTTCCATGAGCGGCCCCGGGATCGAACCCGCCGCCAAAGATGCTGCTGAAAAAATCCGAAAAACCCGCGCCACCATACTGGCTGCCGAACTGATTGGGGTCAAAGCCCGGAGGCGGACGGAATTCCTCGCCCGCGCGATAATTCGAGCCCAGAGCATCATAGCGCTGGCGCTTCTCTTCATCGCCCAGCACATCGTAGGCTTCATTAATTTCCTTAAACTTCTCCTCGGCACCGGTTTCCTTGTTGCGGTCCGGGTGATATTTTTGCGCTGCCTTACGATAGGCCTTCTTGATTTCGGCCTGAGTTGCGGTGCGTTCCACACCGAGCGTGGCGTAGTAATCGTGGAATTTCAATTCAGTGACCTCAGTGGTTCCATTTCATTCTTAGGGCGAATGTGTGGGTTTTTCGTTTGAATTTCAAGCGCTCACAAGGTTGCCGGGCTCCTTGCTGGGGGATTGTACCGGGCGAAAAAAACCCGCCGGTTGGCGGGTTGGATCCTGCTGCGGATGGTTGCCATCCGGGTCAGAGTCAACGCAGGCTTAACGCTGGCGAGCTTTGAAGCGGGGGTTGGTTTTGTTGATGACATACACCTTGCCGCGTCGACGTACGATCTGACAGTCTTTATGCCGAGTCTTGGCAGACTTCAGAGAAGATAAAATTTTCATAACAGCCTCAGCCTAATCGAATTCGAACCAAAAATAGGTTGAGCAATTTATCCTAAATTCAGTGCGCCTGCAAGGGCAAGTGCCCGGCTGTGTTAGCCCAAAGCCGTAATGTCCCCTTTGTCCAATTCTAAAATGTCCCCTTTTGGTTTCGGGAGGGGTGATGGCAGAGGAGCATATTACGATGAGTTACCAAGAGGTCGACCGACTGGGGGTGATCCAGCAGGTGGTAGGCAAGCGGCTGCGCCAGGGGGATGCGGCCCTGCAGTTGGGGGT
>JAJYPA010000038.1 GCA_021795795.1 Pseudomonadota bacterium | reverse complement strand
CGGCGTGCGGCAGCCTTTCAGAAGCTCGTCGAGCAGGGCATCGGTCTTCTTCTGGGTAATGGTCATTGGTTCTCCTCCTTCTCGTTAGTCGCAGATAACCAGTTACACAGTTATTTGTACACCCTCGTATCATCTTTTTCTCAAGGAGCTGGCGGGTTTATTGCGCGGTTATTTTCGTCGTCGCCTGGCATCCCTTCCCGATGAGGTGGAAGACTTGGTACAGGAATCCTTACTGGCCATTCACAATAAGCGTCATACCTATGATCGCAGCCAACCCGCCACAGCCTGGATTTATGCCATTGCCAAATACAAACTGATTGACATGCTCAGGCGGCACGAATGTTACGACAAGCAAAATGATCCACTCGACGAGGACACGACGCTGTTCATGCCATCCGAAGACGAAGCGGCGGATGCCCGGCGCGATGTACACAACATGCTCGCGCTCCTGCCCGATCAAATGCGCCTGCCCATTATTCTGACCAAGTTGGAAGGACTGTCCGTGGCTGAAACCGCAGAACGCACCGGTCTTACGGAGTCGGCAGTCAAGGTGGGGGTTCACCGAGGGCTCAAAAAACTGCATACATTATTTCGAGGTAAACCATGAAAACGGACGATCTGATTCTCATGCTGGCACAGGGCGATGTAGCCGTTCCCCGTCATGTTGTCGCCAAACGACTGATCATGGCTTTAGGTATCGGGTTAATTGCGTCTTTTGGCCTGATGCTGGCTGTTTTAGGGCTGCGCCCTGATCTTAAATCGGCAAGTATGCTGCCCATGTTCTGGGTGAAACTCGCATTCGCGTTCAGCATGGGGCTGATTGGACTGATTGCCGTCAAGAAAGTCGCGCGACCGGAGGGGGGGGCAATCAACCGCACACTCTGGGCCATGACGTTCCCGATCGGCCTCATTTGGCTTTTATCGTTGATTCTGGTGGCGCACGCACCGTCAACCCAGCGATGGCACATGCTGCTCGGTGAAACCTGGTACGAATGCCCCTTGTTAATAACCATGCTGTCCGCGCCCATTTTCATTGTCTTACTATGGGCCATGCGCAGCCTGGCGCCCACTCAATTGGTGCTGGCGGGTGCTGCTGTCGGTTTGATGTCTGGTGGCTGGGGTGCGGTTGTGTACAGTCTGCATTGCCCTGAAATGGGCGCACCGTTCATCGGCACGTGGTATTTGCTGGGTATCCTGATACCTGTCGTAATCGGTGCCCTACTCGGGAAAACTTTGCTGCGCTGGTAAGCCCCCTAGCAAAAACAGTCAGCATGAAGAGCCATCGAAAAACCCACGCTGGTTAGCGCACCAGCATTTGCAGATCGATCGCAATATGAAAATAGGCCATCATGAATTCAAACATCATGCGCCAAAAAAGCTCTGCGAGCAGAAAACAGAAGATACAGGCTAGCAAAATCCCTATCCATTGGACCGGGCTCAACACACGTTTGCGCAAATCAGCAACCTGACCTTGTACCGCTTTCAGTGCGGGATACCGCCGTCTGAGCCAAATCCAGAAAACGATCATCGCCAGTGGCATCAACACCGCGCCAAGGTAATAGAACACCAACAAAGCGTAGGGGCTAACGTACCGGTTAAAACTCAAAAAACCAAGTAACTCATCCATAGCTTTAGCTCAAGCCAGCCCTCTATTGATCATGACACGGGCATTCCAAACGAAGACAAATTTCAATAACCCAATCGGCGACGAGCTTCACTATGTAATGCAGGCGTCGCCGCTGCGCACACGGTCGTCGTTTCCAACCCAACCGGCTTACCTTCAAGATCGGTAAACACGCCACCGGCCTCTCGAACAATGACCGACAGGGCAGCGACATCCAGCACGTTGACATCGGACTCGACAACCAGATCAATCGCGCCACGGGCCAGCAAATGGTAATGGTAGAAATCGCCATAACCCCGCGTGCGATTGACTTCGCGCACCATACTCGACAAACCGGCCCATCCGGTCGGATTGGCAGCCAGCGTCTTGAGATTGCCCACAGATAATGTAGCCGCAGCTACCGTATCAATCCGGCTCACCCTCGCTGCCTTATCCATCCAGAAGGCGCCGCCGCCCTGCTCCGCATAGGCATATTCGCCAAACACCGGGGCACTCGAAACACCCAGAATCAGTTCGTTGCCATGCATCAAAGCAATCTGGGTCGAAAAAAACGGGTATTCACGCACGAAGCTCTTGGTGCCATCAATAGGGTCGACCAGCCAGGAATATTCAGCATCAGGACGGGTTTTGCCCGTCTCCTCACCATAGAAACCATGATCGGGAAACTGCTTGAGAATAACCGCCTTAATAGCCTCTTCCGTTTCCACATCGGCCACCGTAACCGGCGAGGCATCCGCCTTGATGGTGATATCCACGTTCTGCTGCCAATATTTGCGAACAACCGTTTCGGCGGCACGGGCGGCGGCAAGTGCCGTTTCTAAATAGATGCTGGACATGGACCCCTCACAGATAGCAATAAAATAGCCGCTAATTTACCCGAATACCCGTTGGATTTGTGAATTACCCGCCAGCAGGCCGACCATGGCCGTTGGTTTGAGGCAAACAACCGCACTTCATTATTGACAAAGATTAAAATTCTGCCTAACATTCGCGACTCAAAGCCTAGGTGGCGGAATTGGTAGACGCACTAGTTTCAGGTATTAGCGAGTAAAATCGTGGAGGTTCGAGTCCTCTCCTAGGCACCAGATCAGTCTTATAAATCATATTGTTACATTGTATTTGGCGTAAATCTGGCGTAACTACGGCACCAGCTTACGCCCGCACTTATCTTTGGCGCGGTAATATCTCGCGTCGGCCTTCTACCCACGCCTTGACCTCGGCTGGCTTCCAGCGTCGCCCTTTTGATTCGCCGGTGACATTGATCGGCTTCGAGAAATCAGTAGCACAAGAGATTTTCTGCATCACGGTGGTTTCACCGAGGTGAAAGATACGCGCCTATGTCGCGCACTGTCCATAGCGCGCTTAATTCGATGGTGATCTTGCCGATCAATGCGTCAATACGCCCGACAAGATTATTAATCTGGCGGTGTTCAGTTTCGTATCTGGTCATAACAAGTTACTAGCTCCGACTTTCTAGGCTTCGGATGCACTGCACCAAGGTTGCAACGCAATACTCCGGGTCATTCCTGACCTCACCAACCTCGAAGCTTAGAACAGACCAGCCATTCAAAACCAAGAGGCGGTAGCACTTGAAGTCATCTAACCGCTTCCCGTGGTACTGCCAATCGTCGATCGCATCGGCCAGCTTAAACCAAGGGAACCCAACATCCAGAATGCGCCGCTGCCGCAGAACCGCACCGTGAAACGGCAGCGCGGCATACGAACCAAACCTCGCCACGAGCGCGCTGGTCAGTATTTTTAGGCACCGCCACTCCCGCTCGCTGCCGTCGCATGGCTGGTTTTGCTGCGTTTGGCGAGGTATCTTGAAGAAACATGTCCACCCTCCGACGATTACGCAACCGCAGCATCATGATTTTTCCCTTCTTGCGACTCTCTAATGCGAATCAGCGGAACAGTAGTACGTGGCGCAAAAGCCTGTAAGCTGCCATAGACCAGCAATCCACGCGTTTTAGTTTGCAGATAGCCAGCGCAGGAAATCATGGTCGATACAAAACTCATGAATCTGCTGAATGCGCGATAAACCGTGCTGGCGGTGATTGGTGATGAGTCCAACCGAATCGTCGCCAATGAAGCCGAAACCGTGAAAACTCGACGCATAAAAATCCCCTAAAAGTTTGTGCTATGGCTATTAGGGGTTTTGAAAAATTAGAATCAGTTTTTTTCGGTAAATTTTTCCCGTTCATTCCTTGGCGGGCTGATCGAAGTGCTTGGACTAGCAAAAGTTGTGGCATAAGCATCCCCCATCGACCGGGCGCATGTTGTTCGCTTCTAACGAAGGCAGTCCAATTTCAGGAGTCCGTATGAATGCGCTCGACATTGAAAAAATGACCACACAAGAACAGTTGCAAACCATGGAAGCCCTGTGGTGTGCTTTTATTCTTGGCAAAACAAAAAGCAATGATCATACCTTAGCTCCCTTTATTCTAACCTGTTGAGTCGCACTTACGAGTTGCTATTTGCCCAATAGTTATTGTTCTGAAATTCCTTCATCTATGGCAATCTCCAGTACTGGATAATTGTTCGGCGGCATCTGGGGCAGGCATGTGGTGTCCACATGCATGCATAAAGCCGGGATCATAGTCCTTGAAGGTCTTCTTGGCGGGTTTTTCGCCTTCAACCTCAGGATAGAGATCCGCCAGGCGTAAGATCCCATGACAACACAGGTAGCGATCGAGGAAAGCTTGAATCTCTGCCCGAATCATCGGGGTGGTGCGCGCTTTGGGATGAATATTGGCCTTGAGGTTTATGTCTGAGTCAGAATCGTCATCAGTTGGGCCGCTCATAGTTCACAGCTTTTTTGGGCAATAGAGCGCACTATTTCCCTGCAAAAGCGGCAAAATCTGTCCTAGCCCAGATCGATTTTCGCTACGATTCCTTAAGTCCGACAGGCTAGTAGGGAAGGTCTGCACAAATGCAGACCTTCCCGTGCAGGGCATGGATGCTCTGCCGCTCAATGACTTACGTCATTGAAATGCGGAGCTCGGGCCGGGCGTGTACTGGTCCGAGCGTATATGGACGAAGCCGTGGATGGATTCGTGCAGAGTTTCTTTAGATAAACATCAGCTATTTTTCAATCTCACTATTGAGTGATCCGATATGTCGATATATAGTGAACGTGATTTTGGTGAGTTCGTTCTGCCGTTGGCACTGAAGTTTGGTGATCAGGAAATTTCCAACCGCCGCATGAAGCTGCTGGAAGCCGTACACCAAACCGGATCGATCAGCGGGGCGGCCAAGGCCATCGGCATGACATACAAGGCGGCTTGGGATGCGATCGATGCCATCAACAACCGCGCGGCAAAACCGGTGGTCGTCTCGCAGCACGGTGGCGCGGGTGGGGGCGGCGCGGTTTTGTCGGAATACGGCGAGGAACTGATTACTGCCTTCAGCAAGCTAGAAGCGATGCAGCAGGAACTGACCACGCTGTTTGAACGCCACCAAATCGAACATTTAACCCATGACTTACGGAGTATTTTGATGAAAACAAGCGCGCGCAACACCTTTTCCGGCACCATCAAATCTCTGACCAAAGGCGCCGTAAATTCGGAGGTGGTGCTTGGCCTTCAAGGAAACGATGAGATCACCGCTATCATCACCAACGGCAGCGTCGAGAACATGGAGCTTGCCGTCGGCAAACCGGCCTTTGCCATGATCAAGGCCAGCTTCATTATCGTATCGCCCGAACCCATGAGCACATCGGCACGCAACCAATTGTGCGGTGTAGTGGAGCGCGTGACTGATGGCTCAGTGAATGCCGAAGTGGTCATCAAACTGGCCGGGGGCAATCTGGTTACTGCCACGATTACGGAAGGAAGCGCCCATTCACTTGAGCTGAAAGCTGGCGATAAAGCCTGTGCGATCATCAAGGCCAGTCACGTCATCATCGGCGTGGACAACTGATAGAAATCCAAAACCTCAAGCGATGAGGCACACCCCATCGCTTTTTTTTGACCATCGATATGTACCATGATACCCATCGGAGAAGTGATATGAAAAATGTGTTTAACACATCCTTGAAGTTTGCATGGAACAAAGCCGCCATTGTCACCATGGCAACCACGCTGGCATTGGGTGCCGACATCACCAGCGCGCAGGCCGACACCATCACGGTGGCCGTGGCTGCCAATTTCACCAAGGCCATCGAGCAGATCGGCAGGGAATGGAGCAAGGAAACCGGCAACGAAGTACGTTTCTCGTTCGGCCCAACGGGTGGTTTGTACTCGCAGATCAACAACGGGGCGCCGTTTGATGCTTTTTTCTCAGCCGATACCGAAACACCCGAACGGCTCGTCAAAGAGGGCAAAGCCAGTGATTATCGAGTGTACGCTCAGGGTAAGCTGGCCTTGTATAGCACCAGTCTGCCCGTCGCCAAGGAGCATGACCAGATCATCAAGGCAGCCAAATTCACGTACATCGCCCTCGCTAATCCCAAAGCAGCGCCCTATGGTGCCGCAGGCGTCGAAGTGCTCAAGAAAATGGGCATGTACGACAAACTTAAAAGTGAGCAGAAATTGGTCACAGGTGAAAGCATCACCGCGACTTTCCAGTTCGTGATGACCGGCAATGCGCAACTCGGCTTTGTTGCCTTATCCCAAATCATGGACCCCGAGAGCCCCGCGCATAGCAAAGGCGAATACTGGCTGGTGCCGCAGAAAGACTACGCGCCCATCAATCAGGGCGCTGTACTGATCACGAGCAGCAAACACGCCAAGACGGCCAAAGAATTTCTGGCTTACGTGAAAAGCCCGGCTGCCAAGAAAATCATCGAGAGCTTTGGTTACGCCATGCCAGAATAGCGTGTTTTCTCAGAGTAATGACTGCTCGGCCCAACTGCGCCTTGAACCGGACCGGATGGATCTAAAACGCCATTCTTTAGAAGCCGAACAAGCAAGCCAACTTAGTTAATGTTTATCCACCCGCTTACCCGAGTGCCTTTGCATTTCGGGTGTTTTTTTGAGTGTGCCGACATCATCATCCGGTCCTGATCATGTGACTGCAAACTGATGCACGTATTGGAGACAAAAACCGATGCAAATTATGGGTTACCCACTGGATATTGATCCGATCTTATTGACGCTCGAAGTAGCCACAATCACCGCCTTCGTGCTGCTTTTAATCGGCACACCGATTGCCTGGTGGCTTGCCCACATGCGCTCACGCGCCCGAATTTTTCTGGAAGCACTGGTTGCGCTGCCCCTCGTGCTCCCTCCAACCGTACTGGGTTTTTACCTGATCATCGCGCTCAATCCGGACGGATCGATTGCCCAGTTTCTCAAGTTTTTCGGAATTACCGGTCAACTGACATTCAACAAAACCGGCCTTGTGATCGGCTCGGTCGTGTATTCGTTTCCGTTTACCGTGCAGCCCATCATGGCAGCCTTTGAATCGCTGCCAACGCAGATTGTCGATGCCGCCCGCACCATGCGTGCTTCATTCCTCGACCGGTTTTTCACCGTGATCGTCCCGTTGGCGCGGCAGGGTTTTCTGGTTGGCGTCGTGCTTACCTTTGCACATACGGTTGGCGAATTCGGTGTCGTGCTGATGGTCGGCGGCAATATTGAAGGCATGACACGCACCGTTTCGATTGCGATTTTTGATCATGTCGAATCACTCGAATACACCGAAGCGCACGTGCTGTCGATCTTAATGGTCATTTTCTCGTTGCTGGTACTTATGTTTGTGTACGGCCTGAACCGCCGTTTACAGGTCAAGGCGGTATAACTGATGTTTCAAGGAAATTTACAACTCAAACTGGGCAATTTTGAACTCGACTCGGGCGAATTTGCATTTGATTCATTGGGAGTCACCGTTTTATTCGGTCGATCCGGATCGGGAAAATCCACCTTGCTGCGCGCAATGTCGGGGCTGGATAAACAATCTCGAGGCCATCTCAAGTTCAACGATGAAGTCTGGCAATCCGGCAAAAAAGCATTGCCGGTCGAACAACGCGATATTGGCTTTGTGTTCCAGACGGCAGCCCTGCTGCCCAATAAAAATGTACAGGGCAATCTCGACTACGCCATCAAACGCATACCCAAGCATCGGCAGCATGGCCCCTCGACAATCGAGATCATCGAGCGCGTGGGTATTCGGCACTTGCTCAATCGCCCGGTGGATAATCTTTCCGGCGGTGAGCGTCAGCGCGTCGCCATCGCCCGCGCACTGCTCACCCGGCCACGGCTTTTGATGATGGATGAACCACTTTCGGCACTGGACTGGCGGGCCAAAAGCGAGCTGTTGCTGCTTATCGAATCGGTGATCGCCGACTACCAAATCCCGACGCTGTACATCACCCACGCCCCCGTCGAAGTCGAGCGTTTGGCCAATCGCGTCGTATTCATGGCCGATGGTCGAATCACTTCGGTGGAATCCCTCGCTGAAGCGACCAGCCGCATCGACTCCCCCCTGTTCACAGAAGAAGGCCCCGTGTCCGTCCTGCATGGTCAATTGGGTGAAATCGACCCCGACGGCCTGATTGCCTTCGAATCACGCCAACAACCCGAAGCCGACCCGGCTTTCACGTTCTTGCTCAACCGCGCGGAGCACTGCAGCCCACATACACCCGGGGCCAAAGCTCGCCTGCGGGTGCTCGCGCGTGATGTCGCGATTGCGCGGCATCGCCCCGAGGGCTTGAGTATGCTCAATCAGATTCCAGCCCGAATCGAGCGCATCGAGGCCGATCCTCAAACCCACCGGCAAGTTATTTTTCTGACACTGAACGATGGGCAAACCCTGATCGCCGAACTCAGCCGCCGATCGGTGAATCTTTTGAATTTATCGGCTGGCCAGTTGGTATTCGCCTTGGTGAAAACCGCCGCCTTGCTCGATCAATAAAGGCATGTGGAGAAAACCATGAAAACAGGTGAAAAGCGACGAGCCACCCAAGGTTTTTTGTCGGTGGCGTGATCGGTGGCATTGGTGGCTTGATTGGCCTGGGTGGCGCGGAATTTCGCCTCCCCTTGCTCAAAGGCATATTCAAACTACCCACGCTTGAAGCGATTATTTTCAACAAGGCCATGAGTCTTGTGGTGGTGGCAACCGTTTTGCTGGCGCGCAGCAGCAGCATCGAATGGTCTTCACTTTTCGCCCAGTGGCCCATTGCCGTCAACCTGTTGGCCGGCTCGCTAATCGGTGCCTGGTTTGCCGCCGGGGTTGCCATGCGCGTCAAAGCAACCACGCTTGATCGGCTGGTTTTTTTCCTGCTCGTCGGGTTGGCGTTTGTGATGATCACCGAGCATGTCTTCAACCTGCATTGGCTGGGTGGCGCACTCATCGACGATGGGCCACTGCGCTGGGTGGTGGGTTTGGTAGCGGGGCTGGTAATCGGCATCGTCGCGGCGGTGCTCGGCGTCTCCGGGGGCGAGCTTTTAATCCCCACCATCACGATTTTATACGGCATCGACATCAAACTGGCGGGTAGCCTGTCTCTGGCCATTTCGCTGCCCACGATGCTGGTCGGCTTTGCCCGCTATTCGCAATCGGGCAGCTTTGACGTGCTCGGGCGCGAGAAACCACTGTTTTTCAGCATGACGACCGGCTCGTTCGTGGGCGCGGTGCTCGGCGGGCTTGCCATCGGTTTAATTGCGACCAACTGGCTGATTATCGGGTTGGCTGTGATTCTGCTGATTTCCGCCTACAAAACCTTCCAGCACAGTAAAGCGGATGCAAAAAACCCAGCTTAGGCTGGGTGTGTGTCATCCAAAAACCGGGCGCAATCAATTGAGCGATGCAGTTACCGAGAACGCGCCACGAATATCACCCAGCTTGTAACCGGTCGCTTCATCGTTCGGGTAGAGCGATTTGATCTTGCTCAATACGGCGGGTGCCACGTTGGTGCCGTGGCAGGTAAGGCACACCTCACCGGTTGGGATTGCCCTCATCAAACGAAGCTCTTTTTGCCCATCGACTTCAACCGTTTGATGCCAGACGATTTTACCGATTGGTTTGCCCGCTTTCTTTTCAGCCTCAAATTGTTCCAGCACGGTTTTTTCCCAAGGCTGGGGCGCTATGGCGCGCGGCTTGAGTGAGGTGCGATGAATTTCAAGATCGTATTTCTTACCCACCTGCGCTGCAATTTGCGGGGCTTGGGTATGACAAACGGGGATGGCAGCCATTGGCCCGCCCGCCTTCATGGCCGTTTGCAAGGCGGCTTTGAGCGTTGTAGCGTATTCCTTGATGGCTGCTTGAGATTTTTGCATGGCTGCCTGTTCAGATTTGGACTGATCCGCCTGAACCGCTAACGGGGAAAGAGCAAGGGCAGCGAACACAGAAAGCACGACGGGACGGAATGAATTGATTGGCATCGGTGTATCTCCAAGAGTTTTTATCAAAAACAGGGCGTTTCAAACGTGATGTTCACAAAGATAATAGTTTAGTCTTTATGCCCATTAAAATGGCTTGGCTAATCGTAACGTCTTTCAATAAGATTTATCGCTTATGTTTATTCTCCCGGAATTAATCTCCCAGGATTAATTTCTTGGGGCTCATAGCCGCTGAACCGATTCAACTGCGGGCAATGCCTGCAAGCGTTTGATCAGCCCGGCGGTATCACCGGCGGCGGGCAACTCGAAGGTCACGGCCATATCCGTCAGCCCGCTATTGCGTTCCAACCGGCTGCGACTCTCGACCACGCGCGCCTTGAACGGTGCCAGCACCGGCCCGAGGTCCGCCCAGAATCGGGCCACATCTTCCAGCAGGAAATCGAGCTTCAGGACTTGTGCCCAGCCAGTCGGCTGACTTGGCCACTCGACGGCCAGAATCCGTTCCGGGAACTCGGCCTGCAGATGGCGAATATTCGCGCAGTCGCTTTTATGCAGTTTGAGTCCCTGTCCCCGTGTGATGAATGCCAGTACCTGATCGCCGGGACGTGGATTACAACAGCCCGCTGGCTGCGCCTTCATGCCATCGAGCGACAGCACGGCATCGTCCGGCGACAGGGCCGCGCCCGAAACGGAGGCGTTTTTTAACCGCTGCGCCGGTGCTGGCTCTTGCTCCGGCAATTTAATGACCTCACGGGCCGCATTGAGCAAGCTATTGGCATCGAGTTTGTGATTACCGACGGCTTCATACAACGCATCCAGACTCTTGAGCTTGAGTGCGGTCACCAGTTTGGATTGTGCCTGCCGGTTCAAACCCAGGCGGCGGAACAAACGATCGCAATGCGCCGCGCCCGCCTCCCGGGCCGCCGTCTGATCCAGCCGGTGGAACCAGTTGCGGACCTTCGCCCGCGCACTGGCCGAATGCAGAAATCCGGCCTGTGCACTGCCCCATTCACGGCTGGGGGCGGGTGTCGGCTGGGTGAGAATTTCCACCTGATCGGCCTGATTCAACACGGTTTTGATCGGCACGATCTGGCCGTTGATTTTCGCCCCGCGACAACGATGCCCGACAAGGGTATGCACACGGTAGGCATAATCGAGCACGGTCGAACCCAGTGGCAGGGCGATGATGTCGCCTTGCGGTGTGAAGACATACACTTCTTCCACACGTGGCTGCGCCGTACCACCCGCTGCCAACGCCTGCCGCAGGCGGTTCAATTCGGCAGCAAAGGGGTCTTCCTGTTGCCCGCCGCCTTCCTTGTATCGCCAGTGCGCGGCCACGCCCAGTTCTGCCTGTTCGTGCATGGCACGGGTACGAATCTGAATTTCGACCACCTTGTCCTCCAGCGCGTGCACGGCCGTGTGCAGGGACTGATAGCCGTTTTCCTTCGGGCGGGCGATGTAATCGTCATATTCGGCCTCGATGGGCGCAAACAGGCTGTGTGCCACGCTCAAGGCAGCGTAGCAATCCTGCAGCGTTTCGACTTCGACCCGCAGGGCGCGCACATCGAACAGGCCATCGAAGCTGAGTTTCTTGCGCTGCATCTTGCCCCAGATGCTGTAGATGTGTTTTGGGCGGCCATACACCCGCGCCTTGATGCCCGCCTCCGCCAATGCCGATTCCAGCGCGGTACGCACGCGCTGCAAATAGGCTTCCCGCTCGGTGCGCCGCTCATCGAGCAGGTGCGCAATGCGCTTATAGATGTCCGGTTCCAGATGACGGAAGGCGAGGTCTTCGAGCTCCCACTTGATCTGCCCCAACCCCAAGCGGTGTGCGATGGGCGCATACACATCCAGCGTTTCAGCCGCGATGGCCCGACGTTTGGCCTGATCCGGTTCGAATACGAGCCCACGCAACCGCTCCAGCCGATGCACGAGCTGAATCAGCATGACGCGCACGTCGCTGATGGCGCTCAGCAATAACCGACGCAGATTCTCGTACCAGTCGGCCTGCTGGTCGCGCCGATACTGCTCGCCCAACTGCAACAGGCGCTGCATTTGCGCCACCTGCCCGGCCACCACCTCACCATAGTCCCGCCGCAATTGATCTTGATCCATCTTGCCCAGCAAACGAGGGTCGGCCAGTACACAGGCCTGAACGGTTTCAATATCCGCACCGATTTCGAGCAGATCCAAAGCCGCACGCGGCCCACGTGCGCGCGAAACCTGGCCGTCCCATACCGAACCGGCCAGACGACAGGCAGCCATAACCCGCGTGTCACCCGCCGTGCGTTCGGCAAGCTCGCTGCACAAAGACTCATTGGGCGCATCGAGGGCATAGCGCATGATTCAACTCTCACAAACCGGCGATCAGGACGAAAAATGGCCTATCAGTATAGGGTTTTGGCAAGGGAAGTTTCGGATCAATCCAAGACATGCCGAACAAACTGCCCAGAACTATGCTCATCGGTTCACCCGAGGGGGCCGTTCCGTGCTTTAATTCGGGTCGAAATGACGACCGACAAAAAAGGCCCACACCATGACCGCTAAAAAAACTTTTGATTTGAACGCAGAACACCACCGTATCAATCGCAATTCGTGGCTGCGTGCGTCTGTGATGGGCGCCAACGACGGCATCGTCTCGGTATCAAGCCTGATGCTTGGCTTCATCGCCTCAAATGCCGACAACCAGACCATCGTACTGGCGGGTCTTGCCGGTCTTGTCGCCGGCGCCATGTCGATGGCTGCAGGTGAATATGTATCTGTGCAATCACAAAAGGATACGGAGCAATCCGACCTCGAACAGGAAGCCCACGAACTCGAGCGCAACTACGAATATGAGCTTCAAGAACTGGCCACCATTTACAGGGATCGTGGCCTTTCTCCCGCACTGGCTGAACAGGTCGCCAAGGAACTGATGGAAAAAGATGCTTTGGGCGCCCACGCCCGCGACGAACTGGGCTTACATGAAATTTCCCGCGCTCGTCCACTGCAAGCGGCGCTCTCATCGGCCGCCGCGTTCTCGATCGGTGCCGGCATGCCGCTGGTGTCAGCCTTGTTGCTCCCGCAAGCGTGGCTGTTCAGTGGCGTTATCACCATCACCCTGCTCGCACTCATTATTCTTGGCAGCCTCGCCGCCTGGACCGGCGGTGCATCCATCGTCCGCGGTGCCTCCCGCGTGTTGATTTGGGGCGCGCTGGCCATGGCTGCCACCTCATTGATCGGTCATTTCTTTGGCATCAGTGTCTGACCCGATGGGTTCAACACTTGAAGGGGCTTGAAGAGGGCTTGCCATTAACGGCCTCAAGCGAGGATAATGCCAGCCCTTCGCGGGTGTAGTTCAATGGTAGAACTTCTGCTTCCCAAGCAGATAGCGAGGGTTCGATTCCCTTCACCCGCTCCACAACATTTCAGGGCCCGTATGGGCCTTTTGTCTTTTTGAGATTCGGAGAACGACCACAAAGTCATGCACCGAGTCACTAAGGGCGACTGCTTCGGTCTATTATTCTCCTTCTCAACCAAACATCAGAGTCACGTTTTGTCTCAGACTGATTGCATTATTGTCGGAAGTGGAGTCGCCGGGTTATCCAGCGCATTGCGCCTGGCCAAGGCCGGTTGGCGCGTCACCGTGCTTGAGCGGGAAGAAATCGGTCGCGAGGCCTCCTGGGCGGGCGGCGGTATTTTATGTCCGCTGTACGGTTGGCGTTATCCGGAACCGGTCATGCGCCTGGCGGCTGCGGGTATGGCGCAATACCGTCGATTCACCGACGAACTGAGCGCCAACGGCCACACCGATCCTGAACTATTCACCAGCGGCATGCTGATCCTTGATCCGTGTTCATCTTCCGCCGAGCAATCCACTGTTTCGAATTGGGCAACGCGCTACAGCATCCGGCACCAGTGGCAAGATGCGAGCCAGCACTTCCCGCACTTAGCTCAGGAACGCGCCCTCTGGCTGCCGGACATCGAAACCGTCCGTAACCCGCGGCTGATGCGGGCGCTGGTGGAATCCGTTCGTGAAGCCGGGGTGGATATCCGTGCGCACACGCCAGTGCATGGTTTGATTCTGGATGGCGCTCAGGTCATCGGTGTTCGCACCGAACAGGGTGACCTGTTCGCCTCGCATGTGCTGATCACGGCGGGCGCCTGGTCCGGGCAGTGGGTGCCCGACCCTCTGATCCCCGGCTTGAGCCCGGCCGACATCTTCCCTGTTCGCGGGCAGATGATACGTTTCGATGCCGCGATGCACACGGGGCTTGCTACCATTTTGATGGATGAAGGCGTTTACCTGATTCCACGCAAGGATGGTTCGGTGGTTGTTGGTTCCAGCGTCGAGCACGTCGGTTTCGACAAGCATACGACGGAAGAAGCCATGGCCCGCCTGCACCGCAAGGCAGTTGAGCTCTGGCCGAATCTGGCCCACGCCCCGATTGCACAGCAATGGTCCGGCCTGCGGCCCGGCACCCGTGACGAAATCCCCTACATCGGCGCGCATCCAGAGATTGCGAGTTTGTTCGTCAGCACGGGGTTCTACCGCAACGGGCTGGCGATGGCGCCTGCCGTGGCCGAACTCATTACCGATGTGATGCTGGGCCGACCGACACAAATCGATCTCGGCGATTACCGGATCGATCGCCCGTAAGAGTCGGGCTAAGAAGACCGAAAACAGAAAAGCCTGAGTCGTCCGACATGGACGTCCTCAGGCTTTTGCCGTTTCAAACGAGGGCTCTGTTTACCCTCACCAATCAACAGGCGCTCTGCCAGAGACAACCTGCTGCGCAAGCGGCTGAATTAAAGCGCATCCTCGTTCTCTTCACCCGTACGAATCCGCACTGCTCGCTCGACCGGGAACACGAAAATCTTGCCGTCGCCGATCTTGCCAGAATGCGCCGACTTGATGATGGCGTCCAAAACGGCATCGACCAAGTCATCGGAAACCACGATTTCCAGTTTTATTTTTGGCAGAAAATCAACCACATAATCAGCGCCACGATACAATTCCGTATGGCCTTTCTGCCGGCCGAAACCCTTGACTTCCGTCGCTGTCATGCCATTGATACCCAGCTCCATCAGTGCGGTGCGCACGTCATCGAGACGGAAGGGTTTAATGATGGCTTCGATCTTTTTCATGCAATTGTCCTTAGTTGAGTTGTTGTGGTTGCTGTAATGACAGGATATTAAGCCATATCCACCGGATCAACATCAATCGACCAGCGAATACCTTTTGTGCGGCGACTGCCCTGCCAGGATTCGAGTTGAGTCAGTGCCGCGTGCAGCCTTGGGCGATCGTCCGCCAGAATCAGTAATTGGTAACGATAACGGCCCGCCCGTCGGGCCAACGGGGCAGGTACCGGCCCCCATACATCCAGTGGGCTATCGGCAGGATCGGCATGGTATTGATGCAACCAGTCGGCCATATGGGTCAAAAGATCTCTGGGCGCATCGACATCCCGGGCATCCGCTCGGATCAGTGCCGCCGCACGCACGGGCGGCAATCCGGCTTCGGCTCGCTCCGCAAGCAGGGTTTGCGCAAAGCTGGCGTAACCGGCAAGGATCAGTCGGTTCAGGCCGACGTGTTCTGGCTGATGCGTCTGCACGAGAACCGTTCCGGCACGGCTGGCACGCCCTGCCCGCCCCGCTACCTGAATCAGTTGCTGTGCAAACCGCTCTGCGCCACGAAAATCATTGGCGAACAACGCCTGATCCGCATCCACAACGGCAACCAGAGAAACGTGGGGGAAATCATGCCCTTTGACCAGAATTTGCGTACCGACGATCAAGCGCGCCTCGCCGGACTGAATGCGCGCTAGCCGGCGATCCAATTCTCCCACCCGGCTCAAGGCATCCCGATCGAGCCGTTCGATGCCGAATCCGGGAAATAGCCCGGTCAACACATCTTCGAGCTGTTCCGTACCCAAGCCGCGTGGTGAGAGCGGCGTGGAACAACTCGGACATGCCGTCGGCGGCTGACACTCGAATCCGCAATGATGACAACGCAGTCGCTGCGCCCCCCGGTGCCAGGTCATGAACGAATCGCAATGTGGACACTCGGCAACCCAGCCACAGGCATGACACAACAGATTCGAGGCATAACCTCGCCGGTTGAGGTAAAGCATCACCTGTCCGCCCGCGAGCAGATGCGTTTCGATGGCAGCAGCCAGCTCATCCGACAACCCGCCGCGCATCCGTTGCTGACGCACGTCCAGCAGACGGATATCCGGCATGGCCGCTCCACCCGCCCGCTCCGGCAGGGTCAGCAGGTGATAGCGCCCCAAGGAAACATTGCGCAGTGATTCGAGCGACGGTGTGGCCGAACCCAGCATGATGGGCACACCCAAACGTCGCGCGCGCCAGATGGCCACGTCGCGTGCGTGATAACCAAAGCCTTCGGACTGCTTGAACGAGCCGTCGTGCTCCTCATCCACCACGATCAGCCCCAAATCGGCAAACGGCTGGAATACGGCAGACCGGGTGCCGATCACGACTTTCGCATCGCCCGAACGCGCTGCCAGCCAGGCATTCAACCGGTCGCCATCGTTCAAGCCCGAATGCAGCACGGCAGGAACCAAGCCTAACCGATCCGTAAAGCGGGTAACCAACTGTGGCGTCAGGGCGATTTCGGGCACCAGAATCATTACCTGCCGGCCCAGCGCCAGAACCTGACCGATCAGATTCAAATAGACTTCCGTCTTGCCGCTGCCGGTGACGCCTTCAAGCAGCCAGACCCCGAAACGGTCAAGAGAGGCGGCAACCTCGGTTACTGCTGCCGATTGCGCTTCATTCAGAGTCGGAGCAGGCAGGGTGTTGGCGGACGTATCGGCCCGCACTGGCCACATCCAGGACACGGTTTGTTCGAACGGCTCAATCAAACCCATATCGGCCAACCGCTGCCGCACAGCTTTGGGGAAATCCCGCAACCGGGATTCGGACACACCCTCCGGCGTTTGCGCGATCCGTTCCAGCAACGCGCGCTGTCGCACACCGCGCAAGGTTCCTTCGACCAAGGCCTGTTCGCCGGACGGCAGAATCCGCCACGCCATGCCACGCAGAGACTGGCCTTGCCGCAGTCTCGGTGCCAGCGCCGCCAGCACGGTTTCACCTAAAGGGAAGTGGTAGTAATCGGCAGCCCATCCCAGACAGGCCAGCAATTCGTCGTCCAGCAGCGGTTCGTCATCCAGAACCGACAGCACGGGTTTGATCACCCATTCCGCTTCTTTCTCCGCCGGGGACCAAAGCACGCCCATGCGTTGCCCCTTGCCCAGCGGAACCTGTACCCTTATTCCGGCCTGAACAGGTGTCTGGTTTGGCACACCGTAGGTGAACAAGGTCTGCAACGGCCCCGGCAAGGCGACCTGCCAATACACCATGCCTTCGCCCGAAGATGCTTCGCGCGTGCTGATGGATGGGGCGATGTTGGGCTTGGGCATGAGGTGTTCAGCAGGTGCGGATGAGACCGCCGTGATCTCAAAATTGCGTTCATCATAACGCCTGCTTCGCGGCATGTTGATGGTTCGATCAAGACATAGGCCATGACCGGATGAAACGCCTCTGAAAAGCTTAACCAGCACTTGCGTTTGTCATGCAAACGAGATAAATTGCGCGCCTTGCCTGGGTGGCGGAATTGGTAGACGCAGTGGATTCAAAATCCACCGATAGCGATATCGTGTCGGTTCGAGTCCGACCCTAGGCACCAAACACATGTTATAAATCAACAAGTTAATTGACATGAGGTGCATTCACGGTGCATCGATTTTAAGAAACCCAGCTAGTCTGGGTTTTCTTTTGCCCGGATTATTCCCTCCCCCTCTGTAAGCATAGATGACCGCCCGGTTTGTCCGGGACACTTAAACTTCGAGGGGCGGAAAGAAGGTATGCATGCGTCGTTACAGTGATGAGTTCAAAGAGCAGGTGGTACGCAAGATGATGCCGCCCAATGCCCAGTCGGTAGCCCAAGTGCATCGGGATACCGGCATTTCCGAGCCAACCCTTTATGCTTGGCGTAATCGTTATCGTGCGGAGGGCTATGTGGTGCCGGCAGATCAATCGAACCCGGAAAGTTGGCGTTGAGAGGACAAGCTGGCGGTGGTGATCGAGACGGCTGCCTTGAACGAGCAGCAGATGTCAGCGTACTGCCGTCGCAAAGGTCTTTATCCCGAACAGGTTCAGCGTTGGCGAGAAGCGGCAGCGGCTGGTACCTCGGGGGCTGAGCGGCTATCGGTGGCAGAGCGGCGAGCATTGCAAGCTGAACGCAAGAAGATCCGGCATCTGGAAAAGGATTTGCAGCGTAAAGAGAAGGCACTGGCGGGGGCGGCCGCACTGCTGATACTGCAAAAAAAGCCCGCGCCATCTGGGGGAACGACGGGGACGATTGATCGTTGCTACCGACCGTCAGATGGCCATTGAGTTGATTGATGTGGCCTGTGCCGCCGGGGCTCGCCAAGCCTCTGCTTGTGCCGTGCTGGAGATCGATACCCGCACGTTGCGGCGGTGGCGGCGACAGCGCGAGAAACACATGTTGTGCGATCGACGCAAAGCGGCTGCACAGACTCGGGCGATGGGCAACAAGCGCACGCCACAGGAGCGCGAACGCATTCTGGCAATCTGCAACGAGCCGGATTATCAGAGCCTGCCCCGTCACAGATCGTGCCGCGTTTGGCTGACCAAGGCGTATACGTGGCCTCTGAGTCAAGTTTTTACCGGTTGTTACGAGATGCCGGCCTGCAGCATCGCCGCGGTCGCGCGCAAACGCCGCGTACGGTGATCAAACCGCAGGGCTTCAAGGCCCAGGCGCCGAACCAAGTCTGGAGTTGGGATATTACTTACCTGGCCTCAACGATGCGTGGTGCTTTCTATCGACTCTACCTGGTCGAGGATATCTACAGCCGCAAGATCGTCGGCTGGGAAGTCCATGAGCAGGAGACGGCAGCGTATGCGGCACAGATGATCCAACGGACCTGTCTGGCCGAAGGCATACAGCGGGAAGGTTTGGTATTGCACGCAGAAAATGGCGGACCGATGAAGGGCGCCACGATGCTGGCGACCCTGCAACGTCTGGGTATCGTGCCCTCGTTCAGTCGACCGTCGGTCAGTGATGACAACCCGTACTCGGAGAGCCTGTTTCGCACCCTCAAGTACGTACCGACTTATCCGGCAAAACCCTTTGCCAGCCTGAGTGAAGCCCGGGCGTGGGTGGACCGGTTTGTTCATTGGTATAACGAGGAGCACCGCCACAGCGCCATACGCTACGTCACGCCTGGACAGCATCACCGTGGTGATTATGCTGCGATCCTGGCGCATCGTCGAGAGGTATACAACCAAGCGAAAGCCCGACAGCCTCAACGATGGTCAGGGGGTATCCGTGACTGGCAGCCTATCGGCGAGGTCTGGCTGAATCCGCCTCGGGAAATCCGGGAGCGCAGCCAGAATAAAGACTTAGCTGCATGACATCAGCGGTCATCTTTGTTGACAAACACCGTGCTCTAGTTCACGAGTCTTGTCGGCTGATACAAAAACTTCTGAAAACCACTGAACATCTCACCGATTTCATCCGGCTTGCCGAGGTCGGCGATGGCATCATTGATGGAGTCGTGGTATTTCAAACGCAGTAGCGGGGTGAGTTTGGTTTTGTCCAATTCCTCCACCCCCACGCTGATGTAATGCGAGAGCACGAAATCCAGAAACACTTGCTGCTTGCTGTTGAAGTGGCTACTGATGAGTGCCATGGCCCGATCCGCGCGTTCTTCACGGCTCAGCGGTGTTTGGGCGTAGGCCACATAAGCCAGCACATCGAACAGATCACTCTTTTGTGCATCGATAATCTGTTGCATTTCCCGCAGTTGATCCGTACCGAAGCCTTTTTCGGCCAAACCATCGAGCAAGCGTTTGCGGGTTTCGGGATCGCTCCACAGGGCGCGTAATTCGTCTTCGTCTTTGAAAAACTCCGGCAATCGGCCAAATAGCGACTCCATGAACTGCTGGGCAGACATCGGCGTGCCATCCGGGTGCCAGAAGCTCGTGCTCATCATGTGCTGGATGGTGCGGGCTTTGCCATCGGAAAGCTGCACTTTCACCTTGGGTTTGCGCTCGTAAGGCGAACCGGGTTCATGCACGCCATCGGGCGGGGTTGGTTCACCCGGTGGTTTGGGTGGGCGGGGTTCGGTCGGTTCCGGTTCCAGCGGTTCACCATCCCATTCGGGGTCATTGAAGTGATGGTGCGCTTTGACGAAATCATAAATCGTGAAGTAATCCTTGCCGTCATACAGCCGCGTGCCGCGCCCGATAATCTGTTTGAATTCGATCATTGAGTTGACGGGGCGCATCAGCACGATATTGCGCACGTTGCGGGCATCCACACCCGTCGAGAGCTTTTGCGATGTGGTTAGGATTGTCGGAATGGATTTCTCGTTGTCCTGAAAATCACGCAGATATTGCTCACCCAAAGCGCCATCATTGGCGGTCACGCGTTGGCAGTAATTCGGGTCGCTGCTGGTTTTGATCTGGTTGATCAGGTCACGCACGGCCAGGGCATGTTCCTGGGTTGCACAGAACACAATGGTTTTTTCACGCTGGTCGATTTGCGCCATGAAAATCTCGACTCGCTTTTTCTCGCGTTCCTTGATCTCGATGATTTTGTTGAAGTCGGCCTCTTCGTAGCGCTTGCCCGCTTCAATCTCGCCTTCCACCAGCGTGTCATCGGGCGTGTACACGTACTCATCGAGCGTGGTGGCGATCTGCTTCACTCGGAATGGGGTCAAAAAGCCATCGTTGATGCCGTCCTTCAATGAATACACAAACACCGGCTCACCGAAGTATTTGTAGGTATCCACGTTGTCCTTTCGCTTGGGCGTAGCGGTCAGGCCAAGCTGAACGGCAGGTGAGAAATATTCCAGAATGCCGCGCCAGTTACTTTCATCGTTCGCGCCACCTCGGTGGCACTCGTCGATAATGATGCAATCAAAAAAATCCGGCGGGTAATCACCAAAATACGGTGCAGGCTTACCTTCTGCATCCTGCCCGCTCATGAATGTCTGGAAAATCGTGAAAAACAGACTGCCGTTTTTCGGCACCCGCCCCTGCTTGCGAATATCGGCAGGGTCAATCCGCACCAGCGCATCTTCAGGGAAAGCCGAAAAGGCATTGAATGCCTGATTGGCGAGAATGTTGCGATCAGCCAGGAACAGAATACGCGGGCGGCGGCTCGGCTCCGCTTCACGCTGCCAATCGCGCAGATTCCAACGGCTATGAAACAGCTTCCATGCCAGTTGAAAGGCAATAAAGGTTTTGCCTGTGCCGGTTGCCAAGGTGAGCAAAATGCGCGATTGATGATCGGTGATTGCCGACAGCACGCGCTCGATGGCGATGTCTTGATAATATCGGCTTTGGATATAGCCGCCCCGATCCTCGAACGGCACCGCCGCGAAGCGATCACGCCAAGCATTTTGGGTGGCAAAAGTCCGCGCCCATAACTCATCGGGGGATGGAAAATTTGCGAGCTCGGCTTCGGCACCGGATTCCATATCGACGCCATAAATGCCCTGCCCATTGGTCGCATACGCAAAACGGATGGCGAGTTTGCCGGAGTAATCCTTGGCTTGGCCCACGCCCTCGGTCAGTGGTTTATTCCACGCCTTGGCCTCGACCACGGCTAACTTGGTATTGCGGTATTCCAGTACATAATCGGCCGTCAGCGCCTTGCCGCGTTTACCCGCACCTTCAATGCGCCCCATGGTAATCGGATATTCCCGCCGAATGCGCGAACCGGCCACCACGCCCCATCCGGCAGCAGCCAAGGCAGGGTCAATATGTTCGGCGCGGGTTTCGGCTTCGTTCACCGGATCAGCCTCCTTGCATGCAGATTCGGTGTTAGTGGGGCGTTAAATCACGCCCAGTGGGGGTTTGCTTTGATCAGCTTGCGCCTGAACCTTGCGGTGGGCAGCTTCTTTGATAACCTGTTGCTGGCGTTCGGTGGCTTCTTTGAGCACACCGGCATAAACACGCTTCTTCTGCTCGGAAGACGCATTACGAATAAAGTCCGAAAATGGCGTTGACTCCACCGGGTGCGATTTTTTCAGGAAACTCAGCATAGTATTCAGCTCTTATCTAGCACTTGGAGATGCCTAAAAGGCGCTCAAGGGAGGAAACATCGTATTTTTCGGGAATATGGTTGTCAACGTTATCCACATTGTCTTTATAGACGCGCGTCGATCCATCAATGTTCTTGAACAATAGGTCAACGCGAATTTTTTTACCATAAATTTGTTTGAGATGATTAACCACTTGCCGGGAAGAAAAATACTGCTCAATAAAAGTCTCTGGCAAAATGCGTCGGCCTTCCATCGCTTCTCGTGCCTGCACAAACACCCATGCTTGGGCGGGATCTTGATACACATACAGAATCTGTACGAGACGATGTTTACCCAAGGCCCTCTGAATGTTTTTAACCGCCACCTTGAAGCTCGATAGCGTGCCATCCAGAAGGAAGCTCTGCTCTTTTTTAAACGCCTCATCAAGAATACGATCCACCACGCGAGCCACCGCTTTCTGAAATAACCACGCATTACCGCCGGTGTAGGCGGGAAACTCGTGGCGCAGTTCATCGGGGTCAATGCGTAGAATCTTGAAACCATCATTGGCTTCGAAGGCGCTAAGTAGTGCTTGTGATGTTTCTGTTTTGCCCGCCCCCGGCGAACCAGCCATAAACACCGATACGGGATTGGCCTCGGGGGGATGTAAATCAAGAGCGGTCAGTTTTTTTGCAATCTCCGCACGATGCTGCTTGGCATAAGCAATGGCCTCATTTTCAATTCGCTGCTCTTCGTCTGACTTGACCATGGCCGCCCCTATAATTGTCCACTGAAAACCTGGTGCAGCAGGGATTTTTTCAGCTCGTCGAGGGCAGCGAGTTTTTGTTGGTAGAGGGATTCGAGGCGTTGGGTTTCGGCAGCAACTGCCTTGATTCCGCCGACGATAGTTTTTTGCTGTTCAAGCGGTGGCAAGTTAATCGACAGATTCCCAAGATCGGTATTGCTCAAATTTGGCATTACCGCGCCACCGGCAATCTTCTCAAGCCTCTGCTTGCAGGCATCCGAGCGAAGGAATCTGACAAGGTAGCCGGAATCGCAACGCTCAGACGGTTTGATGAAGAAGCAGCCTGTCCCGCACAACCAACCATCCTCAACACTTGTGACCAACGCACAACGACCCATTTCGCCCCTGCGACCGATCACGATGTCACCCTCTCGCATGATGTAGCTCGAAAGACGCTCGGCGGTTTCTTTGGATACGGTTTTCTGCATGTCGGGTTCGATGCCAGTCGCGGAGATATGGGCTGGATTGACCAGAGGAATTCCGTTAGTAACGTAGTCACTCTTGTGAAGCAATGAGCCGAATGGCCCAGTGTAAATTCCACCAGTTGCTTTACCCAGTGTTGTGCTGATCCACCCCTCACCCCGCTGCGTGAACACGGATTGCAGGTGGCTTTCAAACAAGGCGCGGGCGTTCTGGCGGTTCTGTTCGACATTGGCGCGGGCTTTGGCGATGCCATCAAAAGCTTCGTCGAGAATGGCGACAATGCGGTGTTGTTCGTGGATCGGCGGAAGTGGGATTTGTAGTGATTTTACGAATGGAAGTTTTACGCCTTGAACCGTAGCACCAGTGCCGGCCGCCACGATTAAGTCCGCAGTGCTCTTGAGCCACCAAAAAAGAAAGCGCACTGCAAGATCGCTTGGGTTAATTGGAACAATAGCGCGAAGATCTTGATTGATAGCTGTGTCTTGTCCAAGTAGGCAGACTTTTCCCAATCCAACTCGGGTTGCGATTACCACATTGCCACTCGGAATAATGTTGGTTGCACTACTTGTGACGGCTGCCTTGGTGATCTTGCATTCAGTCTCGGTAATAACGTCCGACCGCATGTCCCGGACGGTCGCCCAATGGATTTCGCCTGAGTAATATTCCGCGTTGTCCTTGGATGGAGTACCGCCACCAATTACTTTGCAGACGTCGCCAAGACTTTTGGTCTTCCACCCAGCCTTCATAACAACGCCCGAATATTCGCCAGCACTTCCGCACTTTCCGCATCCAGCGCGGCAATCTCGTCCATGATGGCTTGCGGGCTGCGGTGGATAATTTCTTCATGGCCATTCGGGTTCTTGACCGAAAGATCATAGGTGGTGGTGTCGAGGGTGTTGGCATCCACGCGCCAGCTTTTGGGCGAATCGGCAAAGGTTTTTTGCAGTTCGATAAATTCAGCTAAATCCGCATCGTTTAGCGGGTTGGTTTTACCCATATTGCGGCCGGGGTCGAGCTGGTAATACCAAACGTTGCGGGTCGGCGCGCCTTTCTCGAAGAACAGCACAACGGTTTTGACACCAGCACCCAGAAACGTGCCGCCGGGCATATCGAGCACGGTGTGCAGGTTGCAGGATTCGAGCAGCAGTTTACGCAAGGATACCGAGGCGTTGTCGGTGTTGCTCAAGAAGGTGTTTTTAATCACCACGGCCGCGCGGCCACCAGCCTTGAGCAGTTTGATGAAGTGTTGCAGGAACAAAAAGGCGGTTTCGCCGGTGCGGATGGGGAAGTTTTGTTGCACTTCCTTGCGTTCCTTGCCGCCGAAGGGCGGGTTGGCGAGGATGACCTCGAAGCGGTCTTTGTCCTGCACGTCGGCGAGGTTTTCGGCCAGGGTGTTGGTGTGGACGATGTTCGGCGCTTCGATGCCATGCAGGATCATGTTCATGATGGCAATCACATAGGCCAGCGATTTCTTTTCCTTGCCGTAAAAAGTGCGCTCTTGCAGGGTTTTGATGTCGGCGGTGGTAAGGTTCGGCTGGCTTTTGAGGTAGTCGAAGGCTTCACACAAAAAGCCCGCGCTGCCCACGGCGCCATCGTATATGCGCTCGCCGATTTGCGGGGCGACCACGCGCACCATGGCGCGGATCAACGGGCGCGGGGTGTAATATTCACCGCCATTGCGCCCGGCATTACCCATGTTTTTGATTTTGGCTTCGTACAGGTGCGAGAGTTCGTGCTTTTCGGTTTGTGAGCCAAAACGCAGTTCGTCGATATGGTCGATGATTTCGCGCAGGTTGTAGCCGCTGTGAATCTTGTTTTTTATTTCACCGAAAATCTCGCCGATTTTGTATTCAAGCGTGTTCGGCCCCGCCGCGCGTTGCTTGAAGCCTTGCAGGTAGGGGAACAGTTTGCAATCCACAAAATCACGCAGGTCATCGCCCGTCATCGCGGCATTGTGGTCAACCACGCCGTTGGCATCTTTTGGCGCGGCCCAGGCATCCCATCGGTAGGCGGCATCCAATATCGGGGTGTAGGTTTTGCCTTCAAGCTGGGCTTCAATCGCCTTGTCCCGTTCAAGGCTATCGAGATATTTCAGGAACAACAGCCACGAGGTTTGCTCGGTGTAATCGAGCTCTGTGGTGCAACCGGCTTCTTTCCAGAGCACGTTGTCGATATTGCGAAAGGCTTGTTCAAACATGGCTTATGGGTTTTGTGTGGCGAAAACAGCTTGCATGATAGCCCAAGGGCTGGAAAACCTTTCCGCACCCACTCAATAGCGTGAATGAAACAGCAATTTCTGCCGGTTGGGCGAATGTTTCCTAAGAAAAGGCAAATGGGTACGCGACTGGGTACGTGAACGCTAAAAAACAAAAAACCGCCTTTCGGCGGTTAATGAAAATTTTAGATTTAATTGGTCGGGATGAGAGGATTTGAACCTCCGACCACCTACACCCCATGCAGGTGCGCTACCAGGCTGCGCTACATCCCGAGTATTTTCCACAGCAATGCCGTGTGAAATCAGGCGCGCATCTTAACCGAGCAGCGCCAAATAATAAAGCCATTTGATGCAATTTACGCGGCAAGATCACGCGGGTTTTCTCACACGGAACCACAAGGCATACATTGCGGGCAAAAACAGCAGGGTAAGGAAGGTGCCACCAAATATGCCGCCGATCAGGGTATAGGCCAGTGGCCCCCAGAAGGTGCTTTCGGTCAGCGGAATAAAGGCGAGTACGGCAGCCAAAGCGGTGAGTATGACGGGGCGCGCGCGGCGGATGGTGGCTTCGATGACGGCGGTGTAGCGATCCTGCCCTTGCCGCTCGTTTTCGTTGATCTGCCCCACCAGAATCAGGGTGTTGCGCATGAGAATACCCGCCAGACCGATCAAACCCAGCAAGGCGACAAAACCGAACGGCTGGTTGAACAGCGCCAGAGAGGCGACGGCACCGATCAGGCCCAGGGGTGCAGTCAAAAGCACCATGAACATGCCGGGGAAGGAACGCATGATGAGCATGATCAGGGTCAGCATCAGCAGCACCATGATCGGCATGACCTTGGCGATGGAGGCTTGTGCCTTGGCAGATTCTTCCACAGACCCACCGATCTGTATTTCGTATCCAAGCGGCAAGTCGGCACGGATCGGTTCGAGCTGTTTCCAGATCGCGGCGGTGACATCCGGCGGTTGGGCGCCGCTGACTTCGGCATCCACGTTGATATACGGATCACGATTGCGCCGCTTCATGATGGGGTATTGATACGCCGTGGTGATGTGCCCAAGCTGACCGAGCGGCACGGTTTTGCCGTTATCGAGGCGAATGGACAGGGCTTCGAGTTGGGCCAATTGGCGCGAGGTGAACGGGGAACCGCGCACGTTCAGATCCACGCTGCGAATATCGACGCGCAATTCGGTGGCCGTCGTGCCGGAAAGCCACATCTGCGTTTGCTCGGCGATGGCTTGGGGGGTGATACCCAACGCGGCCAGGCGCGCCTGATCGAGCTTGAAGTCGAGCACAGGAACTTTTTCACCCCAGGCCAGATGCGGGTCGATGGTGTGTGGATTGGCAGCCATGACGACGCGGACGCGCTCGCCAATGCGCTGAAGCTCACGGATATCCGGCCCCATGACCCGGAATTGTACCGGCCAGATGACCGGCGGGCCGTAAAGCAAGGGATGTGGCCGGATACGCGCCTCAGGGAAATCGCCCGCATCGATTTTCCTTTGCAGCATGGCCTGAAGCTCATCGCGCTCGGTCGCGTTGTGGGCCACGGCAATGATCTTGGCGAACGCCGGATTCGGCAGTTCGGGATTCAACGCCAAGAAGAAACGCGGTGCGCCCTGCCCGATATAGGTTGAGAGCGAATCGAGCTGTGGAGCGCCACGCAGCGCTGCTTCCACGCGGTGAGCCACTTTCTGCGTGGCCCCGATGGACGAACCTTCGGGCAGATCGATATCGATCAAGAGTTCAGGGCGATCCGAGCTGGGGAAAAACTGCTTGGCGACGCCCTTGCCCATCACGGCAATAGAGGCAACGAACAGCAGCAAGGTTACGCCCGCGACGAGCCAGCGATAATTCACGCAGAAGGTGACGACTCGGCGCAGGCCACGATAAACCCGCCCCTGATACATGCCGGTACTGCCCTCGGGGTGCGGAATAACCTTCGGCAGGAAGTGCACACCCAGATAAGGCGTAAAGACGACGGCAACCAACCAGGAGGCGATCAGCGATATGCCGAGAATCCAGAAGATGTTACCGGCGTACTCGCCGACATTGGACTGGGCAAAACCAATCGGCACGAACCCGACCACGGTAATGAGCGTGCCGATCAGCATGGGCGCTGCCGTGATGCGCCAGGCCGCTGCGGCCGCCTCGACGCGATCGACGCCTTCTTCGAGTTTTACCAGCATCATTTCGATGGCGATGATGGCGTCATCGACCAGCAGACCGAGCGAGAGAATCAGCGCGCCCAAGGTGATACGGTCAAGATTCTTTCCGGTCATCAGCATGATACCGAAGGTGATGCTGAGCGTCAGCGGCACGGCCAAAGCGACGACCAGACCGGCCCTCAAACCCAGCGCGATGAAACCGACCAGCATCACGACACCCAACGCGATGAAGAACTTGAGCTGAAACGTGTTGACGGCCAGCGCAATCGCATTGGCCTGATCGGTGATCTTGGTGAGTTTGACGCCCAACGGCAGTAACCCGGACTCGGATTTCTCGAAGGCCTCCAGTCGCTTGCCCAGGGCCAGGCCATTGGCGTTCTTCGCCATGACCACACCGACGATAATGACATTCTGGCCTTCGCTTTGAATGATATAGCTCGGCGGATCGGCATAACCGAGGCGCACCTTCGCCACGTCGCCGACGCGAATCACCTTGCCCTGGACATTCAGAGCGGTGTTTTCAATGCGCTGAACCATACCTGGGGCGCTCGCGCGGAAACCTGAATCCAACCGGAAATAGAGTCGCGGCCCTGCCGTTTCGATCAAACCGGCAGGCACGATGGTGTTCTGGGCGGCCAGGGCGCGGCCGACCTCAGCCGGGGTAATGCCCAGTACGTTCAGGGTATGGGGGTCGAAATCGACAAACACTTGCTCGGGTTGTTCGCCCAGAATATGCGCCTTAGCGACACCCGGCACCGACAGCACGGCCGAACGCAAACGCTCCGCTTCACGCGCCAGTTCGCGTTCAGGCAATTTCGGCGCTGTCAGGGCATAGAGGGTGAAATACACATCGGAAAAATCGTCGTTGAAGAACGGCCCCCGCACACCTTGCGGCAGTGTCGGTGCCACATCACCCAAGTGCTTGCGCACCTGATAGAACGACTGTTGAACCTGATCAGGCGGCGTATCCTCACGGAAATTGACCAGCATTTCGATGCGACCGGGGCGCGCGGTGGTTTCCACCCGATCAAAATAGGGCACATCCTGCAGGGCCTTTTCGAGGGGATCGGCCACCTGATCCTGCATTTGCCGGGCCGTGGCACCCGGCCATTGCGCCGTGACCACCATCACCTTGAGCGTGAACGCCGGGTCTTCCGCCCGCCCCAAGGAGACGAACGAGTAAATGCCGACCAAGGCCACCATGATGATGAAATACAAGGTAACGGCACGCTCGCGCACCGCCAGTGCCGACAGGTTAAACCCCGAGAACGGGCGGGTGGGCTGTTCGCTCACTGCTTATCTCCCGTTTCGATCACCGTGCCCGTGTCTGTTCCCAGGCCCGGCTGCATGCGAACTTTCTCACCATCATGGAGCCGATTGACCCCGAGCGCGACGATGGGGGTACCGGTGGGCAGATCGGTCGAAATCACGGCGAATTCATGCTCCAGCCGGTTTACGGTGATAGGCTGCATCTTCACCTTGCCGTCACGCTGCACCACGAACACGGCGGCTTGACTACCCTGACCGAGAATCGCCGAGATCGGAACAATCTTCGAAACGGATTGCCCGGCGAACGACAAGGTGACGCTTTGACCCAACCCGGCCACCACCGAAGGATTCTCTGCCAAGTCGAACCGGACTGACCAAGTCCGACTGGCCGGATCAACCGCGCCGTCTACGGAAGCGAACGTGGTATCGATCGGAGTCGATTGGCCATAAATCTGCGCCTGGGCTGAATGCGGCAAGCTGGTCAAACGCTGTTCCGGCACAGCCACCAGCGCCTGTCGCGCCTGCCCTGCCGCCAACGTCACCACCGGCTGCCCCGCGCTCACCACCGTACCTTGATCGGCATCCACCGACGCCACAACACCGGCAAAAGGTGCCGTGAGATCGGCATAATCCAAGGCCAGTTTCGCCTGATCGAGTTGCGCCCGACTGGCTGTTTGTGCTGCACGAGCGGTTTGTAGGCCGGATTTGGCCTGATCATAATCCTGCGGGCTGGCGAGTTTCCTGGTCAGCAAGGATTGAATGCGGTCGAAGTTCTGCTGCGCGAACCGCGCCTGCGCTTCGGCCTGTTGTGCCTGAGCCTGGGCTGCTGCCAGTTTTGCCCGAAGATCGGCAGGGTCCAGCTTCGCCAACACTTCACCCGCCTTGACACGGGCACCCCGCTCGACCAACCGTTCGGCAATCCGCCCTCCGACCTGGAAGCCTACTACCGACTGGGTTTTTGCCACGACCAGGCCAGTCAGGTCCGGCTGATCCAGCGTTCCGGGCTGAATGGTCGCCACACGCACCACTGGTGGAGGCACATCGACTTTGGGTTGGTCTTTCTGGCAACCTGCCAAAACCACGCTCAAAGCAATCAAAAATGCGGCCTTGCCATAGGGTTTCCGCGCCACAATTCCAACACTCATAGTCTTTTCCTTAGGTACCAACGCTACAGACGCCAAATCGCCCGACTGCTGCCATAATTGGTGCCCTTTTGTATTTGTTTGCCATCATATGACCACACTTGTCTGGTTCCGTCAGGATCTGCGCCTCACTGACCACCCTGCCCTCCATGCGGTGCTGCGCGCACCCACGGACAAAGGCCTCATCATACCGGTTTATATCCATACCGCCGAAACACTTGAGTCGGGTATGGGAAGTGGCCATGGCCTTCCTGAAGGCGGTGCCGCGCGCTGGTGGCGACATCATAGCCTCAAAGCACTTTCCAAAAGTCTGGAAGCACGGGGCAGTCGGCTTGTGATCCGACGTGGCGATCCGTTGACCGAGCTGCGGCAACTGATTCGGGAAACGGGCGCCACCCGCGTGGTTTGGCATCGGCGCATGGAACCGGCAGCACGCGAAGAAGACAGCCGGATCAAGGCCACTTTGCGCGCCGCGGGAATCGAGGTTCACTCCTTCAATGGCAATTACCTGCATGAGCCCTGGGAGATTATGAACAAACAGGGCAAACCTTTTCAGGTATTCACACCGTACTGGAAGGCCGTGATCACAGCCGGACTGGATTTGCCTTCACTGCCTGCGCCCGATGCCCTGCCAAACGTACCCGATAACCTCAACAGTCTTAACGTTGAAGATCTCGGGTTGTTGCCCAAAATCCCCTGGGATCTGGATTTCTATGTGCAATGGCAACCCGGTGAAACCGGCGCCTGGAAAAGGTTTGAAGACTTTCTGCCCCTGATCGACGATTATGCCGAAGCTCGCAATCTGCTCATCGGTACCGGGGTATCGAAACTCTCCGCGCATCTGCATTTCGGTGAAATCAGCCCGCGCCAGATTGTGCGCCACCTGCTCGATACGCGCGGCAGCGTGCTCGAACCGCGTGGTGTCGAGCATTTCGTGCGTGAACTCGGTTGGCGGGAATTCGGTGCTTATCTCGCTTTTCATTTTCCCGAAACCGTCGATTCACCATTGGATAAACGGTTTTTGCACTTTGCATGGCGTGATGCACCGGAAGATTTACGGGCCTGGCAACGCGGCCAGACAGGTGTCCCCGTGGTCGATGCCGCCATGCGTTGCCTCTGGCATACGGGATGGATGCACAATCGCGCGCGGATGATCGTGGCCTCGTTTCTCACCAAAAATCTGTTGATCGACTGGCGGCATGGCGCGGCGTGGTTCATGGACACGCTCATCGATGCGGACGAACCCAGCAACACCGCAGGCTGGCAATGGACCGCCGGTACCGGGGCCGATGCCGCACCGTATTTCCGCATCTTCAACCCCGTGTTGCAGGCCGAGAAATTCGATCCGGATGGCGCCTTCATTCGCCGTTGGGTGCCCGAACTGGCGCGATTGCATAATCGCTATCTGTACGCGCCCTGGACGGCAGACACAAATACATTACATCAGGCAGGAATCACACTCGGCAAAACCTACCCCGCCCCCATCGTCGATCTCCAAGGCAGCCGCCAGCGGGCCCTGGAACACTTCAATGAGATCAAGCGGGCGCCGTGAGGGGCATTCGTCGACTTGTGCCGAATCACTTCAGCCACAGCCACGCTAATCTGGCAGAATCCAGAACAATCGCAACCATGCAACCAGCAACAGCTTTTCATGAACAGGCAGTGATGAACAGGCAACCATGAATACGCACTTAAGGCATCCGTTCAGATTCTTCCAAGCGTTACGCCACCGGGTCGCCCGCGCCTTGCACATGGATGCCTGGTTTCCGCATGTCCCCATCGCCCTCGCTGTCGGCTTATCAGGGTTGATGCAGATCACCCAGACCCTGTCGTTGATCGAAGAATTTCTGGCTCTACCCCAGCAAACCATCGAACAGTTCAGCGGCGGGTTCAGCTCACTGGCAATTCGAGGTATTCCCCATGATGTGATCGGCGTGTTGCTGGTCATCATGTCGCTCGGATTGTTGGTTCGTTCTCGGTTGGCCTGGATGGTGACCGTGCTGATGAGCATCGCCAGCCTGTTGCTGGAACTCACGCCATTGGCCTCGCAACCGGCGAGCCTGATTCTGTTCCATGCGGTCGTACTGCTTCTGTTGCTGCTCAATCGCCAGCACTTCCAGCGCGCCAGCCTCACCAAGATCGGAA
>JAJYPA010000395.1 GCA_021795795.1 Pseudomonadota bacterium | reverse complement strand
CTCCCGCAACCGACGATCTCCGGGAAAAAATCCTGTTTGTCCGACCAGTCCCGCCATCGCGACTCTCCGCCCTAAAATCTACTCCCTACATTTTACTGCATATGGGGAGTTTTTCGAACTTCCCCATTGTCAATATGCCCCGCTTCGCTGGATACCCGCACCACCCCCTACCCCCAAGGGGATGGGATCTGTCGGTATACTCATAACAGCACTTGACGCAGGTGGCGGAGGAACTCAATAATCGACTTAGGAAATCTCTGGAATTTCGCACGCCAGATGAAGTAATGGCGCAACAAATCAGGAGGTTAAACGGCGGTGTTGCACTTCAACCTTGAAACTGTCTGTTGCTGAGGGATGTGGTTGAGGAAAGATTACAGTTCGCCAGAAAAACATTGCAACTTGAATTCCGTCACTTACATCTGTCAATTCGCGTAGGCGTGGTTTTGGCTTCACCCCAGACCACTGCATCGCTGTTCCATTCACGGAAGCGGGACAAGGCAGATCTTTCGCAGATGTTCGTTCAGATGAAGCTGTCCGTCATCCAAAGACCGAAACGTAACCGTCACTCATGGATAATTTGAGGCAGCGCCATTCCGCTGCAGTGGAAGCAACCGGACCAGCTTAAACTCACCCTCTAACTGTCTTGACCAATGGGTCCATCATAGAGACTTCCTTTGTGTACCGGTCGAGTGCTTCGACCAAGGTGGTATTTTCCGCCCCCTTGCGTGAAACGAAAACTCCCCGATCCATCTCATTTTCAACCTGACGCGCCCACGCTTGCGCTGCGGCCTTGGTGCGACAAGTCCGTGTTTGGGCGGGTTAGCCGCGTTTGCGGACTCTGACCTGCCACCCGATTCGGTTGCCGTCTTTGTCAAATCTGGGATTGATTGCCGCCATGTTGTACCCCGCATTGTCGCGCGATCAGCATGGTTAGTGGCGTATATTTACCGCGAAAAGTCAATTTAGCAAGAAAAATGGCTTGGGTTATAAGCCTAAGCCATTGTTTTTAGTGGTGGAGCGGAGGAGGATCGAACTCCCGACCTTCGCATTGCGAACGCGACGCTCTCCCAGCTGAGCTACCGCCCCATCGCCGCGTAGGATAAAGGCAAGTGCGCCGTAATGCAACGGGCCGTGGTGCATGGAGGCGGTCGGCGCTTCCTTGGTAGCGCGTGGCTCTCTGCGCTGGAAACTCCAAGTTATGCCCGGCCTACCACTACGACATCAGTACCGAAGGGGAATATTTCTGGTTTCAGACCCGCCTCGCTGAGGGCTGCGGCAATTTCCTCCGGATGCAGGAAATGGTTGCCCTGCACATGCTCGGTCAGATTTTGAAAGGCCATGCCGCGTAGCGGCGGCTCACGCAGCATGCGGTGATCGTCGGGCCAGGCCGGTTCCCAGATGACGATGGCGCCTTCGAGTTTCAGGCTGGCGTGCAGTCGCTGAAAAATCTCACCACGCTTTTCCCAGACATGATGCAGAGCGCGATTCATCGCGATGAGGTCGGCAGGCTCTGGCAGGGAAAACTGATGGATATCGCCTTCATCAAAATGTAGGCGATCTGCAAGACTCTCGCTTTGGGCTTTTTCCTTAGCCTGGCGGATGTTTTCGGCGAAACCATCTAGCCCCAGACCTCGCAGATGTCCGCAGCGTGCGGCGAGCGCCCGCAAATACCAGCCATTGCCGCAGCCCAGGTCCACCGCCAGCCCACCGCGGGCATCGACTTCGGCAAAGATGGGGACGACCGGGCAGATTTTTTCCTCGAACGTCTTGCGAAAATTGTTCTCCAGCATCAGCCCGAACCAGGGCAGAATGGTTTCGCGTTCGGCCAGCACCTGTTCGCCGGGACGCTCACCCGTGCGCATGAGACCCGCTGCCCGCTCCGCCATGTGTGCCGCGAGCACTGCGCCCACCGCTACGCCCACGCGGCTGTTTGCGGCTTCCGGACGCATGCTGTCGCCATCCTCACTCAGCCGCCATTGCTCATTATCGGTTAGTTCCAGCCAGCCAAAGGCATAGGCGGCATCACACCAGCGCAGCACGTAGCCAGTATCCATCCCGGCAGCAGACGCCAGTGTGAGGGTGTCCGCATTGCCCAGGATATGGAGGGTGCTAAAAAGCCCGTTGACGACGCCAATGAAGGCGATGTTCAGGGATAATGCACCCTGAGCCTGCTGCCGAAGTTCATCCATGCTGCGTAAAGCCATATCACATTCCCTCGTTCAGAGAAGATATTTTAGACCGACCACCGCGAGTACCGCGAGGGTCCCCATGAGAAAAGCCTTTTGATTGATGCGCATATGCAAGTGATTGCCTGCCCACAAGCCGAGCAGCACCGGTGGAATCAGCAGGAGAAAACCCACCGTCAGTTGCCAGGTCAGCAGGGCCAGTGCTATGTACATAACGGCCCGTAAAATATTGTCAGTGAGGGCAATGCCCTGAAACGTGGCGCGAAAGGCGCGTTTGTCGAGATGGCGCATTTGCAGGTAGGCGACAATGGGTGGACCTCCGCCACCATACAAACTGCCCACTACGCCACCGAAAATGCCCAGCGGCATGCCCCAGGGCAATGCGGCCCGCGGTAGCCGCTCAGGCTTCATGACCAGCGCATAGACCACATAGGCGAGAATGAACACGCCGAGAAAACGGGTAAGATTTTGGGCATTGGTATCCGCGAGAATAAAGGAGCCGATGGCCAGTCCGATCACGCTGCCGGGAATCAGCCAGCGTAACTCCGGCCAGCGTATTTCCCGGAAGTCATAGGCTCCCAGCAGCACGGAACCGAGCAAGTCCAGCAGCAGCACCACGGGTACCACTTCTTTGATGGGAAAAATAAGCGTCAGCAAAGCCACTGCAATTAATCCGGAACCAAAACCAATCACCGCGCGGATATAAAAGGCGATCAGAATGATCCCTCCGGCGATGGCCCAGAGTAACGGATTTTGGATCAGTGTGGCGTAGGATAGCGAAGCATCTATTATCATACCGATCAGCCTATATGATTTATGGGTGACCTTCCATACAGGGCTGGCGGGATTGATTCATCCGGGTCTGGCGTTGGCCTATACCCAAATTATGGCATATCGTGAGTATCACATAAACCGCTTTTGGTGAGACTCACGCCACCCGCAGCTCGGCCACCCCACAGCCCTAGGCCTTCAGCCAGCGCGCCAGACTGTCGAGACTGGCCTAGGTGCGCACGTCCTCGCGGGCCGATTTGATGACGGCCTCGTCCATGCCCAGCTTCAGAATGACGGCCCAGCGGTCCTTGCCGTTCCAGGTGCAGGCTGGATCGTCACTTTACGGACGGACCTTGCGTTGACCAGAATCCGGAAGGTGTCTTCGTTGATGCGCTGCACGTTCAGGCTGCGCTCTCGTGATGCCGGGTCTGGCCTCCGATCCCGACCAGCAGCCCGGCCACGAGCATATCCTCATCCAGCTCCGGCCAGTGCAGCCCGCTGCCGCCGCCACTGATCTCATACACCGCCCGCTGTTCAGGCGTGGCCCGCAACAGACGCGGGAAATAGGCCAGCGGCACGCCCAGGGTGCGCCCATCCAGCAAGTCCACCCACAGCATCTCCCCCTCGAAACGCACTGCCTTAGCTAAAGAACCCATGCCATGCCTCCTCAATCTCCTGCCGCCGTGCGGCCACGATCCCGGCCAGCGTGCCCTGCTCCTGACCGTTCAACCCGTAGCTTTCCGCCAGACAGACCTCCGGGTACAACCAGAACTTGGCGACCGCCGCTCCTTTGCGCACATGGACATGCAAAGGCTCACGAGGATTGCCCTCGTTGGAGTAGAATAAGGTGTACCCCTGTGCGCGAAAGACGACGGGCATAACTGATCTGGCTTCCGTGTGAACACTTTAGGGCAAAGTGTACCGCATACCAGCGAAAACCTCAGCCCCGTGACGACATCCCGCCCCCGAAAACTGGACATAACGCCCATTCCACGCGCCACCCCATTTGCCAGCACCGTGCCACTTCCCTAGAATGGGGTGCCCACGATCAGCGGAATCACTGCCTGCGGTCGCCGGAATACGCAGCAGAACCAGGCTTAAAAACTATCAGCCCACTCAAGTGCCTTAATCTGCAACCTGTTTAGCAGATCGTAGTTAACAGGCTCTAATCTTTCCATAAATCTGTTCATTGAATTAATATTTCCATGCTCATTAGCTTCCACCAGAGATAGTAATGTCCCAAGCTTTCCATCGCGTATAAGCAGAGCACTCTGTAAACTATCATCAAGGTTAAGATGCTCGATAAGGTCTGCCAACGGCTGTGCAAACAGAGCATCCATCAAACTGAGCATGCCCACCATAAAAGCTCGATCCTTTAATGTCACCCAGCCAAGCTTTTTTGCCAGCCCTTCCATAATATATCCTCGCGCGGCTGCCGTATGAACGATCGGATTTGAGCTTATTTTATTGGTACCACCTTGCTGGGCAAACACCATGATCTGCATCCATCGGCTCAGTTGAGTGCGACCCATCCTAATAATTGCTTCTCGCAAAGTAGAAATTTTATTTGGCGCACGCAACATGACCGTGTTGCTCATTTTTAACAGGCGGATTGCTAAATCAGGTGATTGCTTCAACGCATCCTCGAGCTGGTTAGTTTCCGCATCTGACAATATCAGACTAAGCAGATTAAGGAGCACCATTGTCGAAGGCTGAATAGCCTTGCCGTAGAGAATAGTTGGCCTCTCAAAAAAATATCCCTGAAACAGGTCGAAACCTAACTCCCGACAAAACTCATATTGCTCAGGAGTGCTGACCTTTTCAGCCAATAGGCTACAGGTATATGATTGCAGTTTACTTTTTATCTCAATGACTTTAGCTTTGGAGATTGCCAGCATGTCAATCTTTACCACACTAATGAGTGGCAGAATGGCTTCATGGTCTCTAGTAAGCTCAACGATATCATCCAGAGCTAATAGGTATCCCAAGCCCTTCAGTTGCTGACAGCGATGAACCATGGCGGGTGTTATGGATATTGTCTCAAGAATCTCCAGCACCACGAATTCCTTGGGCAGGACTTCAATGATGTCGTTCATCAACAATTCCGAAGATAAATTGATAAACCCTCTTTTTTCACCAAGCACTTTTTGTATGCCTAGGTCGGAAAAAGCATATTGTATGACGGCAGCGCTGGCAAAAACATCGTCCAACACATTAGCCACATTAATCGTGCCTGACCTAAAAAGTAACTCGTAGGCGACCAACTCGCCATCGCGTCCTATAATTGGTTGGCGCCCGAGGAAATAATTATTATTATCCAGCGCCGTCACAATTACCCCTTGGCTATTTCGGTTAGCAGCAACCGGAGCAATTGGAATACATTACCGCGGTCACGCACATCAGTGGTAGTCAATCGTAACCGTAGGTCACCATGGCGTAAATAAGGCGGTAATTGCAAAGTGGTTCGTTCCTCCTGACTCAGTTTGTTGAGCCCAACGACCACGGCCGGTTTTTTCAAATAGGGAAGTAACTTATTCAAATAAAGATGCATTGCGGCAATTGGCTGAGGTTGACGGGCATCCATCAGAACGATGAGGCCATCGGTATTTTTTCCGAGAATATCCCACATGAACTCAAATCGTTCTTGCCCTGGGGTAGCATATATGTGTAGGCGATCGGCACTCTGCGGACAAGTGATCACCCCGTAGTCCATAGCAACGGTAGTTGTTTTTTTACGGTCTCCCGTTGTCGCCTCGGAGTATGACGCATCCGTAGTCAAGGCATCTCCGCCGAAAAGCGTCTGAAGAGCCGTCGTTTTTCCAGATCCAACATGGCCGGCAATGATGACTTTGCGAACCCGCAAAGAAGTTATGATATCTTTATCAAGAGGTTCTAGCACTTTCATTCAAAAAAATCTCTAATTGGTTGCGATAGTTTCAGCCTAGAAGATCTCTGTTTCATTTTCTGTTCTCTGATGGCTGACGAGATGCTGCCCATCACTAACAACCTGGGTGCGACATACTGGAACACTTCCGTCACAATATTTCCGACCACGATGCCGCCACGGGCCAAGCCTGCGTTTACGGCGTTGGGTATTGCCGCTGCGGGGTTAGCGACGACGGGGACTGGCACGGGCTTATTTATCGGATTCATTTCGTGCAGGAAGTGCACATGCCACAGGTGGAACCCGATATAGGCGAAGACAGCCATCATTAAATCCATCCACCATGGCAGCCCGGTGGCCAGGGTGAGCAGATCTTCAAGCAAGGATGTGCTGCCGTGTCGTTGCACTACGCATGCTCCTCTTTTGAGATGGCAGGGCCAGCCAATACATGCTGTCTACTATCATCCCTGATGTCGTCCTGCTCGAAGAATTAGACGATCCGCACAGAAAAGCAACCAACCACTGCAGTCCAACTGCCCCATCCGTGACAGATCTTAAGGCAGATCCGCAACCCGTCAAACGGTGCGGCGACCCCCTCGCGCAGAAGCCACCGCAAAGGCCTCAAATTTGCCCTACAGGCGATCCTGAAGCGCGGGATGGACCCTAGTCTGGCCGCAAAAACGCCTAACCCTAATCCCGCGATGGAGTAAGGCAAGAATAGATTGAAAGGCCCAATCTGTAAGGGTTTCCGGTATAATAGTCTCGACGAAAAGATCCGCCTACCGGGAGATTTACAGGAGGACCCGATGACAAAAATGGCACGAACCGCGCTTCCTTTCAAGCTTGCCGCAACGGAATAACCCATGACCGCGCAATCGGGGTTATGGAGCGATTCAACACGTTCTGCCCTTTGTATTGATGCTGACCGGGGGTGGACGCGCTCTGGAGGATTTACGGATGATCCATAGGGATCAGTGCTTACGCAGCTTGCTGCATCTGGATCATCTGCCCAGCTCAGATGCGGCGGGCGACTGGTTGCGCCGTACGGGAGAAGGGCTGACGGGATTGGATCGGGTGAATCGCCGGATCGTGGCCCATCGGCTGCGTAAACTCGGACGCCGGACCCACACCCTAGGATATCGACGCCTCCCAGATCGTTGCGGAGAAAGGAGATGCGGCCTGGTACCTGAAACAGCCGCCAGCAACCGCAGCGGCAGTACCGCCAAGGTGGATCGAAAGGGAATAAGCGCCTGTCGCGGATATCGCGAGGAGGGCGGCTGCTCTCTGCAGCGTTTTGAGGGAGTATCCATCACCCGAAACTGCGCAAAACGCGACCCATCAGCAGTATTCTTACAAATATATCGCTAAATGAGGCCACAAACCCGAGCCAAAACCGGCTCCACGCATCATTGAGCCACACCCGCCTTATTCAATCGCGGAATTTGGGCTATAGGCAATCTTGAAAAAATAGCCTAATATCGAAGTATCCTGAGAAGTCGCTTTAACCAGACATAGCCGATGCGATGAGGTGTTCCCATGCTGGCCTCTATTCCTTTACCCGATACAGATTCTGGACTCCTGACGGCAAAATGTTTCCCTCTCACAGGACTGGGACTCTTTTCCCTGCTTTCGTTAGTGGTGATTTTTCTGTTTTGCATACCACGCGCTGCGGCCCAGACCAGCGGCCTTCCGCTCATAGATGCGCGGGCTTATATCCTGATGAATGCGGATACCGGCGCTATCATTGCGGTAAAAAATGCCTATCAGCCCTACGCTATTGCCAGCATTACCAAGCTGATGACGCTATATCTGCTGTTCAAG
>JAJYPA010000003.1 GCA_021795795.1 Pseudomonadota bacterium | reverse complement strand
TCTTAGAACAGGCGAACGCGACGTGATTGTTCTTTGGACAGGCGCTTTTGGTTGCGTTTGACAGCGGCAGCGTTTTTACGCTTGCGTTCGGTCGTCGGCTTCTCGTAGAACTCACGCTCACGCAGTTCACTGATGATGCCTGCTTTCTCGCAAGAGCGCTTAAACCGACGAACTGCAACTTCAAAGGGCTCGTTGTCCCGAACACGTACTGATGGCATGAAAATGTCTATCCTATTGAATTGATTTGGTAAAAACTGCCTGAAGCATGAACTTTTCTCAAGGTGCGAGTCAAGTGGTAATTCGCAACCGGGCAATAAAAAGGCCTTGCATTATAAAGCGCTTGGCCAAGGACGCAAGTAGGTTGTTGCTTCTGGAGATTTTTTATGAGGTGTGAAATGTTTTGGCTCTCTGGTCTATGATGCTGCGCTGGCCGCATGATCACCGGAGGGGCTTTTATCTTGAGTTTTGGTGATGTGCTGATTTTGATGATTATCGTGGGTATGTCTGTCTTCTGGTGGCAACAGGACACATTTCATCGACGCGCTCTGGCGTTGGCCAAAAGCGCCTGTGATCGGGCAGGTGTACAGTTGTTGGACGATTCAGTCGGAATGCGGCGCCTGCGCTTGCGCCGATCAAATGGTCACTTCATCATTGAGCGTCATTTCGGGTTCGAGTTTTCGCCCTCCGGCGCTGCTCGATACCCCGGCCTCATCGTCTTTTATGGCAGCGGTGTACATTCAGTTGATTTGGATTTATCCCGTACGCTGGCCGACTGATTGCATTAATTCATTTTTCATCCGGATCTGGTCGTCGTTATCCAGACTGGCTTCAAACTTGATTTTGGTACTGACAACATGGTTTCTCCATCCGCGCATATGAATCAACCGGTAACCCAACTGGGCGCGCCCATGTCCGTTTCTGCTGTGCGCATCATGCTGCTGGGCAGCGGTGAGTTGGGCAAGGAAGTGGCGATCGAGGCGCAGCGGCTTGGGCTGGAAGTCATCGCCGTGGATCGTTATGCGAACGCGCCCGCTATGCAGGTGGCCCACCGCGTGTTCGTAATCGATATGCTGGATGGCAGTGCCTTGCGTGCCTTGGTCGAACGGGAAAAGCCTTCACTGATTGTGCCGGAAATCGAGGCGATCGCGACCCAGACGCTGGTGGAGCTGGAAGCCGAAGGCTGGCAGGTGGTGCCGAATGCGCGTGCGGCCCGATTGACGATGAATCGTGAGGGTATCCGCCGCCTGGCCGCCGAAGAGTTGGGGATGCCGACCAGTCGCTATGTCTTCGCAGATTCGCTGGCGGATTTTACCCAGGCGATCGAGCAGATCGGTTTGCCCTGCGTCGTCAAGCCGGTCATGAGTTCTTCGGGCAAAGGGCAGTCGGTCGTGCGCTCGACAGCGCAGATTCAAGCAGCGTGGGATTATGCGCAGGCGGGCGGTCGTGCCGGTGGCGGCCGGGTGATCGTGGAATCCATGATCGATTTCGACTATGAAATCACCTTGCTGACGGTGCGCCACCGCGGTGGTATCGCGTTTTGTCCGCCGATTGGTCATGTACAGGTCGATGGCGATTACCGCGAAAGCTGGCAGCCGATGGCCATGTCGGCGGCTGCCTTGGCGCAGTCGGAGCAAATCGCCGCCAAGGTGGTTGATGCTTTGGGCGGCTATGGTCTGTTTGGCGTGGAGCTATTCGTGCGGGGCAATGAGGTCTGGTTCAGTGAAGTGTCGCCCCGCCCACACGATACCGGCATGGTGACGCTTATCTCGCAGGACCTCTCCGAGTTTGCCCTGCACGTGCGCGCTTTTCTCGGCTTGCCGATTCCCAATATCCGCACTCGTGGTCCGGCCGCTTCGGTGGCCTTGCTGCTTGATGGCAACAGTACGTCACCGGTGGTGACCGGGTTGGTTGAAGCGCTCGAAGCGCCGGATACTCAATTGCGCTGGTTCGGCAAGCCTGAGATTGCGGGCAAACGTCGGATGGGCGTGATGTTGGCATTGGATGAAACGACGGATGCCGCTCGCGAAAAAGCCCGCCGCGCAGCGGCACATGTCCGTTTGCTCTGACCTTGCAACAGCGCGTGTGACTGCACCGTACAACGAGAAGCTACGGCGGTAGTCAGGCGACAGCTGTCGCCGCCGGGTCGATCAGCGTGAGCCAGTGCACCACGCGCCGTTCCGTTCCGCTTGCCAGATGCGTCTGGCAGCCGATATTGGCGGTGGCGATCAGTTCGGGTTCGCCGGACTCCAGTGCCTGAATCTTCTGTTTCTTGAGCTGGCCGGAAAGTTCCGGTTGCAGAATCGAGTAGGTACCTGCTGAGCCGCAGCACAGGTGCGCATTGGGTACGGGCGTGAGTTCAAAACCGAGATCAGTCAGCAGTTTTTCCGTTTTGCCCTTGAGCTTCTGCCCATGCTGAAGCGTGCACGGGGGGTGAAAGGCAATGCGACGCGCCTTCTTTGCCGCGTGGTGCGAACGCAAATCCGCCCATTTGGTGTTGTCCTGTTCGGCCAGCAAGACCTCGATGGGATCACGGGTGAGGGCGGAAATCTTCGCAGCCTTGGCGGCGTAATCGGCATCCTGAGCCAGTGCTTGGCCATAGTCCTTGACCTGCACGCCGCAGCCGCTGGCCGTGACGATAATGGCTTCCGCGCCGGATTCGACGAGTGACCACCAGGCATCGATGTTGCGGCGCATGGTCGCGCGCGCGGCTTCTTCAGCGTTCAGATGGTGTTCGATCGCACCGCAGCAGCCGACCGAAGGTGCGGCCACGAGGCTGATGCCCAGTGCATCGAACACGCGGCGTGCGGCCCCGTTGATGTCGGGTGAGAGTGCCGGTTGCACACAGCCTTCGAGCAGAATCATTTGCCGGGCGTGGACTGCTGTTGGCCTGCTACCCGCAGGCCGCTGGGGCGGAATTTTCTGTTGCAGGCTGACGGGCAGTAGTGGGCGGAACAGGCGCGCACCGCCCAGTGCCAACGCAAACAGCCGGGGTGAAAGCAGGCTCCGGCGCAGAACATAACGATAGAAGCGAGATGCGGGTGAACGGGGCGATTGGGTTTCGACCTCCGCGCGGCCGATATCGACGAGCTTGCCGTATTCCACACCGGAGGGGCAGGTGGTCTCGCAGTTGCGGCAGGTCAGGCAGCGATCCAGATGCGTGCGGGTGGTCTCGGTCACCGGTGCGCCTTCAAGCATTTGCTTGATCAGATAAATACGCCCGCGTGGGCCGTCGTCTTCATTGCCCAGCAATTGATAAGTCGGGCAAGTGGCATTGCAGAACCCGCAGTGCACGCAGGCGCGCAGAATGCGTTCGGCCTCGATGCCTCTGGGTGTGTTGATCAGATCGGCGCGGAGATTGGTTTGCATACGATAACGTGTCGCCTTGGGATAACGAGAGGTTTATTCCGGAAAAAGCCGCCCGGCATTAAAGATCCCCTTGGGGTCCATCGCCTTCTTGATGCGTTGATGCAGAGCGAGCAGGGGTGGAGGTAGCGGCTGGAAGCGCTCCGTATCCGCCGACTTGAATTTTGCCGGACGGAACAGGGTGGCGTGCCCTGACTGTCTGGCAACCAGCGTTCGGAATTCTGTCGCTTGATCCGATGTCAGGTGTACCCAGCGCTGCTGTCCACCCCAGTCGATGAGTTGCGGGGTACCGGGTAGTGCGTCGATCGGTGTCGTCAGCGGGACGGCTGCGCGCCAGAGATCGTTATCGACGGGCGCGACATCCGGCTGGAAGAAATCGAGCCGATGGTCGCGCAGGTCCTGCCAGTAGCGCGTGGCATCCATTTCGGTCAGCGTGTCGCCGCCGATGCGCAACACGGCCTTATGGACGGCGCTTTGCGCGCCTCCCAGTCGCACTCGAAGTCGCCCATCGGCAAAACTAGCCGCCGTGATCGGCAATGCGCTCTGGTTCCACTCGGCGAAGCGGATCAAAGCCTGTTCTGCTGTGGCGGCGACGATCTGGGTCTGCTGCGCGCGCGGCATGGGGACGACGCGCACGGATATGTCGAGCAGCACGCCCAGGGTGCCGAATGCGCCGACCATCAGGCGGGAGACATCATATCCGGCGACGTTTTTCATCACCTGACCGCCGAATTTCAGGATTTGCCCCTGGCCGTTGATGAGCCGAACGCCCAGCACGGCATCGCGCACCGCCCCTTGCCACGGCCGGGCCGGGCCGGATAGACCAGTGGCAACGGCGCCGCCCAATGTGCCCGTTCCATCCACTTGCCCCTGAAACTGGGGCGGTTCGAACGGCAGCATCTGGCCTTGCGCAGCGAGTACGCGTTCAATCTCGGCCAGTGGTGTCCCGGCGCGCGCGGTTAGCACCAGTTCTGCCGGTTCATAATCGAGAATGCCGCTGTGGGACGTGAGATCGAGCCGGATCGATTCCGGGCCGGGTTCTCGTCCGAGAAATGACTTGCTGCCGCTGCCGGTAATCGATACGGGCTGGTCTTGGTTGTAGGCCTGCCTGACGCGTTCGGCCAGTTCTGCGCTGATGTCTTGATCGATCACGGTGATGCGCGCCTCTTAAAAACGCGGTAAATCGGGGTGGGGCAGGTGGTTGTGATGCACGTGCATCGCGCCGAATTCGGCACAACGTTGCAGCGTCGGCACCGCCTTGCCTGGGTTCAGCAGGCCGAGCGGATCGAAAGCGGCCTTGATGGCGTAGAACTGCTTGAGTTCCTCTGGCTTGAACTGCGCGCACATCGGGGCGAGTTTCTCCACGCCGACGCCATGCTCGCCAGTCACGCTGCCACCCACATCGACGCAGAGCGTCAGGATGCGTTCACCGAAGGCTTCCGCCCGGTCGAGTTCGCCGGGTTTGTTTGCATCGAAGAGAATCAGCGGGTGCAGATTGCCGTCGCCCGCATGGAAGACGTTGGCGACTTCCAGCCCGAATTCATGGCTCATGGCGTCGATCTGTGTGAGCACGGAGGCGAGTTCGCGGCGCGGGATTGTGCCATCCATGCAGTAGTAGTCGGGCGAGAGGCGGCCGACAGCGGGAAAGGCCGCTTTGCGACCGGCCCAGAAGCGGGCGCGTTCCTCGTCGTTGCGGGCGATCCATAATCCCGTGGCACCCGAGCGCTGAACCACGGCTTCCACTTCGGCCAGGAGTTCGGCGACTTCCTCGGCCGTGCCGTCGAGTTCACAGAGCAGAATGGCGGCGGCCTCGGTCGGATAGCCCGCGTGCACAAACGCCTCGGCGGCATGGATGGCTTTGTTGTCCATCATCTCGAGCCCGGCGGGAATGATCCCGGCGGCGATGATATCGGCCACGGCCTGTCCCGCGTTTTCGAGGGAATCGAACTCGGCCATCAATACCTTGGCGCATTCCGGAATGGGCAACAGGCGTACCAGCACTTCGACCATGACGCCCAGCATGCCTTCGGAGCCGTTCATCAGGGCAAGAATGTCGTAACCCGCCGTGTCGAGCGTCGGGCCGCCGACGGTCATCTTCTCGCCTTCCATGGTGATGAAGGTGACTTCCAGCACGTTGTGCACCGTCAGGCCATATTTCAGGCAGTGCACGCCGCCGGAGTTTTCCGCCACGTTACCGCCGATGGTGCAGGCGATCTGCGAGGACGGATCGGGCGCGTAATACAGGCCGTAGGGCGCCGCCGCCTCGGAGATGGCGAGGTTGCGTACGCCGGGTTGGACGCGCGCGGTGCGGTTGACCGAGTCGATGTGCAGAATCTGCTTGAACTTCGCCAGGCTGAGCAGCAAACCGTCCGCACTGGGCAGCGCCCCGCCGGATAATCCCGTACCTGCGCCGCGCGCCACCACCGGAATTTCCAGTTCGCTGCACAGTCGTAACACACCCTGAATCTGATCGACGGTTTCAGGCAGTGCCACCACGGCGGGCATGCGTTTGATCGCTGCCAAGCCGTCGCATTCGAACGGCTTCATGGCTTCGGTCGTGGTGAGCAGGGCGGCATCCGGCAGGATGGCGCGCAGTCGCTGGATCAGCGTGTTTCGCCGCTCCGGGCAGAGCGGCGTCGATTCGTCGGCGAGTTCAGCGGCAATACTCATGCGTCTTCCCCTATCTTTTTTTGAGGCTCAGCGACTACGCAATCGGCGGCAGGCTTCGGCCACGGCGAAGCGATCACCCACATTGCCGGGGAAAATCACCACCGGCAACAAGGGGAAGCGGGGGTGATCGGCGGGGCAGCGCACCACGGAGCAACCGGTCAGGATCTGGCCCAGCACGCGGGATGCCTTGAGGTTCAGGCCGGTGGACAGCACGTCGTTGGAGGTGATGCCTCCCTTGCTGATCAACCAGCCGAGTTCCCCGGGCAGCCCGGCGACGATCTTCATCAGCGTAGCCGAAACCCGCTCGCCGAAGGCCAATCGAGTCGCCTGATCGGCAAATGTTTTTTCCACCCGGCTCGTGAAGATGACCGAGGTCTTGCCGTCGGCAAATGCCCGTTCGGCGGCGGTCAGAACATCGCCCACCAATGCGTCGTTATCGGTATCGATGCGTTCGATATCGACTTCGATGGGTGCGATGTCCGGTTCCTTGAGCAGTTCTTCGAGTTGTTCGCTGGTCTTTTTGACGTGCGAGCCTACGACCACCGCGCCCGGTTTGCCGTTTCGCACGAAGTGATGCATCGATTCGGCGCAAATCGATTGCGGCGGCAGGTTGGCCAGCGCCGTGAGCAGGCTGGCGGCGCTGCGGAACAGGAAGCGCTTGCCGGTTGCGGCCACGGCCATCACGTCGCGGGCGAAGCGGTTCAGGTCGTCCTGAGTTTCCGCGTCGACCACGGCGCAGGCATTGCCGCTCAAATTGGCAAGCCTGGACTGGATGCCGTTGTTGCGAATTTCGTCCAGCACGAAACGTGTGACCGCTTCTGCTGGAATGCGCCCGGCTGTTTTTTCGGCCACGTAATCGGGCAGGTAGCTGGTGCTGTAACCGAAGACCGAATCGCGGGCGAATTCGGTTTCATGCGTGGGTACCGGCTTGCCATCGACCAGCAGGTAATGCTGGCTGTTACGCGTGATTCGCCCCGCTTCGATGAAGGCCGGAACGAGGAAATGTGCGTCGAACGGGCCGAGTTCTTCGGCGATCACGTCGGTCTCGACAGGGTAGTGACCGCGCAGAGTCGAGTCTGAGCGGCTGACCAGGATCGGATTGATCGGATGCCCGGCCTCGCTGCGGGTTTTGAGTGCCGCATTGAGGTTGCGGCAGACCTCACGGGTTACTCGCGCCGCACTGGCCGCATCCATGCCCCGGGTGTTGGTGAGCACGAAAAACAGCGGCGACTCGTCATTGAGCGCTTCGAGCAACGTGGCTTCATCCCACCGGGTCAGCAGCAGGCAACCGTGGACGGTTTGTGAACCGGTCGGGTCGTCGTCCAGCGCAATAATCTTGGTTTGCACAATCTGTTACCTAATTTTTGGCCAATTAATGGCCTGATTTGGGTGTAGCTGATCGACGGCTCTTGCTTAGAACGCAGCCTTGACGCGTGCGGCGATGTCGGTGCCGGTCATGCCGTTCAGCTCGAACAGTTCCTGCGGGCTGGCGGTGGTTTCACCGCGCTTCCACGAGAATACGTCGCGACGGGCGGCACGGCTGCGAACCAGGATCGGCTCCAACGGTGCGGACGAACCGCCGCTGACCGCGACGAGCATGTCGCCGTCGAACAGGGCGTTGAACGCCGCGTCGCTCATGAAGCCATTGTCGGACTCGGGCACGCTGTCCCAGGCGACATCGGTCGGACGATAGAGCTGACGCGGATTGGCGGCGGCAACGATGCGTACCTTGAAGCCTGCCTTTTCCAATTCATCCTTCGCGGCGAAAACCGGCAGGAAGACCATGTCGCCCGTGGCTGCGAGGACGACGGTCTTGTCGCCACCCGCGCTTTCGTACAGGGCAACGCCACCTTGTTCGATGGCCGTCTTGGCCTGTTCCGGTGTGGTGTAGACCGGCAGTGCCGTTTTCGACGCAACGATGGTGATGCACTTGTTGTAGCTGTTCAGTGCCCAGGCGTAGGCGGCCTGGATCATGTTGGCATCGGCCGGGTAGAGCAGGAAGCTGTTGCCGTTCTTCATCATCGCGGCGAAGTGGCCTTCGATTTCCGGACGTTGATGCGTCCAGCCGTTTCGGCCCTGTTCCAGCGCACCGGCGGTGAACATGCTGATCATCGACGGTGTCTTGCGGCGCAGTTCGGCCATTGCCTGGGCGACGGTCTGAACGATCGGCCAGCCGTTGATCGCGAAGCTTTCATACGACAACCAGATGGCACGCGAACCGAACAGCGCGAGACCGGCAGCCAGACCGGCGCAGGCGTCTTCATTCAACGGCTCGTAGACACGGCCGGTTGGAACCTGGTTGTACAGCGGGTCGGTCGAGGGGTGACGAATCTTGAGCGCGTCGTTGATGTTCTTCATGGCCGAGGCTTCATTACCGTCGGCATTGGTGACGATGAAACGCGGATCTTTCTGGCCGACGTGCGCAACCAGTGCACCGAATACCGTGGCCGGAACCTGCGACTCGCCGACGGTGAAATTCTGGATCGGCAGCGTGCCGAGATCGGCCAGCGGCAATTCGTGCTCGGTCACCGCGGTATGAACGGCCGATCCGCCACCGGCGCGAACGAGATTGCTGCGAACCAGCACCCAGGCCTCCGGCGCGAGCGCACGGGTCTTCAGCGCATCGATGATGTGTGGCTTGTCGAGCGTATCGGCCGGATACAGGTTGTGCGACTTGGCACCGTGCGTGTGGACGCCCGCCCCCTTGATCTGCTTGATGATGAGCGCGGTGAACGTGCCGCCCAGCGCGGATTTCGCCGCCTTGTCGGTGGCTTCGAGGACAGCCTTGCCGAAGGCCAGACGGGCCTCGTGCGAGAACAGGGTCGAATCGACGTACTCGCCTTTCTGCTCGGCATCGTCGAAATCTTTGGCGTTGATGAGGATGACTTCCTTGAAGCCGTGCCCATGCCAGTATTCCTTCATGCGTTCGTTGCTCCACAGCGAGCACATGGAATGGTGTTCCTGGCTATAACCGTTCCAGACCAGAATCGGCAGGAAGTTCGTGATGTCCGGGAAGGAGGTATTGAAGTGCATCATCGAGTTCAGGATGTACGGTTCGCCCATGCCGCCGTCGCCGATGGTGACCGGGAACAGCTTGTCGCGATGCAGGTAGGCGCCCGCCATGGCGAAATGTTGCCCCTGACCCAACGGGCCTGCCGGTGCCAGCAAGCCGGGAATCGCACCGGAAAGGTGACCGAGCAGACCATGCTTTTCACGGAAGCGTGCGCGCATTTCTTCAACCGTGTGGATGCCCATGTGTTCGAGTGACCGATCCAGGAACATGGCGCTGTAGAAGCCCGGCGCGTGGTGGCCGACTTCGGTGACCATGTTCTTGTGGCCCAGCAGCATCAGCGCTGCATGAACATCGGCAGAGGAGGCATAACCGCCGGGGTGGCCCGAACCCTTGGAGCCGGTGATCTGCAGCGTGAGGTAACGCAGCGCGTCGGCGGTGAGCAGGGTCTGGAACGCCGCTGCCTCACTGTGGACGTCGGCAATCGCGGTCGCGCCTTCGGGAACGGCCGGTGTCCTGGCGAGTTCGTCGAAACGCGGCCACGCGGGATTGAAGTATTGAATGCCTTGGGTGAATGTCGGGTTGCTCATGTCGCGTTCCTTAAGTTTCGGTTGTTCTGTGCAGTCGATCTGATAGGTGGGTTGACGGTGTTTTTTACCTTGACGGGGACTTTAACGAGCTTTCATAATTTCTCAATGCAAAATCGTTTTCACAATGTGAAATTAAACTGGGTTTGATTTGATCGTGTGAAATTTATCTGATTGGTCCTTGAGATGGAGCGCCCTTGATGAGTGAATCTGGCATGAACGAATCCGGCGAACGCGCAGGCGGTATTCAGGTCATCGACCGCGCCGTGTGCCTGATGCAGGCGCTGGCGCGTTACCCGCATCCGGTCACATTGAAAGTCGTGGCGGCAGAATGTGGTCTGCACCCCTCTACCGCGCACCGCATTCTGGCAGCATTGGCGGATCATCACTGGGTCGACAAACATCCGGACGGTTACGCGTTGGGCAGCGCCATGGTGCGACTGGCGGCCAGGGCGCGCCCCGCCCCGCGCTGGCGGGAAATCGCCTTACCCGTACTGGATGCCCTGCGCGATGAGTTGGGCGAGAGTGTCAATCTCACCGTGCGGGAAGGGGATGAGGTGGTGTATGTGGAGCGCTCCGTTCCCAATCGCATGATGCGTGTGGAACAGGTAATCGGCACTCGGGCGCCGCTGCACGTGACATCCGTGGGCAAAATCCTGTTGGGTGCGGAGGGTGTGCCCGCGATGACCCGTTACGCCGAACGCACCGGTCTGCTGGCCATGACCGCCAATACGATCCGCAATACGGACACGCTGATCAAAACCTGTCTTGAAGCCGCGCAAACCGGCGTGGCGTTCGATAATGAAGAGGCCGAAGTTGGCGTCGGCTGCATCGGTGTGTTGGTGCGGGACATGGATGGCGTTCCGGTGGCCGGGTTGTCGATTTCCTGTCCGATCGAGCGTCGCCAGGAGGCGTGGGTTGCAAGCCTGAAAGCCGCTGCGAAGCAAATTGAAGCGCGTTTGAATGGCGTCTGATTACCCAGCCAGCTTTGGTAATGTTTCAAGTGGGGTTGAACGGCATTTGAACGATGAAATTACCAGAAGCCTGTGCTACCTGAACGTCTTCCAGTGTCAGCAAGCGGGCTTTGACCGCCGTGCCGCCGCCAGAATACGCGCCCAGCCTGCCATCTGAGCGCACGACCCGATGGCAGGGAATCACAAACGGCAAAGGATTTAGTGCCAGCGCCGTGCCGACCGCCCGGTGGGCATTGGGGCTGCCAATCGCCTGAGCGACCCAGCCGTAGCTTCGAACCTGACCCCGGGGAATCTCGGCCGTCTTGCCGAGCACGCGCTGCTGGAAGGGTGTCAGTGTGTTGAGGCAAATGGGCAGCTTCATAGTGGCATCTTCCATGAAAACAGCAAGAATTTGGCGTGAATAGTCATGCAGAATCGAATCGGCTCTGATGGGGGCTTCACCCGCCGATGGTGTGATGATTCGCAGGAATTCGGCTTCGGTTCCAGAGGAGATTCGACACAGCGCGCCGCGTGAAAAAGCGGCGAATACAAGCCCGATCGGTGTCTCGATTCCGGTGTAGGTAATGGTCGCGTTTTGCTTTTTCTGCAACATTTTATTCCCTCACTTCACTACCTGCTGTGAACTTGTCATTCTGCATGATACGGGTGAATTCGGGACGAAAAAAAACGGCACCGGCGAATTTCTTCGGGGTGCCGTTTCCGTAAAAGGGGGAATCAGTCCATTCTTTTTGAATGTGAGATTCTCCCCCTTTGAAAAAGGGGGAGTGAGGGGGATTTAAGAGGGCTTTGCATTTGTGCAAACCTTTCCTTAGCTGCGTGGTTTCGAGCGACGGGGTTTGCCACCGAAGGAATCAGCACCACCACGAGGACCGAATTTGCGCGGGCCGGCCGGTGGGCGGCGGTTGTCACCACGCTCGCCTTCGCTATCAGTGGGACCGGCTTCGCTGATATCGAGCGGTACGCCCAAAACGTGCAAACGCTTGAGCTGCGTGAACACTTCGTTTGGCATGCCCTCGGGCAAGTCTACGGTGCTGTGGCTGTCGAAGATGCGAATCGCGCCGATGTATTTGCTGTCAATGCCCGCTTCGTTGGCCAGTGCGCCGACGATGTTCTTCGGCTGGACGCCGTGCTCGTGGCCGATCTCGATCCGGTACTTGATGCGCGCCATATCATCGTTCTGACGTGGACGACGGGGCTCGTCGCGACGATCCTGATCCCGACCTTGGCCGCGATCTTGGCGGTCACCAAAGCTGACCTGCGCCGATTCCTTGATTTCGGCCGGCAGCAGCGGGCGATCCTTCTGCGCCAGATAGGCGAGTGCCGCTGCGATTTCCGGCAAGCCGACGTCGTGTTCAGACTGGTATTCCTCAATCAATGTTTCAAAGAAAGACAGATCTTCCGATTCCATCGCTTCGCTGATCTGATTCTTGAACGCGGCAGAACGTTTGTCTGCGATATCGCTCTGGCTCGGCAGACGCATGGGCGTGATCAACTGGCCTGTGGCGCGTTCGATGGCGCCCAGCATGCGTTTTTCGCGCGGGGCGACAAACAGGATGGCTTCACCCGAGCGACCGGCACGACCGGTACGACCGATGCGGTGAACATAGGATTCGGTGTCCAGCGGAATATCGTAGTTAATCACGTGGCTGACCCGCGGCACATCAATACCCCGAGCGGCCACGTCGGTCGCGATGATGATGTCGAGTGATCCGCGCTTGAGGCGATCGATTGCCTTTTCACGCATGGCCTGATTCATGTCGCCATTCAACGGAGAGGCAGCGTAGCCACGCGCTTCCAGCTTTTCGGCCAGTTCGGTGGTGGCCACTTTGGTGCGCACGAAAATGATCACCGCGTCAAACTCTTCGACTTCCAGGATACGGGTCAGCGCATCGAGTTTGTGCATGCCGCTGACGGCCCAGTAGCGCTGGTTGATGGCCTTGACGGTAGAGGTGCTGGATTTGATCGCAATCTCGACCGGGTTGCGCAGATGACGCTGGGCAATGCGGCGAATCTGATCGGGCATGGTGGCGGAGAACAGTGCGACCTGACGGTTTGCCGGGGTCTTGCTTAAGATTTCGTCCACGTCATCGATAAAGCCCATGCGCAGCATTTCGTCGGCTTCATCCAGTACAACGGCCTGAATTTGATTGAGTTTCAGGGTGCCACGCTTGATGTGATCCTGGATGCGTCCCGGTGTGCCAACCACCACGTGCACGCCACGCTTCAGGCCGCGCAGTTGGGGCTCCATTGCCTGTCCGCCGTAGACGGGCAGAACATGAAAGTCCGGCAGGTGACGGGCGTAGGTCTGCATGGCTTCGGCGACCTGGATTGCCAGTTCACGTGTTGGCGCCAGTACCAGCAGTTGGGGTGCACGCAGGTTGATGTCGATCCGGCTCAGCAAAGGTAGGGCGAACGCACCGGTTTTGCCGGTGCCGGTTTGCGCCATGCCCAGTACGTCTTTGCCTTCCAGCAGGACTGGAATGCTTTTGGCTTGTATGGGTGAAGGGCTTTCGTAGCCCAGTTCTTCGACCGATCGCAGCAGGGGTGCGGCGAGGGCGAAATCGGAAAATAGAATGGTGTTTTCTTCAGACATGAGTATTTCAGGGCTCTTCTAGGGGGAATGTCGTCCGAATTGGACGAACAGAAAAGGCGCGACATGTGCGCGTTGGAATGTCGCGCTTATCGAGCCGTGATGGAATTTCGGCGCATATTACCTGAAAACGATCTGTTTGTCTTTAATTTCTTTTGCTTATATCAAGAGGTTGTATGCTTGGCGAGTTGTTGCTGGTACATTTCCAGTAGCTGTTGTGTCTTTTGGGCGGCGGTCCAGGTCTCTGCATAGCGCGGGGCCTGATCGACCAATTGCTGGTAGCGATCGGGTTGATTCAGGGTTTGATTGACGGCCTCGGCGAACCCGGATGGATCATCCGGTGCGATCACGCAGCCGCCGTCGGGATTCAGTACATCCAGTGTGCCCATGACCCCCAGCGCGACAACCGGCGTGCCGAGCGCCAGTGCTTCCAGCAGAACCAGTCCCTGGGTTTCGGTTCGGGAGGCAAATACGAACAGATCGGCGGCACGATAGGCATCCTGCAAGGCGCCATCCCGCCTCATGTAGCCCACAAATTTGACAGAAGCCTGTAATCCCATATCCGCAACTTTGCGTTGAAGGTGGGATTCTGCCGGGCCTTCGCCGGCGATGACCAGAATGGCTTCGGGTGTTTCTTTCAGGACGAAGGGCATCATGTCCAGCAGGAAATCAATATTTTTTTCCAGTGCGACCCGGCCGACATACAAAAGAATGGGCTGGTCGTCTCTGATCGATAGTTTTGCTCTGAAATCCGATGTCGGCGGTGTGCGGAATGCATCGAGGTTGAGTCCGGTCGGGATGATGTGCATCTCGGCGCTCACACCATAGGTTTGCAGGGCGTCGCGCATGGGTGAGGAGGGCACGACGAGGGCATCGACGGCATTGCACTGGCTTTTCGAGAAAAAACGCGCTGCCCGCTTCAGCCAGTTTCTGGGTGCCCAGCGAATGTAGTTGTAGAGATATTCCTCGAAGAAGGTGTGATAGCTCTCGACGACCGGAATGGCCAGTTTGCGTGCCAGTTTTACCCCCGCGTAATGGGCCACGAAGGGGGTGTGTATATGGATGAGATCTATCGTTCGTCCCCGCAGGATCGGTAACAGGTTGGTGGTGGCGCCGTAACTCATCATCCGATCTTCTGGATCAAGCAGCACCTTACGCGAAGGCAGGCGCAAAATATCTTCATCATCGTGTTGATCTTTGGCGCGTTCCAGTGTGATTGATTCGGGGTAGTCCGGGCAGATCAGGGTTACCCGATGTCCCGAGGCGATCAATTCGCTGCGAAAGCTCTGGATGGAGGTCGATACACCGTTGATTCTCGGGAAGTACACATCGGAGATCATTAGAATATGCACGGATGACAGCTCAATATTTATGGAGAATGAAATAGGTTGTCGACTTTATATGACAACTTCGTGATTTATCCCATGAGACATCACTCAGTGGTCAGAATCGGGCGATGATTTTGACTGTGATAGCATGGCGCGCAGTTTTTTTCATAAAAATAATGATCGTGGGGAATCAGCATGATTGCAGGTGTTTTTCCGGGACAGGGTTCGCAGTCCATTGGCATGAGTAGCGGCTGGAATGGGTATCAGCCCCTGGCTCAGGCTGTTTATCGTGAGGCCAGCGACGTGCTGGATTTGGATTTGTGGGCCTTGGTGGCGAATGGGGATGCGGCGGAACTGGATCGCACGGAAATCACCCAGCCGGCCATGCTGGCGGCTGATGTGGCGGCGTGGCGCATTTATCTGGCGGCGGGTGGGCACAAGCCGATTGCGTTGGCCGGGCACAGTCTGGGCGAGTATGCCGCGCTCGTCGCTGCAGAAAGTATCGACTTTGCCGATGCCGTGGCCCTCGTGTTTGAACGGGGACGTCTGATGCAGGCAGCCGTTGCGCCTGGAGCCGGAGCCATGGCGGCCCTGCTGGGGCTGACTGATGAAGCGGTTTTGAGCGTTTGTGCCGAGGCTGCGCAAGGGCAGGTTTGCGAAGCGGTGAACTTCAACTCGCCCGGGCAGGTGGTCATCACCGGTGATGCGGCTGCCGTGGCGCGTGCCGAAGAATTGGCCAAGGCGGCCGGTGCCAAGCGCTTTGTGCCGCTGCCGGTCAGTGTGCCTTCCCATTCGAGTCTGATGATTGACGCCGCCCGCGAATTGGATGCCTATCTGGCCAAGGTTATGATCAAACCGCCCGTGCTTCCCGTCCTGCATAATGTTGATGCGCAAACCCACGACGACGCGGTTGCCATCCGTCATGCATTGGTTGAGCAGTTGTACCGTCCGGTACAGTGGGTGGCTTGTGTGCAGGCCCTGCATGGTCGCGGCTGCAACCGTCAGTTCGAATTTGGCCCCGGTAAGGTGCTGACTGGTCTGGCAAAGCGTATCGAAAAAGGGGTGACTGGCAAAGCCGTATTCGACGAAGCCACTCTGGCTGCGGTTATTTCCTGACCCCCCCACGTTCGCTGATCACTTATTCGAGAGCCATTTTCAAGAGGAATTAAAGATGAGTAATGAAACAAAAGGTCGGACTGATGGTTTGAATGGCAAGGTCGCGTTGGTGACGGGAGCGTCCCGCGGCATTGGTGCGGCCATCGCCGAGCAGCTCGCGCAAGCAGGCGCGGTGGTGATCGGTACGGCAACCTCCGATTCGGGTGCGGCGGCCATCAACGAGCGCCTGGCACCGCTGGGTGGTGCTGGGATGCGTCTTGATGTGACCGATAGTGCACAAATCGATGCCGTTCTCGTCGAGATCGAGTCCCGTTTCGGCACTGTGGCAGTGTTGGTCAACAACGCGGGCATTACTCGTGATACCCTGCTCATGCGCATGAAGGACGATGACTGGTCCGCCATCATCGATACCAATCTCACCTCGGTATTCCGTCTATCGCAAAAGGTCTTGCGTGGCATGACCCGCGCTCGTTGGGGCCGGATCATCTCGATTGCCTCGGTGGTTGGTTCCATGGGGAATGCAGGCCAAACCAACTATGCGGCCGCCAAAGCCGGTCTGATGGGCTTTTCCAAGTCCTTGGCCCGAGAAGTGGGGGCGCGAAACATCACGGTCAACGTGGTGGCACCCGGGTTCATCGATACCGACATGACGCGCGACCTGCCCGAGGCGCATAAGACAGCATTGTTGGCGAATGTTCCTCTGGGGCGGCTGGGCGATCCGGCAGAAATTGCCGGCTGTGTTCGCTTTTTGGCGAGCGACGATGCCGCTTATGTGACCGGTCATACCCTGCATGTCAACGGTGGTATGTACATGAGCTGATCTGTATTTATTAAAATAATCAGTTATTTATGTTAATGTTCTTTGTTTTTTGATCAGGTAGCCCGAGTGCGCTGAAGTGATTTTTATTTTGCGGTTTGGCCGGTTTTAACTAGAATGCCTGCCATCTCGGGCAAGCGCCCTTGAACCAATTTGTCTTAAATCGAGGTTGAATCGTTATGAGCACCGTTGACGAACGCGTGAAGAAGATTGTTGTAGAACAGCTGGGTGTTAAGGAAGAAGAAGTCACCAATGAAGCTTCATTCGTTGATGATCTGGGCGCTGATTCTCTCGACACCGTCGAGTTGGTGATGGCTTTGGAAGAGGAGTTCGAGTGCGAAATTCCTGACGAAGAAGCTGAAAAAATCACAACCGTACAGTTGGCCATTGATTACATCAACGCCCACAAAGACGCATAACTCGCGGCCCTGGGTATGCCCCGGGGTCTGGGTGGTTGATTGAATAAAAGGCCGCGCCCTGGGTTATCCCGGCGCGGTTTTTTTATATGAAAAAAGAAAAGATATGGATTTGAACGCATGAGCAAGCAACGTGTGGTGGTGACTGGGTTGGGGGCGTTGACCCCTCTGGGTAATACGGTGGCATCCAGCTGGGCTGGCATTCTTGAAGGCCGCTCGGGGGTTCGCAGGATTGATCGTTTCGATGTTAGTGCGATGGCTTCGCAAATCGCAGGTACGTTACGCGATTTCGATGCAGCCCAGTTCATTCCCGCCAAAGAAATCAAGAAGATGGAGCCATTTATCCATTACGGGATCGCGGCTGCAATCGAAGCGATCGAAGATGCCGGTCTGATCAGTGACACATTGAACTACGATCGTGTCGGTACATTGATCGGTTCCGGTATTGGTGGTTTGGAGGGGATCGAGCGCAATACCATGACATTGGCGCAACAGGGCCCGCGACGTGTGTCCCCGTTCTTCGTGCCCGGTGCGATCGTGAATATGGTGTCCGGTCAACTTTCAATCCGTTACGGCTTCCGCGGGCCAAATCTGGCCACAGTTACCGCCTGCGCGGCGGGTACACACAGCATCGGTCAGGCGGCGCGCTTGATCGCATACGGTGATGCGGATGTGATGATTGCCGGTGGTGCTGAAGGCGCCGTTTCCCCGCTGGGCGTGGCCGGTTTCTCCGCTGCGCGTGCGTTGTCGACCCGTAACGATGATCCTGAACATGCCTCGCGGCCTTGGGATAAGGATCGTGACGGTTTCGTCCTGGGTGAAGGCGCTGGCGTACTGGTGCTCGAATCATTGGATCATGCCAGGGCGCGCGGCGCGAACATCTACGGTGAGTTGATCGGTTTCGGCATGAGCGCCGATGCCTATCACATGACGTCACCTTCTTCCGACGGTGACGGCGCGCGCCGCTGTATGCTGGCGGCCATGCAGGATGCCAAGGTCAATCCTGAAGACATCGGTTACGTGAACGCCCACGGCACCTCGACACAGGCCGGTGATCTGGCCGAGGTGGCGGCCTTGCACGCAGCCTTCGGCGAGCACGCCAAGCGTTGCCCGATCAGCTCCACCAAATCCATGACCGGCCATCTGTTGGGTGCCGCCGGAGGTATTGAGGCGGTGTTCTCCCTGTTGGCCTTGCGCGACCAGGTTTTGCCACCGACGATCAATCTCTTTGAGCCTTCCGAAGGTTGCGATCTGGATTTCGTGCCCCACACAGCGCGCGAGGTTCGCGGTCTTGATGTGGTCATGTCCAATTCCTTCGGTTTCGGCGGCACCAATGGCACGCTGATTTTCCGGCGCGTGTGATCGACGTGAACCGGTTTCATCTGTTCCATGTCCAGTAAAACACCCTCCGCGAGGACGTGTTCACCGGTCATCGAACAAATTGAAGGCATAACAGCGGCCGATTTTCCGGATCTTATCTCTCAGGCGCCCGGGCGATTCTCGCATCTGTTCGCGAGTCTGGCGTCGGGGGCCGCGAGCGAGTCGGGGCAGAACAATGCTCGCTGGTCCATCCTGTTTGGCGCGGCGCGCGCCGAATTACGTCTGGATGCGCAGGGCATACTGCACGCGACAGGCTTGCATCAGGCGCTGACGACCGAATCCCATTTCCTCTCCGCCTTTGGTTTGGCAGTGAAGGCCTTTCCAAAGCCACCTGCCGACTTCTCGACCGAATTGCCTTTTGTCGGCGGTTGGAGTTTTTATCTTTCCTATGAACTGGCGGGGCAAATCGAACCGAGCCTGGGTCTGCCGCGATTTGCTGCGGCCGACCGGGTAGGGTTCCCGGTCGCTGTGGCCCAGTATCACAGCGACGCACTGGTATTCGATCATCTGCATCACAAAACCTGGCTGGTTCACGACGGGCAATCGCCTGTTGATGCCGAATCCCTGCGTTCATTCCTGGCTGCGTTCAGCGCCACGCCTCAGGCCGACTCAACCTTGGAGATTCAAGCCTTGCAGGCAGATGATCCGGCGCGTTATCGGTCGGGTGTGCGGAAGATTCTGGCGTATCTTCGTGCCGGTGATGTCTTTCAGGCCAATCTATCGCGCGCCTGGCGATTCCGCGCGCCTCAAGCCGATGCCGGGCTGAGTATCTTCCGCCGTTTGGAGCAGCATAACCCCGCGCCGTTTGCGGCGTGGTATCGCCTGCCAGAGGGCGAGATCATCAGCTCGTCGCCCGAGCGTCTGGCCGATCATAGTGGTGGCCATGTTTCGACGCGTCCGATTGCCGGTACGCGCCGTCGGGATGCCGACAGCGCGCGTGATGCTGCGCTGATGGCCGAGCTCCGAGCGCATCCCAAGGAGCGCGCCGAGCATGTGATGCTGATCGATCTGGAACGCAACGATCTTGGCCGCGTGTGCCAGCCGGGTAGTGTTCGCGTGGATGAATTGATGGTGCTGGAGTCTTTTGCGCACGTGCATCATCTGGTATCGAATGTATCTGGACAGTTGCGTCCCGGTCAGTCGGTGTTCGATCTGCTGGCCGCCGTATTTCCGGGCGGCACGATCACCGGTTGCCCCAAGGTGCGTTGCATGGAAATTCTGGCGGAACTGGAGCAGACCGGCCGTGGCCCCTACACGGGCAGCGTCGGCTATTTGAGTCTGGATGGTCGGATGGACAGCAACATTCTGATTCGAACCGTGTTTCTGGCGAAGGACGGCCAGGGCGAATTTCGAACCGGCGCTGGCATTGTGGCCGATAGCGAGCCCGAACGTGAATGCACGGAAACCGAAGAGAAAGCCCGGGGGCTGTTGATGGCGTTGACCGGCTCCGGTGTACGTGGTGATCTGCCATGAAGCACTTTGCACCCTTCACCATGCAGGATCGCGGTCTGGCCTACGGCGATGGTCTGTTTGAAACGATGCGGTTATCCCGTAGTAAGTTGTCCTGGTGGTCGGAGCACTTCGCCAGAATGAGTTACACCTGTTGCGCGCTGGGCTTGCCGATCCCTGATGAAAACGACGTGCGCGCTGCCATTGATTCGGCGGTTGAGCAGAGTGGCAAGTCGGAGGCCGTGGTAAAACTCATGTACACGGCAGGATCGGGGCAGCGGGGCTATCATCGTGCGGAACCGGTTGAGCCAACACTTGCTGTTTTGATCGGTGGTGTGCCTGCGGCGGATTCGCAATGGTCGGTTCAGGGATTAAGCGTTGGTCTGCTCAAGCAATCCGGCGGTATCCCAATATCGGCACTCAGCGGACTCAAGCATCTCAATCGTCTGCCCCAAGTGCTGGCGCGCGCGGCTTGGCCGGAGGGGGTCGATGAGTGCCTAATCCATGACGAGAATGGTCTGGTACTGGGCGGAACACAAAGTAATTTTTACTGGCAGGAAGAAGGTCGCTGGTTTACGCCGCCGATTCAGGGGGCTGCCATTGCCGGGATAGTTCGTGCCTTGTTGTGTCGCTATCTGGATGTGACGATTGCACCCGTGTCCATCGGCCGCCTGGCTTTGGCGCAGGCCGCTGCGATCAGCAATGCCGTCCGGGGCGTGCTGCCGATTGGTCGTCTGGCGGGGCGTGTGTTGTCTGTTGACCAATCCATGGAGCTGGTGGCGCGCTGGCATCGCCTGTGTGCTATTCGGGCAGGTGAAGGGGGTGAACCTGTCGATTCGGCCTGGTTCGCTTTGCAGCGTCAGGTAGCGGTTCTTGATAGCGGCAGCCAAGTGCGTTGTCGGAAAATGTTTGGTGAAATGGCTGGGTACTATGAATAGGGCGATCGGTTTTTTGTGGGTCTGGCTGTTCACGATGGGGCTTTTGTTCGCCACCGTATGGATGGTCGGCCGGGTTGGTGTTTTTCTCACCCAACCCTTGCTGCCTGCTGGCGCTGCGGCGGTCACGATTGAAATCCCCGGTGGTGCGGACGCGCGGCAAATCGCCAAAATAGCTGATGCCTCCGGTGCCAGGGTCAATCCGACTGTGTTCTCGTGGGCGGCTCGATTGAGTGGTAAAGCGCGCTCGATTCAGGCGGGTGAATACCGGATTACCGATCAGGATCGGTTGCTCGGTTTTCTCGATCGTTTGGTTGCGGGCGATGTGGTGCGTTATCACATCACCATCCCCGAAGGAGATACGGCCCAGGATTTTCTGAACAAGCTCGCGGCGCAAAAAGAAATTAAACACACCCTGAACGGGCTGGATCAGGCCCAGATCATCGCCGAGATGCATTGGCCCATCACCCATCTTGAGGGCTGGTTGTTCCCCGATACCTATGTGTTCACGCGCGGCACTACGGACAAAAAGATTCTGCAGGAAGCTTACCGCTCGATGCGGTCGCATCTGGATGCTGCATGGGCGGATCGCGCACCCGGTCTACCCTTGAAAACGCCCTACGACGCGTTGATTCTGGCCTCCATCGTTGAAAAGGAAACCGGCCTGCCCGATGAACGTGCCATGGTGGCGGGTGTGTTCATCAACCGATTGAACATCGGGATGCGATTACAGACCGATCCTGCTGTCATTTACGGTGTGGCCGAGGCAACTCGGGGGCAGGTTGACGAGGACAGTTCGCCGCGAAGTCTGACGCTAAGCCAACTGCGCGCCGATACGCCGTACAATTCCTACACCCGTACCGGATTGCCGCCGACGCCGATTGCCCTGCCGTCCGCAGCCGCACTGCAGGCTGTGACGCACCCCGATAAAACCGATGCCTTGTATTTTGTTGCCAATGGCAGCGGTGGGCATACCTTTTCGCTCACATTGCGTGGACACAATCAAGCCGTGCAGTCCTGGCGTCGTATCGAAAACACGCGTGTATCCGAGCCCCATAAAACGCAATGAACTCACCAATGACCGAGCATTCATGAACCTACCCGGAATATTTATCACCATCGAGGGGGTCGAAGGCGCGGGCAAGTCCACCGCCATCGCGGGCGTGGCTGAGTGGTTTGGCGCCCACGGTCGGGAAGTGGATTGCACACGGGAGCCGGGCGGTACACCGATTGCCGAAGCAATTCGTCAACTCCTGCTCAATCCGGCAGAGGAAGATCTGGTGCCGCCCAGTGAGCTCATGCTGATGTTCGCAGCCCGTGCACAACATGTGGCAGGAAGGATCAAGCCCGGATTGGCAGCGGGCAAAGTGGTGATCAGCGACCGCTTCACCGACTCCTCCCGTGCCTATCAGGGTGCGGGGCGTGGCATGGATCGATCATTGATCGAAATCTTGGCACAGGCGGCAGAACAGGGCGTATCACCCGATTTGACCTTGTTGCTCGATCTGCCCGTGGATATCGGCATGAAGCGAGCAGCGGCCCGGCGAGGAGCGTGTGCCCACGACCGATTCGAACGTGAGCGCCATGATTTTTTTGAACGTGTCCGCGCAGGCTTTCTTGAGTTGGCCAGGCAGTCATCGCGCTTTGCGTTGATCGATGCCGCCGCGCCGATTGTGGAGGTGCAGACCCAGATACAAACTGTACTTGCAGCACGTTTCCCGCAGGGGAGGGGCGATCATGGCTAGGGCCAGAACCAGCAAAGTAGAAGCCGATAAGGCAAAACCCAAAAACGCGGGAGAAGATCTTGCGGCGGAATCGCCTTGGCCCAATTCCTCGGTTGGTGTGGCCGACATGCCATGGCTTCTACCATCTTGGGAGCGCTTTTTGTCGATGCACCGGCAGAATCGGCTGCCGCATGGCTTGCTGGTTACCGGTGCCTCGGGTTTGGGTTCGCTCACTCTGGCGAGGGAAATGGCGGCGTATCTATTGTGCGCCGACCCCGTTACGACGCCGGGGGCGGAGCGCGCCTGCGGTGAATGCGCTGCTTGTCGGTTACGCCGCGCGGGCACGCATCCCGATATTCAACTCCTGGTTCGTGATGGCGCGAACAAGGATATTTCCGTTGATGACATCCGGGCGTTGATCGAAAGCTTCAGCCTGACGCGTTACGGTCCGCTGCGCGTGGCCTTGATCGAACAGGCCGAACGCATGAATCGCAGTGCCGCCAACGGGTTGCTCAAATTGCTTGAAGAGCCGCCACCGGGCAGCCTGTTTCTGATGACATCCGAACGTGCCGATCTATTGCCATCTACCATCCGATCCCGCATACAGCGATTGGCGATTACGGTGCCCCACCGCGCGACACTGGTCGATTGGCTGACGCAGCAATATGGCCTTGCCACCGAAGAGGCCGAATTGCTCTGGTTTATTGGTGACGACCGACTGATGGACGGTTCGCCGCCTGCATGGGATTGGCAATCGCCGACAACGGCGTGGGTACGTTTGATGACGGAACGTGACCAGGTACTGCCGGTCGTCAAGCAGTGGCAAACCATGGATCGGGACGTGCTCGCCCGCTGGTTGATGCGGCTATGGGTCGAGGTAATGCGTATGCATTCGGGTCTTCCGACCGAAGCCCCCGCATCGATGCAACCGTTCGTTCAAAAGCTGGTCGGTGCCCGCACCAAGTCGCACTGGCTCAAGGTTCATCGCGTCTTGCTCGAATTCCTGCAATCAGCCAGGCACCCATTGAATGAGGAGCTGGCACTGGATCGTCTTGCACTGGACTTGATCGATCCTGATTTGCCCGCTCGACTGGCCTGATAGACGATGTGCTTTAAGGAACTATTTCGGAGGAATGACGTCCGACGTCGCAGCCTGATTTATCCATCATATGGCACAGGTGTGTGCTTTGCTTTTGTACACATAAGTATTTTTGCTGTCGTCGACAGTGGCAGTGTGGTTAAATCTTGGGCTGCGGTTTCGAACTTTTTGGGTCTCTGGCGATATTAATAATGGTTCGCTTCAGACAAACCTGTTCTGCACTGCGCGTGCGCACTTAAAAAAATCCAATAACGGAGATCAACGAATGAATTTATCTCGTCGGGAATTCCTGCAAATGCTCGCAGCAGCATCGGCAGCCGGTATCAATCTGGAAACCGCCCAGGCGGGCACGGGCAACCAAACCGTTGCCAATACCGTCAAGGCGAACCGTGCCTCTGGCAACATGTACGAAGTGCCCAAATTCGGTAACGTGCACATCCTGCATTACACCGACATTCACGCGCAGTTGGATCCTGTCTATTTCCGTGAGCCAAGTATCAACCTGGGTATTGGCTCCATGAAAGGCAACCCGCCTCACCTGGTTGGTGAAGCATTCCTGAAGCACTTCGGACTCAAGCCGAACACGCCTGAAGCGCATGCCTTCACCTGCCTTAACTATGTTGAGGCCGCCAAGAAATACGGCAAGGTTGGCGGTTACGCACACCTGCTGACCCTCGTTAAGCACATGAAGGCCCAGCGTCCAGGCGCTCTGGTTCTTGATGGTGGTGATAACTGGCAAGGTACCGGCCTTGCGCTGTGGACCAACGCACAATGCCAGATCGATGCGCAGAAACTGTTCGGCCTCGATGCCTTTACTTCCCACTGGGAAGCCACGTATGGCAAAGACCGCATGATGGATGGCATCAAGCAGCTTGAAGCCGCTGGCAACATGACATTCGTTGCTCAGAACATCCGTAGCGAAGATTTCGAAGAGCGCGTATTCAAGCCCTACATCATTCGTGAACAGAATGGTGTCAAGGTGGCAATTGTCGGTCAGGCATTCCCGTACACACCCATCGCCAACCCACGTTGGATGGTGGAAGGCTGGACATTCGGTATCAACCCGGAAGACATGCAGGATGTCGTCAACAAGGCGCGTAAAGAAGGTGCCGAGTGCGTCGTTGTACTGTCGCACAACGGCATGGACGTTGACTTGAAGCTGGCTTCACAGGTTTCTGGCATCGACGCCATTATGGGCGGTCACACCCACGATGCGGTTCCGCACCCGACAATCGTCAAGAACCCGGGCGGCAAGACCATCGTGACCAACGCCGGTTCAAACAGCAAGTTCCTCGGCGTACTCGACATGGACTTCAAGAACGGCAAATTGCAGGACTTCAAATACCACTTGCTGCCAGTATTCGCTGACTTCATCGAACCCGATAAGGAAATGGCGGCGTTGATCGAGAAGATGACCAACCAGGACGTCACCTTCCAGGGCAAAACCTTCAACGCTAAGAAGCGACTGGATGAAGTCGTTGCTACCAACGAAGGTCTGCTGTACCGCCGCGGTAACTTCACCGGTTCCTGGGATCAGCTGATCTGCCAGGCCATCATTGACGCCAACGATTGCCAAATCTCCTTCTCTCCGGGGGTTCGCTGGGGTACTTCTCTTGTTCCGGGCGAGCCGATCAAATATGGCGACCTGATGACCGAAGTGGGCTTGACCTACCCGAACGTGACCGTGAATGAGTTCACCGGCGAGCAAATCAAAGGCATTCTCGAAGACGTGTGCGACAATATTTTCAACGAAGACCCGTACTATCAGCAAGGTGGCGACATGGTCCGTATTGGCGGCATGACGTACGCCTGTGCGCCGAACGAAGTCAAAGGCAAGCGCATTTCCGAGATGTCACTCGATGGCAAGCCGCTGGATCCCAATAAGAAATACAAGGTTGCCGGCTGGGCGTCTGTGCAAAAACCGGGTGAAATCCCGGGCGATACCGGCAAGATGATCTGGGATCAGGTCGAGACTTGGTTGCGCGATAAGAAGCACATCAAACCAGTTAAGATCAACGAGCCGCGTTTGATCGGTGTGAAGGGTAATCCAGGTCTGAGCTCCTGCTAAGCCTGAGACGCATGGTTTTAGCGTTGAGTTGAAGCCATCGTGCCTGATTGATAAGCCCCGCTTTTGCGGGGCTTTTGCCGTTTATGACGGCTGAAAAATGCCCAAGCTGCGATTTTTTCGATATTGACTGTAGGGGAGTACTCGTCCGTGCATGGCGATGTACACCCCTGGGTGTGGTGATGCTGCGGCAAATCCGAGCGTCATGCCCAGGTGCAGAGATGCTTCAATCGGATCAATCTGTGCAGGACGCATGGCACCTGTCATGATAATAACTCGATTCAATTCGGCCTCGTCGAGGAAAAGGGCGGTTTCATGCATCGTGTCAGTGCCATGAATGATGATGATGGGTGCCGCATTCAACGAAGGGGGTAAGTTGCGAATGGTCTCGCAGACTGAAGTGCGGTCATCCTGTGTCATATCCAGACTGTCCTTGTGAACCACCCCGATCAGATGCAGATCAAGATTCGACGCCGCTGAATGCAATAGATCTTCAATAGTTCGCTCATCGTTCGCGACGGTCAGGAGACCGGTCAACGGCTGGTATCGTTTATTGAAAGTGCCGCCAGTGTTGATGATGACAACAGGAAATGATGATTGACTGTTCGGTGTTGACATGTCTCTAGCTCGGTCGGTTGTGTCGAAAATGGGGCATCTGATTGAATGTATGGCGTGTTCTTCTGAGTGTAGGTCTTGGATGTGGCGGAGCAATCGCGCATGTCCAAAGTATTTTCCAATCCCTAAATGAGTCTGAAGCGTAGTTGAGAGAATACACTGTCAACTGGATTTCAGAGGCCATTCATGGATCGTTTTGAATAGTCTTTGGTGGGCCTTTTGGAGCTGGTTGGAGCTGGTCCGCTGCCCTCTTGCCCTGATCCTTCAACCAGCCCCGGATGCGTCGGCTGACGTAGAGGGATGCTTCTGATGGCTGCGATCAATCAACGTCATCAACCCCAGCGCCTCGTCAGAGACCGATTTTGGTATTTGATTGCACGTCGAGCATGGCTCTGGGTAGTCGAAGGGGGTAAAACCAGGTCTTGGGATCTGGGCGGTTTGTTGTTGGCGCTGATTGGTATTCGCTTGTCATTTTCGCGTCAAAAATGCCTGACCCGGTTGCGCGTGCACATGCCAGAAGCGCACAGAGTAATGGACGAGGAGGTAGGTGGCCGCTGACAGGAACTCGAAAAGTGGTCTACATTACCCCTCTGATTAATCAGAAAGTGGCTCAGGGCATCCGGTCGGTGTTTTATGTTGGTCTCATCTTATTAGGTGGCTGCGCCATTTGGATGGGTCGCTTCTGGTAGGTTTTCCCTTCAGCTCATCGAGGAATTGGTATGACTCAGCAAAATCCATCGGTTCAGAATTCATCCATACAAAATATGCCGATAAAGAACGTTTCCCAGGCACCCGCACGATTTTCTCGTGTGGCTGTTGTGACCGGCGCGACCTCGGGTATTGGTGAGGCGACCGTACGGAAATTCATTCAGAGCGGATACGGCGTGATCGGCAATGCCCGCAGTGCCGAGAAGCTCAAAGCATTGGCGGTTGAATTGGGTGATGGCTTTTTTGGTGTGGCCGGAGACGCGGGTGAAGCCTCGGTGGTCGATCAGCTTCTGGATGCCGCGCAAGCGTATTTCGCGCGCCCGGCGGATATTGTCGTGGTCAATGCCGGGCGTGGATTGGGTGGTCTGCTGACCGAAGTCGATCTGGCGGAGTACGAACAAGTATTCAAGCTCAATGTGTTGGGTGCTGCTTTGTTGATGCAGAAGGCGGCGCAGGCGCTGGTTGAGAAGCAGGCAGCGGATTTCCCTCGGCAAGCGGCCGATATCGTCGTGATCGGCTCGGTCGTTGGGCGCAATATTTCGCCGTTCAGTGCCGTCTATGGTTCGACCAAGTTCGCCGTGCAGGCGCTGGCCGAAGGGTTGCGGCGTGAGGTGGGCAAGCATGGCGTTCGGGTGACGGTGATCGAGCCGGGCATTGTCGTCAGCGGTTTTCAGGATGCCGCGGGCTACGACGATCATCTGGTGGATAAATTCAATACAGATTTCGGGCCATTGCTGTATGGCGAGGATATTGCCAATGCCATCGATTTTGTGGTTTCTCAGTCACCCCACATTCACATCAACGAGTTGATGATTCGCCCGACACGGCAGGATTATCCTTGATTTTCGGGGTGTTTCCGGCACGGCGTTCCCGGCGAGGTTTTTCAGGAGAAGCAAGGTCTGGATCAAATTGAATGCCTTAGTAAGTAAATTGGTTATGATGAGGCGGTTGAGTTGACTCTTTGGTCTTTGAATGAAGATCACAAAAGACCGATTGCTCCGCGAATTCAGTCGTGCAGCGCATTGATAACAAGGAATCGTCCTGATTCATGACTACCCCCGCAGAAGCTTTTCTCGATCTATCCATGTCCGTTCTGCGGGATCTCGTGGCGGGTCAATCGCCGAGGGATCTGGCTGAGCGCGTCTGCCTTCGGGTCGAGCAGATGTGTCCGGGAAAGATCGCCAGCATCATGTGGGCCGAGGGTGGCGGCGAGAAACTCTACGTGTTTGCCGCACCCAGCGTACCCCAGGGGTTGATCGAGGCACTCAATGGGTTGACGCCCGGTGCGCAGGCCGGTTCATGTGGACATGCGGCGCATGGTGGCGAGCCTGCTCTGGTTTGCGATATCGATACGGACGCACGCTGGGATGATTTGCGCCCCATCGCGCAGCAGTGGCAGCTGCGGTCCTGCTGGTCCTACCCTGTATTTCATAACGATCACCTGCTCGGCACCTTTGCCTTATCTGCAATGACCTCTGCCACACCGACGGAAGAAGATATCCTGCTGCTCGAGTTTGCAGCAACGCTCGTTGGTGCCCTGCTGCATCACGCCAATCAGGCCGTTGAGCGTCAGCGACTGACCGACCAGAAAAACCGTCTGATCGATTTTCATCACATGCTGGCGAAGGTGAGCCAGAAAATTGCCTCGGCAGAGAATGAGCAGGAATTGTTTCAGCCCCTCTGTGATCTTGCCGTGCGCTACGCACATCTGAAGCTGGTCATGCTTGCTCGCCCGGATGACACACTTAAGTTCCGATTTTTAGCGGCTTCCGGGGCGACTGGCTTTATCGACGATCTATTTGTTTCTGCCGATCCGAATCTGCCGGAGGGGCTAGGGACAATGGGGCGAACCTGGCGCGAGGGCTGCGATCATTTCAATACCTCTTTTGAAAAAACAGAATTTTTGCGACCGTGGCAGGCGAGGGCGCAGCAGTTCGGCTTGAAGTCGACCGCCACGCTGCCTGTTTTGCGCGGCGGTAAAATATTCGCCGTACTTGCGGTGTATCACGCTGAGCCCGATGTCTTTGATGGGCCATTGCAGGATGTACTTCGCGAACTGGCATTGAGCATCTCGCGTGGTCTGGACCGGCTGGATGCCCGGAAGCTGCAAAACGCTTTGTTCAACAACGCGCTGGTCGGCGTGTTTCTGGTTAAGGATCGGGTGGTCAAAAGCTGTAATCCTCAGGCAGCTCACATGTTTGGATACACGCTTGATGAAATGGCGGGGATGCCGGTTCGGGATTTTTTTGTCAGCGATATTGAATATGCGCGCCTCGACAAGGTGTTTTCCAAAATGACCAAATCCCATGCCGTGCAACGGCAATCGGTGGCTTGTGTGCGCCGGGACGGGCGTGTCGTGACATGTGATGTATCGGGTCGGCTGTTTACCGACAACGAGGGAATACATAGCGTCTGGACCGTTCTAGATGCGACCGAGCGTGAGGCGCAAGCGCAACGTCTGCATCGTATTGCCGGTTTTCGGGAGCTGCTGGCCGAGCTCAATCAGTTCAGTGCCAATCCGGCCACCATGCAGCACGTCACAGACCATGATTTGTACAAATTCGTTTGCGGAGCCTTGAGTAAGAACAACGCTCTGAAACTGGCCTGGATCGGTTCGCCTCAGCAGAATGGGAGCGATTTTAATGTTCTGGCAACCTCAGGTGAGGTGAATTGGCATTCGGAATGTCTCTCCATTCAGGGTGAGCAACCGTTGTCTTCCAGCCAATTGGGAAAAGAGCACCCGGCTCAGCGATGCTGGCGCGAAAATCAAACCCTATTCCTTTCGTATGAGCGTCCATCGACAGACGATAGTGGCGGAGGGCCTGTTGCACGGAGTATTGTCTCCTTGCCGATTCGTATTGGCGGTGCACTTTCGACTGTGCTCACGGTATGTGGCCATAGCGAAGACGTGCTCGACCAGGACGCTATTTCATTTTTTGAAAACCTCGTACTAAGCATCGAGCGTGGCTTGCAGAACATCCGGCAGCGTAACCAGATCATGCGCTTGCAAGGGTTGTATCGTGCGCTTATGCAGCAGGCAGACGTCGTGCTGCGTGCACAAACTGTGCCCGATATGCTCGTGGGTACCTGCGAAAAGCTTGTTCACGAAACTCCTTTTAATGCCATCTACTTGAGGAAACCAAATGCCGATGGCGTCATGGATGTCCTCGCGTCTACCGGTAGTGGCGCTGAAGAGTTACCAGGCGTCATCTCAGTGGTTGCCGAAAGCGCGCGGGATCAACTCATCGTACGGGCATGGCTGACCCAGAAGACGGCAATTGAAAATGACTTGCTGGGTAACGTGCGGCTTGATGGATACCATTCGTTTCTTAGAGCGCATCGGTGGCATTCTGCGTTGGTCACACCCGTAAGACGAGGCGGCGAGATGTGGGCAGTCATGGGATTTGTTTCCGAGGAGCATGATGTATTCGATCCTCAAACCGTCGAGCTGTGCGAACGGGTGGCCGAATTGCTGGGGCGTGGTTTGGATGAATTGGACAACAAACAACGCCTTGTGACCTTGCAGTCGGAAGAAGCCTACCGAGCCCGACACGATCGCCTGACTGATCTGCCCAACCGCTTCGCCCTGGAACACTATTTACCTCAAGCACTCGCACGGGCCAGAAACGATGGCCGGGTGCTGGTGCTTGGCATGATGGATCTGGATGATTTCAAACCCGTCAACGATCAGTTTGGGCATGAAACGGGCGATCGACTTTTGAGGGAGTTGGCGGGGCGCTTGCGATCTCGTCTGCGCGCACAGGATTTCCTTGTGCGCCTGGGAGGGGATGAGTTTGTAGTCGTCATTGGTGATATTGACCCGGATCATGTCATTACTCACTTGCAGTTAGCACTCAGCCGCCTGCATGAAGCGGTTGAAGAAGGCTTTCAGGTGGCGCCAGATAGGTTGGCAACGGTAGGTTTGTCCGGTGGGTTTGCTCTGTATCCGCAGGACGGTAAGGATGGCGATACCCTACTGCGCAAGGCCGATGCCACCATGTATCGCTCTAAAACACGTAAATCCACACGTGATCAATGGTGGCAGTTATTCGTTCAGGAAGAGGGCGTCTGACTTTGTTGTTTCTATTCCACTTAAGATTCTGATTTTGGTTTTTGGTTTATCGCCCCAGCATAAACCGCTATCATGCCGTCTTTCGTTCAATAAGAATCCAGTATGAATACCCGTTCTGGTGATACCCGATCCGATATCGTTCGCGCGTTAGCCAATATGCCTGCCGCGTTGTTTCTCTCCTGGAGTGACACCAAGGCACGCTACAAGCGCAGCATGCTGGGGCCCTTTTGGCTTACTTTGGGCACGGCTATCGGTGTTGGTGGCTTGGGTTTTGTCTGGAGTACCTTGTTCAAGATGGACAAGGCGCAGTTCATCCCGTTGCTCACCGTGGGTTTGATTCTTTGGGGATTTATCGCCGGGATCATTACCGAAAGCAGTCAAGTATTCATTCAGAACGCGCAGCTTATTCGTAATGTGCAGCTGCCGATGTTTTTTCACCCGTTGAAACTCATCTTGCGGCATTTGATCAATCTGGCGCATAACGCAGTCGTGATTGTGATCGTGTTCCTCATCTACCCGCCGGAATGGCATTGGAGCGCATGTTTGGCGTTGCCTGCCTTTTTGCTTACTGTGCTCAACTTAAGTTGGATGAGTCTGTTTATCGGCATGTTTGCCGCCCGTTATCGCGATACCGAAACTGCCATTGCCAACTTTATGCCTCTGCTGTTCTTTATGTCGCCGGTGCTATTCAAGGCCGAACAGTTGGGCGTGGGTAGCTGGGTAATCTGGGTGAACCCGTTCAGTTACTTCATCACTGCTGTACGCGATCCGCTTTTGGGGCATACCAGCCCTTGGTTCGTTTGGCCGGTGCTGTTGGGGATGACGGTGATCGGCTGGCTCGTGACCCTCTGGCTGTTCCACGCCCGCCGCACCCGCATCCCGTATTGGATTTAGCGCCATGGCGCATTTAATTTTCGAGCATGTATCGATCCGATACCCCATCTACAACGCGCGCGCGCAATCGTTGCGGCATCAGTTCATGCGGATTGCCACGGGTGGGAAAATCGCCGCAGAGGCAGGGCAAACCGTCGCGGTTACCGCACTGGATGGTGTCAGCTTTGAATTGAAAAGCGGCGATTCGATTGGATTGATCGGCCACAACGGCGCCGGTAAAAGCACGTTGTTGCGCACCATGGCGGGCATCTATACCCCGGATCGCGGGCGAGTGATCCGCGAAGGGCGCACGGCTACGGTGCTTGAGATTGGCTCTGGCATGGACCCCGAACTCTCCGGCTATGAGAACATTCTGCGGATGGGCATGCTCATGGGTATCCCGCTCAAGGAAATGCGCACCAAAATCCCCGAGATCGAGGAATTCACCGAGTTGGGCGATTTCTTAAACCTGCCCGTGCGTACCTATTCGTCTGGTATGACCATGCGGCTCATGTTTGCCGTAGCCACCAGCGGCCAGCCGGAAATTCTGCTGGTCGATGAAATGTTCGGCACGGGCGATGCCGGGTTTCAGGAAAAAGCTAAAGCTCGCATGCGTGATTTGATCGCCAAGGCCGAGATTTTTGTGTTTGCCTCGCATGATCACGCGCTTCTGGGTGAGTTATGTGATCGGGTATTTGAATTGAGCCATGGCAAAATGACCCTAGCGTCAGAATTTAATGAAAGTTGGGAAGCAATCTGATGATCTATCCGTTCATATTAAGTGGCGGGGCTGGTACGCGTTTGTGGCCTGCCTCACGCAAGGCATTCCCAAAGCCGTTCATGCCGTTGGTCGATGGGCAGACCCTGTTCGATAAAACGATTGAACGGATCAAGCAGATTCCTTCAGTCGCCCCGTTGACGGTAATCACGAACGAGTCTTTGCGGTTTCTTACTGCGGATGCACTGCGCGGCTCCTCAGCTGAACGGCCGCGTTTATTGCTGGAACCTACCGGCAAAAATACGGCTGTAGCCATCGCCTTGGCCGCGCTGGATCTACAAGTTCGTGCAGGCTCAGATGCGCTGATGCTCGTATTGCCAGCCGATCATCTGATTGCTGACGTTGGCGCATTTTCCGGGGCCGTTCAGGTGGCGAAAAACGTCGCTAATCAAAATTGGCTGGTTACCTTTGGAATTGCGCCGCAATCACCTGAAACCGGTTTCGGTTATATCGAACGAGATGCAGAGCCACTCGCCCTTGAAGAAGGTGTCGCCGCTTATCGCGTGCGCCAGTTTGTTGAAAAACCGGATCGTGAAACGGCTCAAGCGTATTTAGATTCTGGCCGGTATTCCTGGAACGGTGGCATGTTCTGCTTCAAGGTCAGCACGATCCTCGCCGAGTTCGAACGCCATGCGCCCGAGTTGCTCGCGGCTTGCCAAATCGCGGTTGAGCACGCCAATCAGATCCATGTGGCTGGCATGGACATGGTGGAATTCCAGCCAGAGGATTTTGAACGCATGGCGGATATCTCCATCGATTACGCCATCATGGAGCGCTCCGAGCGTGTGGCCGTTGTCGCCGCCGATATGGGCTGGTCCGACATTGGTTCCTGGACGGCTTTTGCCGATGCGTCGCCTTCCGATGCCGAGGGCAATGTGTTTGATGGCGAAGTCGTCGCCATCAATACCCATAACTGTCTCGTCCGTAGCCCACATCGCCTCGTGGCGACCGTAGGTATCGATAACCTGATTGTGGTCGATACGCCCGACGCGCTGCTGATCGCACACAAGGATCACGCGCAAGATGTGCGCGAAGTCGTGGCCGAACTCAAGGCTCGCGGACATGAAAGCCACCTTCTACATCAAACCGTGCATCGCCCCTGGGGAACCTACACGGTGCTGGAAGAGGGTGAGCGTTTCAAAATGAAGCGCATCGAAGTCAAACCCGGTGCCACACTTTCATTACAAATGCACCATCACCGCAGTGAGCATTGGATTGTCGTCAACGGCATGGCGCGCGTCACCAATGGCGACAAGGTTTTTTTATTGAATACCAATGAATCCACCTTCATACCCGCTGGGCATATGCACCGCCTGGAAAATCCCGGCGTGATTAACCTCGTCATGATCGAAGTGCAAAGCGGCGATTACCTGGGTGAAGACGACATCGTCCGCGCAGAAGACCACTATGGGCGTTGCTGATATGGACTTGAGTTGCTTTAAAGCCTACGACATTCGCGGCCAAGTGCCCGCGCAGCTGGATGCCGAACTCGCCTATCTCATCGGGCGGGCGTTTGTGGATGAAATCAATCCCGGTACCGTCGTCGTCGGATATGACGTGCGTCTCGAAAGCCCCATGCTGGCCGAAGCGCTGATGCGCGGCATAACCGAGGCGGGCGCTGATGTCATCGACATCGGCCTGTGTGGCACCGAAGAAGTCTATTTCCAGACCTTCCACTGCGAGGCGCAAGGCGTGGGCGGCGGCATCATGGTCACAGCCAGCCATAACCCCAAAGGCTACAACGGCATGAAGCTCGTGCGCGAAGGCGCGCGCCCGGTGAGTGGCGACACCGGCCTGTTCGCCATCCGCGACCGTGCTGCTTTACTCCCCTCCCCCCTAGCGGGGGAGGGGCTGGGGGAGAGGGGAATTGGTTATCACGGCAAAATCACCACCGACACCAACAAAGCCGCCTACATCCAACACCTGCTCGGCTACATAGACCACCGCGCCCTCAAACCGCTCAAAATCGTCGCCGATCCCGGCAATGGCGGTGCCGGGCCAGTCATGCGGCTGCTGGAAAAACATCTGCCCTTCGATATTCACTACATTCACGAACAGCCCGACGGCAACTTCCCAAACGGCGTACCCAACCCGCTCTTGCCCGAAATGCGAAGTGCCACATCACAGGCAGTGATCGAGCAAGGCGCCGACATCGGTATCGCCTGGGATGGCGACTTTGATCGCTGCTTTTTGTTCGATGCCAAAGGGCGATTCATCGAAGGTTATTACCTGGTTGGTTTGTTGGCCGAAACCCTGCTGGCCAAATATCCGGGTGAAAAAATCATTCACGACCCACGCCTGACCTGGAACACAATTGAGCAAGTCAAGCAAGTTGGCGGCATCCCCATCCAGTCCAAAACCGGCCACGCCTTCATCAAGCAAATCATGCGCGAGCAAGATGCCATTTACGGCGGCGAGATGAGCGCGCATCACTACTTCCGCGATTTTGCCTATTGCGATTCCGGCATGATCCCTTGGCTACTCATCACCGAACTCATGAGCAAAACCGGTAAAACGCTTGCCGAATTGGTCGATGAACGCATGGCCGCCTATCCCTGCAGCGGCGAAATCAATTATCGCGTCGACGATGTGCAGGGCACCATTGACCGTGTATTGGCACACTTCTCCCCGATGAACCCCAAAATGGACCGCACTGACGGGGTAAGTGTGGAATTCGACGATTGGCGGTTTAATTTGAGAGGTTCGAATACGGAGCCATTGCTGCGACTGAATGTGGAAGCTCGCCGAAACTCAGGATTGGTCAATGAGAAAGTTTTGGCCTTGGAAGTATTAATACACGGCTAGACACCAAGTTAATTATTGATCCCGCCCAATTTATTCATGAGATCTTTTACTCACACCCTTTCGAAGATCCTTGCTTCGTTAGGCTCAACACGAATGGCTCTCAAGTCTTATTTCGGTTTAAATCGTGCTGGAGCAATAGGTATTCGGCCTTCAAGATCAGGATGTAATTTATGAGTGACCTGAATTTTTACCGCGCATTTGAAGATAGACACCGTGGTTCACGATCTCTGATTAAAGAACGTTTACAGGTTTATGTACCTTTCTTGGTGTCATTGCTCAAAATATATCCGCAGAGTCCAGTGATTGATTTAGGCTGTGGCCGTGGCGAGTGGCTAGAGTTGGTCAATGAATATGGGTTTGTAGCTTATGGCGTTGATATGGATGACGGGATGCTGGCATCCTGTCATGAGTTGGGTTTGCACGCCGAAAATAAAGATCTTATTGCCGCATTGCGTGATTTGCCGGATGAAAGCCAAACGGTGGTTTCTGCTTTTCACGTGGTGGAACACATTCCCTTTGAAACCCTGATGGAATTGGTGCGTGAAGCATTTCGGGTGCTAAAACCCGCAGGTCTGTTGATTCTTGAAACACCTAATCCGGAAAATATTTCGGTAGGTACTACGAATTTCTACCTCGATCCGACTCATGAGCGTCCGATACCACCCGCATTACTTTCCTTTTTACCCGAGTACACGGGGTTTTATCGCACTAAAGTTTTACGGTTGCAGGAACCAGAATCGCTGAGAGAGAAAACGGATGTTGTTTTGATGGATGTCTTAGCTGGGGTCAGCCCAGATTATTCGGTTGTTGCCCAAAAATCGGGAAGGCAATCTGAGATTGATCTATTTAATCCTGATTTTGAATTTGAATATGGCCTGAATCTTGGCAATTTGGCCAGCCGCTATGATGCGTCGCTTGCAACACGGTTCTCTGAGATTGAATCACTAAGCCGCTCTGCATTAACGCAAGCCAATATCGCGATCGAGCAAGCTGCGCATGCCGAGGCTCAAGCTGCGCATGCCAACGAACGTGCCAATCACGCTGAAGCTCATGCCCAAGTTATTAATCAACACTATCAAGCCGTCGTTTGTAGTCGATCGTGGAAGCTGACTAAATCATTGCGGCTTGCGGGCAAATTCGCCCGCTGGTTCGTGCGTGGAAGCATTGCCTGGTTAACCTTTAAGCCGGGTAGCCGTCCGCGCCGGATGATTCGCTCCGCTCTGATCAAAACCATGGCCACCGTTCAAACCCGCCCCCGCTTAAAACGATTTGTACTTAAGGTATTAAATCGGTTTCCGCGTCTTAAGCAGCGTTTATGGAGCATTCGTTTTCAAAACACCCCAATATCGCTGCCTATTGCAACACCAACTATCCAACCGCACGAAGCTGATCTATCGCCCCGCGCGCGACAAATCTACCTGGACCTGAAAACAGCCATGGAAAAACACAACAAGGAGGGCGTTTGATGCGGATTGTGATTGATATGCAAGGCGCGCAAGCATCTAATCGCCTTCGAGGTATTGGCCGCTACTCGCTCTCACTTGCTTTGGCTATGGCGCGTAACCGGGGTGACCATGATCTACATATTGCGCTGAACGGGCTGTTTCAAAACACTATCGAGCCTATTCGAGAAGCATTCAATGGCCTGATTCCAAAAGAAAATATCCATGTATGGCAGGCCGTTGGTCCGGTCGCTGAGCTTGACACAAATAACGCCGCGCGCCGCCGGTCGGCTCAACTAATGCGTGAAGCCTTTCTGGCCAGTCTTAAACCGGATGTGGTGCATGTCACCAGTTTATTCGAGGGATTGGTTGATGATGCCATCACCAGTATTGCTCTTTTTGGTCAGGACATTCCTACTGCCGTTACACTCTATGACTTAATCCCCTACATCCACCCTAAGCCCTACCTTGAAAACCCAACCGTGGAAAAATGGTATCAGGCAAAAATTGAGCATCTGCGCCGCGCCCATCTGTGGCTTGCTATTTCGGATTCATCTCGCCGCGAAGGTATTAAACATCTCGGCCTACCCGAAGAGTGGGTCATCAATATATCCAGTGACGTGGACGCTCACTTTAAGCCAATGGAAATTTCTCCCGATGAAGAGCAAAGCATCAGGCAGAAATATGGCTTGCCCCGGCCTTTCGTGATGTACACGGGCGGAATTGACTACCCCAATAACATAGAGGGCTTGATTCGCGCCTATGCCAGGTTGCCGCAACAACTTCGCAGAGATCATCAGTTAGCTATCGTGTGTTCCGTGCAGCCTGAACAGAGGGCCATGCTGGAGCGCCTAGCCAAGGAGCAGGGCCTTGATAACGGTGAACTGGCACTCACGGGCTTTGTTCCAGATGAAGATTTGCTTGCGCTTTATAATCTTTGCGCATTGTTTGTGTTTCCCACATGGCACGAGGGCTTTGGTTTACCCGCGCTTGAGGCGATGCGTTGCGGTGCGCCGGTGATTGGTGCGAACACGTCGAGTATTCCGGAGGTCATTGGTTGGCAAGAGGCACTTTTTGACCCCCATTCTGACGAGGGAATGACTGCAGCGATTCAGCGTGGCCTCACGGATGAAGGTTTTCGTAACCAACTGGTTCGCCACAGCCAAACTCAGGCTGAACATTTTTCTTGGGATGAAAGCGCTCGACGCGCCTTAGATGCCATGCAACGCCTTCATTCAAACATGAAGCCTCAGAATGCCGAAACCAATCAAAACCTCGCGCAACGGTACCGACCAAAGCTGGCCTATATATCGCCGTTGCCGCCGGAACGATCGGGTATTGCCGACTACAGTGCTGAATTGCTCCCAGCGTTGGCAAATTTTTATGAAATTGAAGTGATTGTTGACCAGACAGACGTCAAGGATCGCTGGATCAAGGAACACTGCCCCATACGCTCCGTGAACTGGTTTAAAGAAAATCATCACCAATTCGACAGGGTCATGTACCACTTCGGCAACTCTCACTTTCACCAACACATGTTCCCTTTGCTGGATAGTGTTCCGGGGGTGGTTGTATTGCATGACTTTTTCCTTTCGCACCTCCAGGCTTACCGCGATATGCATGGTGTCGCACCACATGCTTGGGCTCAGGCTTTATATTCAAGCCATGGTTATCATGCGGTCAAGGATCGCTACACGGCCAGCGATACTGCGGATGTCGTTTGGCATTATCCGGCCAATTTGCCGGCACTACAGCGTGCACATGGTGTCATCGTTCATGGTGTGTATTCACAGAAACTTGCGACTCAGTGGTATGGCCCTAATGCTGCGGCGGACTGGCGTGTCATCCCGCACCTGCGTGTTCCCGCTGAGCCTTTAAATCGGGGGGCAATACGCCATCAACTGGGGTTCGAGCCTGATGACCTGATCATCTGCTCTTTTGGTCTGCTGGGCCCCACCAAGCTAAACCATCGGCTACTGCAAGCCTTTTTGTCCTCCCCGCTGATTGGCAACCCCAAGGTGCAGCTTGTATTTGTGGGTGAAAACCACAGTGGAGAATACGGCCAAGACTTGCTCCAAACCATTAGCGGCAGTGAATACGCCAAGCGAATTCGCATCACGGGATGGACGGATACGGAAACCTTCCGTGCTTATCTCGCAACCTCTGACATTGCAGTTCAGTTACGCACATTATCGCGCGGGGAAACATCCGGCACGGTTCTGGACTGCATGAATTATGGTTTGCCTACCATTGTTAACACACATGGCAGCATGGCTGACTTGGATGAAAATGGCGTATGGATGTTGCCAGACGACTTTGATGACGAGGATTTAGTTGCTGCCCTGACCACACTTGCGAATGACCGCGAATTAAGACAACAACTGGGTTCTAAAGCTCTGGCTATTGTGCGCACCAAACACGCGCCACAAGCCTGCGCCCAAATGTACTTTGAAGCTATTGAGCAAAGTTATGATCATGCTCAATTAGGATTGCCTGGTCTTCTTTCAGAAATAGCAAAAAACCATATGCAGGATCAAAAACTTGCGTCACTGGCATCCTGCCTAGCCGAGAACTTCCCACCATCGCCACTAAAAAAACAATTGTTAGTCGATATCTCAGCGTTGGTGATATCCGATCTTAAGACAGGCATTCAGCGTCTCGTGCGCTCTATTTTGAAGGAATGGTTGGAGAACCCTCCGCAAGGATTCCGGGTGGAGCCCGTCTATGCCACCGAACATTCACGGGGTTACCACTATGCACGCCGGTTTACCAGTCGTTTTTTGGGAATGCCAGACGACTGGGCGCAGGACGAGCCAGCCGAAGCCTGGCCCGGTGATAGATTTATTTGTTTAGATTTGCACCACGGTGTAGTGCCTGCCCAGCAGACTTACCTACAGAAATGGCGCAACCGAGGCGTAAAGGTCTGGTTCGTGGTTTACGACTTATTACCTATCTTGATGCCACGATTCTTTCCACCCGAAGCACAGAATCAGCACCAACGCTGGCTTGAGAGCATCAGCCAGTTCGACGGTGTGGTCTGTATTTCGCGCGCCGTGGCAGATGAAATGCGTGAATGGTTGGCTGCGCACGAACCCCATCGCGAGCGACCCTTAGCAATCGAGTGGTTTCACTTGGGAGCTGATGTTGATGCCAGCGCACCCACACGAGGTTTGCCTGACGATGCCCCTGTGGTCTTGAATGCTTTGAATGCAAGGCATTCATTCCTTATGGTAGGCACGGTGGAGCCACGCAAAGGGCATGCGCAGGTTTTAGAAGCCTTCAATCTGCTCTGGAAATCGGGTATGAATGTCAATCTCGTTATCGTCGGCAAGCAGGGCTGGATGGTAGAGTCACTTATAGAGCGCTTGCGCTCTCATCCGGAGTTGGACAAGCGCCTGTTTTGGCTCGAAGGCATCAGCGATGAGTATCTAGAAAAGGTTTATGCCGCAAGCACCTGTCTTATCGCCGCGTCCTATGGCGAGGGTTTCGGCTTGCCACTGATTGAAGCGGCGCAGCATAAACTGCCGATCATCGCGCGAGATATTCCGGTATTTCGCGAAGTGGCTGGCGAGAATGCGTTCTTTTTTAACGCGTCTACACCCGATGGCTTAGCTCAATCCATTCAGCACTGGTTTGAATTGTATGCCCAAAAGGAGCACCCCAAATCCGATACCATGCCTTGGTTGACTTGGGAAGCAAGTGCTCAACAACTTTTGACTGCAGTAATTAAAACTAATTAATATCAACCACATAACTTGGAGTCAAAATCATGAAATCAGCCATTATCACCGGTATCACTGGCCAAGACGGCGCTTACCTCACCCAGCTCCTACTGGAGAAGGGCTATACAGTTTATGGCACATATCGCCGTACCAGTTCAGTGAATTTTTGGCGGCTAGAAGAATTGGGTGTATCTAAGCATCCGAATCTGCATTTGGTTGAATATGATTTAACTGATATGGGTTCGGCGATTCGTTTACTGCAAAGCAGTGGCGCGATGGAAGTTTATAATCTGGCGGCGCAGAGTTTTGTGGGTGTGTCGTTCGATCAACCAATTGCCACAGCGGAAATGACCGGTGTTGGGCCACTGTATTTGCTGGAAGCCATTCGTATCGTGAATCCGAAAATTCGCTTCTATCAAGCTTCAACCTCCGAGATGTTCGGCAAGGTGCAGGCCATTCCGCAGATCGAGAGTACGCCGTTCTATCCGCGCAGCCCGTATGGGGTGGCGAAGCTTTATGCCCACTGGATGACAATTAATTACCGCGAGAGTTATGACATCTTCGGCAGCAGCGGGATTTTGTTTAACCACGAATCGCCGCTGCGTGGTCGCGAGTTTGTGACGCGCAAGATCACGGACAGCATCGCTAAGATCAGCATGGGCAAGCTGGATGTGCTTGAGTTGGGTAATATGGATGCCAAGCGCGATTGGGGCTATGCCAAAGACTATGTGGAAGGCATGTGGCGCATGCTGCAAGCGAATAAGCCTGATACCTATGTACTGGCGACCAACCGAACAGAAACCGTGCGTGATTTTGTGAGCATGGCATGCAAGGCGGTGGGGGTTGAGCTTGAGTTCCGTGGCGATGGCGAGAACGAGGTAGGCGTTGTGGTGAGCGTATCCCCCTCACCCCAACCCTCCCCCGCCAAGGGGGAGGGGGCTTTCAAGCTGGGGCAAGTGGTGGTTAGGGTGAACCCGAAGTTTTATCGCCCGGCAGAAGTCGAGTTGTTGATTGGTAACCCAGAAAAAGCCAAACGCGAACTGGGTTGGGAGCCTAAAACCACTCTGGAAGAGTTGTGCCGGATGATGGTGGAAGCCGACTTGCGTCGCAATGAAATAGGCTTCTCGTTTTAGTCACTCCCGGAGAGGTCGTGTAGGATCTCTTCTCATCTGAGTTTTGTCATATGAATACTGCCTTGGTTACAGGTGCTTCAGGCTTCACGGGCCGGTATATGGTTTCCGCGTTGCAGATGCACGGCTACCAGGTTGTGGGTTTTGGTAGTCCGGCGTGTGGTGCGGACTCTTGTCTTTCCGTCGATTTGACCGATGCTGAAGCGGTTCGGATTGCTGTACACCAAGTTCAGCCCACGCACGTTGTCCACTTGGCTGGAGTTGCTTTTGTGGGGCATGGCAAACCAGATGATTTTTATCAAGTAAACCTGTTTGGCACCCTCAACCTTTTGTCGGCACTAGTAGAGCTGCCGCAAACACCTCGTGTGTTGATCGCCAGTTCAGCCAACATTTACGGCACGCCGAATATCGAAGTCATTGATGAGTCGGTGTGTCCGGCACCTGTGAATCATTATGCGACCAGCAAGTTGGCGATGGAGCACATGGTGCACACCTATTTCGATCGGTGTTCGATTGTGATTGCTCGACCATTCAACTATACGGGCGTCGGTCAGACCGAGCAGTTTCTGATCCCGAAAATTGTCGGGCATTTCAAACGCAAGGCGCCTGTGATCGAATTGGGTAATTTGGACGTGAGCCGGGATTTTTCGGACGTTCGAGATACAGTTGCTACCTACGTGGCATTGTTGGAGTCCGATGCACATTCGCAGGCGGTGAATGTATGCAGCGGTCGGGCCATCGCCTTGCGTAATGTGTTGAGCGAGGTAGGTCGGTTGGCTGGGTATGAAATTGAAGTGCGGGTAAATCCTGCCTTTGTTCGCGCGAATGAAATTCCTGTTTTGCGGGGAAGTCGAGCGCGTTTGGAGTCATTAGTGGATTGTTCTCAACCTAGGCGCTTGGAAGAAACGCTGGCGTGGATGTATGAGCAGGAGTGAATCGATGCGTATAGGTTTTAGTGCGAGTGTTTGGGTTCAAGGAATAGAGCGTAACCACTTGGATGGCATCGGTGTCTACTCTAAAAATCTGTGGCAGAACTTATCGGGAAACCAGGAATGTGATCTGCATGCATTACGTTTTGGAGCGTGCGACGCACCGCTGAGTCAGGCGCCATCACCTCTCACATGTGTCCCGATTCGATTCAATCGTCAGGTCGCTTTGTCGATAGTGACCGGATCACCGTTCAATCAATTGGGTTCGTACGAGCGTTCCGTCGATGTATTCCACGCGACAGACCACCACATTCCAAAATTACGTTCCGTGCCGATCGTTGCCACTTTGATGGATGCAATTCCATTCGTCCATCCTGAATGGGTGTCGCAGAAGCTACGATTTTTTAAGAATTTTGCGTTCAAACGTTCCGCACACTGGGCTGAGCGAATAATTACGATTTCTGAATACAGTAAACACGATATTTCAGAGCACTTTTCGATACCTCTGGACCGAATTGATTCGATACCGTTGGGTGTTGATGACGCGTTCTATGCGCGTATGTCTGCTGAAAATATTGATGAAGCCTTAAGCCGGTATCAGGTTCCGCGGGGGAGCTTTGTTTTTGTTGGGACGCTTCAGCCTCGGAAAAATGTACGGCGCATTATCCAGGCTCATCGTCAGCTTCCGTTAATGATCCGAGATGCGCACCCTTTGCTGATTATTGGGAAATTCGGCTGGGGTGATCCGGGCATCGTCGAAGATTTGCACGCCATGGAGCAAACTGGGCAAGGACGTTGGTTGGATGACGTTTCTAATAGCGATCTGCATGCTTTTCTGCAGTCGGCTGCGGCATTGGTTTATCCCTCTCTCTATGAGGGGTTTGGTTTGCCAATTCTGGAAGGATTCGCTTCCGGTCTGCCTGTCATCAGTTCAAATACCACCTCAATTCCAGAAGTCGCGGGTGATGCAGCGTTGCTTGTCGACCCTGAATCCATCGACGAGATAGCCGATGCGATGCAGCGGATTGTTGAGGATCGTGCTCTGGCGGATTCTCTAATCGCACGAGGTGCTGAACGTGTTAAGGAATTTACCTGGGTGAAATGCGCCGAGCAGACAATGGCCGTTTATAAACAGCTTGGTTAAGGTGAATACGTGACCATCCGCGTTCTTCACTTCGGTAAATTTGCATTCGAACGCGCGGGTGGTATCGAACGGCATGTCGAAGTGTTGGCGCGTGCACAGGCGGCACAAGGTGCGGATGTCACCGTTCTCGCCTATACCTTGGATGCAAACGCCAAACCCCGTCGGATTGATGGGGTTCAAATTGAGCCGGTGTTTGTAAGCGTGCGTTTTTCCAGCCAACCGCTTGCGCTGGGATTGATTCTTCATGCTCGGCAGTTAGCCAGGGAAAAGCCCTTCGATGTCGTGCATCAGCATTGGCCGGATCCTTTCGCGCATCTCGTTGCCAGCCTGATGCCCGGTCGCCCCGCATGGGTGGTGAGTTGGCATAGCGACATTGTGAAGCAACGTTTCCTCGGTCCGGTTTATCGGACGCTGGCGCCCATGTTCTTGCGTAAGCCAGATGCGGTTATTGGCGCCACGAAGACGCATATGGTTTCACCACAAATTGATATCTTTGCCGATACTGCGCATCGTCATGTGATTCCATATGGAATCGATCCTGCGCCATTCGAATTGACACCGAGCGTCAGCAATTCAGTTGTGGCGCTTCGCGTCCGCTATGCGGGACGCCCCATCGTGTTCGCCTTAGGGCGACATGTTTATTACAAGGGCTTTGATGTGCTGATCCGGGCTATGGCTCGGGTTCCCGCTGTCCTACTGCTTGGCGGCAGTGGACCGTTGACACCGGAACTAACGCAATTGGCTGAACGCCTTGCAGATGAATCTGCGGGGCAGGTTGTGTTCGTCGATTCGATACCCGAAGATGAATTGCCGGTTTATTACCATGCCTGCGATATATTCTGTCTGCCTTCGGTGGCGACGACAGAGGCATTTGGTATTGTTCAGACCGAAGCGATGCTCTGCGGAAAACCAATCGTGAATACGAATTTGGGCACCGGGGTGAATGAAGTGGCGCCTCAAGGTGTGTGTGCACTCACTGTGCCGCCGGGTGATGATGGCGCTTTGTCGCAAGCCTTGAACGCGCTGATTGAGTCGCCGGAATATGCGAAGTCACTGGGAGAAGCCGGTAGAAAACGCGCACTTGAGCAGTACAACGTCGAACGGATGGCAGCGGACACTTTGGCTCTGTATGCCACGCTGACGCGTAATCGCGGATGCTAGGTAATAGCAGGCTCGATTGCCCCAAAAAGCGATGAAATTTGCATCGTTTAGCTGGATTCGCAGCCAATTCCTTAAAGTCCGACAGGCTGCTAGGCCGGGAACTGCTGTTGTGAGCGCTTTCCTTGCGTGGTTAAGTGTTTGTATTGGGTAACTGCTTAAACTGTTAGGTTATCTTCAATTTATGTCCACTGCGCTTTTACGCTCACATTCGGCTTTGATCTCGGCGGTCACGCGCACTTTGGATGTGCTGTTGGTCGGATTGGGTGGCTTGTTCGCGTTTTGGCTGCGTTTTGGTGGGGACGTGTCCAATCTGCCAGCCGCCTACGGGACCTTGATGGTGATCGGCGGCCTGCTCGTGGCATTGGTTTTTCCATTGCTGGGTGTGTACGACTCATGGCGCGCAAGAGGCTTGGCTTCCCCTGCACTGCGCGTGGTGGGTGCCTGGTCGTTGGTGTTGATGATCCTGCTGATTTCACTGGTGTTGGTGAAGGAAGCGGAAACCTTCTCTCGGCTCTGGTTGGCTCAGTGGTGGCTCGTCAGCGGCTTGGCATTGGCCATCGAACGGGTGGCAGTGTATTTCGTTTTGCGTGGTCTGCGTCAGCGAGGGATTAACCATCGCAAGGCCGTGGTTGTGGGCTGCGGCCCCCAGGCATTGAATCTGATCAACCGTGCAGAAAAAGAAGGCTGGGCCGGTTTTGATGTGGTGGGTGTGTTTGGTGAGCGCCCTGATGATATGGGTATCGCCGGGCATGAGATTCATCCGCTGAACGAGTTGTTCGATTATGTGTCATCGCATCAGATCGATGAAGTGTGGATTGCTATGCCGCTGGATCAAAGCCAGCAGTTGAAAGGCGTTCTAGAAAATTTGAGATTTTCGACGGCCAATGTGCGTTTCGTGCCGGATTTGTTCGGCTTGTTTTTGATTAATCATGGCGTGTCCGAGATTATGGATGTGCCGATGATCGACCTATCGGCTTCACCTATGACCGGGGCGAATCGGTTAGTAAAAGGCTTAGAAGATCGGGTATTGGCGCTCTTGATCTTGCTGGTCATCAGTCCGCTGCTTCTCGTGATTGCCTTGGGGGTGAAGCTCAGCTCCAAAGGGCCGGTGCTGTACAAGCAAAAACGGCATGGCTGGGATGGACAGCCCTTTACTATTTATAAATTCCGCAGCATGAAAGATGGCGCGGATGAAGAAGGGGATGTTCCCCAGGCTGTGAAGGGCGATAGCCGTGTAACCCGCTTTGGTGCCTTCTTGCGAAGGACGAGTCTGGATGAGTTGCCGCAATTCATTAATGTGCTGCAAGGCCGGATGTCCATTGTCGGCCCGCGTCCACATGCGGTTGAGCATAACGAAATCTATAAGTCTCAAATCGATGGCTATATGCTTCGCCACAAGGTGAAGCCGGGCATCACGGGCTGGGCACAAATCAATGGCTGGCGAGGCGAGACGGATACTCTGGATAAAATGCAAAAGCGCATTGAGTACGATCTGTTCTATATCGAAAACTGGTCATTGGCCTTTGATATAAAAATCATATTTCTCACGGTGTTCCGTGGGTTTGTTCACAAAAACGCGTATTAGCGTTTGAACCATCCTGTTTATCTGGTCTTCATCTGAGATTTGAATGCTCGGCCTGTTCCAGTCGCTCTTGAGTGCCGACATCAATCCACAAGCCAGAAAATACTTGCCCTTGCCCACGCTGGGCGGCGATTTTTTCCCGTAACAGCGTCCCAAGCGCGCGTCGTCCTTCGGGTAATCCGGAAAACATCGATTTTTGATAGAGGCCGATGCCGGCATAGGTGAGGCAGGTGGCCGCTTCCTGCGTGTCTGCCGGGCACAATCCCAGTCGTTGTTGGTCAAGCGAAAAATCGCCCTTGGGGTGATGTTTGGGGTTGGCGACCATCACCAGTCGAAAATCGGTTTCAGGGTTGAGAGGGTTGTTGAGCAATTCTTCAAACGGGAAATCGGTGAAGATGTCGCCATTGACCAGAATAAAGGTGTCACTGAGCAGCGCCACGGCATGGCGAATGCCGCCTGCGGTTTCCAGGGCTTCGGGCAGGTGGTTTTCCCATGAGTAGTGTAGGCGAACCTGCCAGCGGCTGCCATCACCCAACGCGGCGGGGATTTGTTCGGCCAAATGGTTGAGGTTGATGACGATGTCGGTGATGCCCGCCTTGGCCAGTCGTTCGATGTGGTGAACGATCAGCGGTTTGCCTTGTATGGGGATGAGCGGCTTGGGGATGTGATCGGTGAGTGGCCGTAGGCGTTCGCCCCGGCCCGCGGCAAGGATCATAGCGCGAATGGGATGAGTTGCGGCGGACATGGGGGTTTGGCGTGACTCAGATTTAGTGTTGATCTGCCGCTTTGGACTCGACCGTTTTTGCCGCACGTTGGATGACGCGCTCGATCATTTGCTGTTGGGATTTTGAGCTTTCCTTCCCGCTGTTCATCAGTGGTGCAATCAGGGCGTTGATTTTGCCCGGCACGAGCTGGGCGTTGACGGCCTTGATGTCATCGAGTGAAAGCTGGCCCGTATCCGCTTTGAGTTTGAGGTAGTTCGTCAGGTAGCTGTAGCGGGCATTCAAGAAGTTCGCCATGGCGCTGAACACCTGAATCTGCGCATTGAGTACATCGACAATGGTGCGGGTGCCAACCTGATAACCAGCTTCGGTTGCGGCCAGGCTGGTACGGGCGGATTCTACCGATTGCCCATACGCGGTTATTTCGCTGATGCTGGTGATCACACCCCGGTAATCGTTGGCTGTGCCCTGTTGCACGGTGCGGCGCAGGTTTTCGATTTCGTTCTGTGTTTGCTGATATTGGTAGGCAGCCTGACGTGACTTGGCATTGATCCGTCCGCCGGTATAAAGCGGTACGGAAACTTGTAGGCCAATGCTGGCGGCCAGGTTGCTGGATTGTCGGCCATTGAACTGACTTAGTGTGCTGTTGTAGCCGTATTGCCCGGTCAGATCGACCGTGGGCATTCGGGCTGCGCGGTTGATGGCGATATTCTCCTGGCTGATCTGGCCGCCGATTTGGGCGCTTTGGAGCGAGATATTCTGTTTAGTTGCCAGATTAATCCACTCTTCGGGATTGGCGGGATCCGGGCTGGGTGTTGAAAGGCTTGTCCGGACATCATCAAGCTCGGCGGGCAGTTTGCCGGTGATGGTCGCAAGTAGGGATTGGGCATTCTCAAGCGCATTTCGCGCAGCGATGATATCGGCGTTGGCCTTATCGTAATTGGCCTGTGCATTGGCTACGTCGGTAACGGCCACGAGGCCCACTTCATAGCGTTTTTGGGCTTGCTCCAACTGATTTTTGAATGCCTTTTGACTCGCAACCGCCAGTTGTAGGCTGGCATTGGCTTGCAGCACGGCGAAGTAGGCTGTGCTGGCCCGCAAGAGCAGATCCTGCTGGGCGGATGCGTAGTCGATGTCGGCCTGTTTGGCTTGCAGATCGGCAATGCCCAGATTGAGATTATCGATCCGATTGTAAATTACCTGGTTCAGGCTCAGTCCGAGGTTGCGGCCACTGCCTTCGATGACCGTGGGCGCATTGGGGATGCCATTTGATTTGATCTCGGTTCGGTTGTAGTTCAAACCTGCACTGGCGCCAATTTGCGGTAGCAGATTTGATCGTGCAATGGGGGTGTTTTCCTGAATGGATAACCGCTTCTGCTGAGCTGCAAGCAGCGTTTGATCGTTCTGTTCTGCTAGTGTGACGATATCCATCAGGTTGGCTGAAAAAGCGGGTGAGCCATACGCGCCGATGACCACAAGCGCTGCCAGTACGGTTTTTTTCAACCGACGGGGGTGGAGGTGACTCGTCATGGTTAATTCCTCATCATATTATTAGCCAGCTATCAGTACACTAGCTCAAAGAGAGCCTGGATGGGTAGATATTCTCTGCGCAAATGCAGAAATTCCATCGGGCAACGGGTGTGGCCCGGTAAATCCCCCGGCCCCCCTTTTTTCAAGGGGGGGAATCAGCCCAGCTTCAAGCATAGGCGCTTCCCCCATGTAAGAAGGGGAGTAAATCAGCCCGGCTTCAAACAAAAACGCATCCCCTTTGTAAAAAGGGGAACGAGGGGGATTTAGCATAGTTTCCATAGATGCCTGATGCCGAATCCGGTTGCTACTCACGCAAACGAGAACTGTGGTTTGGGTTCTGCCCCTTTGAGATAGCGTGTGTATGTTTCAAACAGGTTCTGTGTATCGAACTGATCGTTTGCTTGGCGTGTCACCATGGTGGCGGACATGTTCTGTTCAGGTCCGACGATGGCAAACAAACGGCCACCGACATTGAGCTGCTGCCGATAGGATTCGGGAATGCGTTGCACGGCTCCGGTGAGCACGATCACATCAAAGCGTTCGTTGCCAGCCCAGCCGTTGACGGCATCACCGGTTTCGAGCACCACGCGTTCAATGCCCAGCGCGGCGAGTTTCTCCGCGGCCGATTGGGTGAAATCGGAGTAAATATCGACGGTGTGGACGCTTTGCCCCAAATGAGCCAGGCAGGCGGTGAAGAATCCGCTCCCCGTGCCGATTTCCAGTACGCGCTCGTTGGGTGCTACGGCCAATGATTGCAGAATTCGGCCTTCAACAACGGGCGGCAACATGGTTTCGCCGTGGCCGATCGGCAGCGCGATATCAGAGAAGGCGAATTGGCGCTGTTCAGCGGGTACAAAATGTTCGCGTGGAATCTTGAACAGGGTGTCGAGTACCCGTTTGTCCAGCACATCCCAGGGGCGAATTTGTTGCTCAACCATATTGAAGCGGGCGCGTTCAGTATCAAAAGCCATCATGCGGGAGGATCCTGTTTATTTATGCCTGTCGAATAGTGTTCGGCTTCGATCCGGCCGGAAAACCTTCGGATCGAATGGTCAATCAGCCCGCCAATATACCGAATGCGGGCGGCTATGACCATGATTCCTGACGAAGCATCATTGGTCTTAATCTAAATAAGAATAATGGTATCGCTGTAACGGGCGACGGTTTTGTCGTGTGTCATCAGGCGCATGGGCTCAGTGAGTGCCTGTGCGACCAAAATGCGATCAAATGGATCCTGGTGGTGCGGCAAGAGTGTTTTCATAGCGATGGTATGTTCAGCGTCGATCGGTAAGAAGCGGTAGCCCGAATCCTGAAAATAACGCAAAGCATCGTGGCTCGATATGGGCATATCACCCCTGCCAAGTGAAAATTTAATGGCAATTTCCCAAAGCGTGGCCGCACTGATCCATACGGTTGTTTTGGGTGATTGAATACGATCTCGCGCGTCGCTGGGAAGACGGGGGTCGTCCGTGATGGCCCACAGTGCGACGTGGGTGTCGAGTAGGAGGTTCATTTGGCGCTATTGCCTTCAGTGCCCGGTATTTGGTTTATGAATTCGGGTCAGTAAACAAAGCCCGCACAAGATCGTTATGTGCGTCGATCGTTTCTGGAACTTCAAACAATCCTTTGGCGATACCTATTCGCTGGCCTTCAAGTGTATCGATGGGGACGAGCTTGGCAGCTGGGCGGCCATGGCGGGCGATGATGATTTCGCGCTCCCGACCTTGTTCAATCGCTTCGACCAGACGGGAAAGTGTGGATTTGGCTTCCAGCATGTTTACCGAAGACATAGGGTTCTTCCTCTGCTCATACGCATTAGCTAGGATTAGCCAGTTTTTAACGGTTGTCAATCGACTGGGGTGTTTGCGGTTCAAAATAATCGTCGTGCCTCTATTCTCGTTGGACTTTTGACCTCGCCTGATATACGTTCTCTTTCATCGACTGGGGGTGCGGCACATGTTTTGTGTGTCGCTGAGAGAGTCCCTTGGAACCTGATCCGGCTTGCACCGGCGGAGGGAAGTCGGCCGTTAAGTCCTGCGCCCTTCCTCGCCTGCAAGTCACTCATTAATTTAATATGGGGTTTGACATGAGCGCTGTGCCGAGTGATTTTTTAGCCAAAACGGCGGGGTTGTCCGAGTCGGTCATCGCACCGTTTCCTGCCAGTACCAAAATTTACCAGACGGGTTCGCGCCCGGATATTCGCGTGCCAATGCGTGAAGTGACTTTGACGCCGACCAGAACGGATCGTGGCGTGGAAATCAATCCACCGATCACGATTTACGATACTTCAGGCCCGTACACCGATCCTATGGTCAGGATCGACCTGCTCAAGGGGCTCGAACCGCTACGGGCGAACTGGATCGCCGAGCGTGCCGATACCGAAACCTTGAGCGGCCCGTCCTCCGAATATGGCCTGGCTCGTTTGAACGACCCCAAAACGGCAGGCCTGCGTTTTGGTCATATCCGTACGCCCATCAAGGCCAAGTCGGGCAAGAATGTCTCGCAGATGCATTACGCCCGCCAAGGCATCATCACGCCTGAAATGGAATTCGTGGCGATCCGCGAAAACAACCGCTTGAGGGAAATGCGCTCCGATCCGCGTTACAAGGCGCTGCTGCGTCAACACAAGGGCGAGTCCTTCGGTGCGGCGATTCCCGACGAAATTACCCCTGAGTTTGTGCGGGATGAAATCGCCCGTGGGCGCGCCATTATCCCGGCGAACATCAATCACCCTGAAATCGAGCCGATGATTATCGGCCGGAATTTCCGCACGAAAATCAACGGCAACCTCGGCAACTCGGCGACTACTTCCGGTATCGCCGAAGAAGTCGAGAAGATGGTCTGGGGCATTCGCTGGGGCGCGGATACCATCATGGATCTGTCCACCGGCAAGAACATTCACGAAACCCGCGAATGGATTTTGCGCAATTCACCCGTGCCGATCGGCACCGTGCCGATTTATCAGGCATTGGAAAAGGTCAACGGCAAGGCCGAAGACCTCACCTGGGAGATTTTCCGCGACACGTTGATCGAACAGGCGGAGCAGGGCGTGGATTACTTCACCATCCACGCCGGTGTGCTGCTGCGCTATGTGCCGCTGACGGCCGAACGCGTGACGGGCATCGTATCTCGTGGCGGTTCGATCATGGCGAAATGGTGTCTCGCGCATCACAAGGAAAATTTCCTATACACGCATTTCGAAGACATCTGCGAGATCATGAAGGCCTATGACGTGTCCTTCTCTCTGGGCGACGGCTTGCGCCCCGGCTGCCTGGCCGATGCCAACGATGCGGCGCAGTTCGGTGAGCTGCAAACCCTGGGCGAGTTGACCAAAATCGCCTGGAAGCACGATGTGCAGGTGATGATCGAAGGCCCGGGTCATGTGCCGTTGCAGATGATCAAGGAGAACATGGATAAGGAGTTGGCCGATTGCTACGAGGCACCGTTCTACACGCTCGGCCCGCTGGTGACCGATATCGCCCCCGGCTACGACCACATCACCAGTGGCATCGGCGCGGCGAACATCGGTTGGTACGGCACCGCCATGCTGTGCTACGTGACGCCGAAAGAACATCTGGGGCTGCCGGACAAAGCCGATGTGCGCGAAGGCGTCATCACCTACAAGATTGCCGCCCACGCTTCCGACTTGGCCAAGGGGTTCCCCGGCGTGCAGGTTCGGGATAATGCCTTGTCCAAGGCCCGTTTCGAATTCCGTTGGGCCGACCAGTTCAATCTGGGCCTTGATCCGGAGCGTGCGCGTGAATATCACGATGAAACCCTGCCGGCCGAAGCACATAAGGTGGCGCATTTCTGCTCCATGTGCGGCCCGCATTTCTGCTCGATGAAGATTACGCAGGATGTGCGCGACTATGCCGAAACACTTGGGCTCGACGAGATCGAAGCCATCAAGAAAGGCATGGAAGAAAAGTCGGTCGAGTTTGTGAAAAAGGGCGCCGAGGTGTACGGTCGCATCTGATCGAATGCCGAGAAGTAACCTGTGACCCGCGTTCAATCGGACGCGGGTTTTTTCTGTAAAAGCACAATGTACGGGAGATTGAGCCATGATCGAAGTCGGACAAAAACTGCCGGAAGCCACCTTGTACTACCGGGGTGAGCAGGGCTTGAATGGTTGTTCTGTCACAGAATTGACGGCTGCACAACGCATCGTGCTGTTTGCCGTGCCGGGCGCATTTACCCCTACCTGTTCGGACGCGCATGTGCCCGGTTTTTTAATGCACAACGAGGAGATTCGGGCAAAAGGCATTGACGATATTTTCTGCGTTGCGGTCAATGATCCCTTCGTGATGAAGTTCTGGGGCGAGCACCTGAACGTGGGTGATTCGGTACGCATGGTTTCCGACGGCAATGGGGCATTCACCCGCGCGTTGGGCATGGAGCGAGATATGAGCAATGGTGCCATGGGTATACGCTCCAAGCGCTACGCCATGATCGTGAAAAATGGTGTGGTCGAATGGCTTGGGGTGGACGAATCTGGGCTTGCCAATTCATCCGCCGAGGCGGTGCTCGCGGCGCTGTAATCTAAGTCTTTGAATTGGATTGCTGAAGATTTTTTAACGAGAACGTCGTTGGGGCAGGGGTTGCAGCCATCCCAGCCCTTCCCTGAGTGTTTCCTGTACCGGGGGTGAAAAGCGCTTGATGCGTCCGTGGCTTTGCAGCAAATCATCCTGTGCCCAGGGTTCCACGCGATAGCAAAGCACGGTGTTGTATCGATCGGGTACGTGCAACGTGAGCGGATCGGGCGCGAAAAAACGTTCCAGTGCGCGGGTCAGATCTGTTACGTCGCCCAGTTCATTGCGCCAGATATTGATGCACAGAATGCCGTTTTCGCCCAGTTGCGAAGCCAATTGCGCCAGGCTGCGCGTCGGGATTGGCACCATGCCCTGTTCATCGAAAATATCGACCCAGATGATATCCGCTACCGGAATGGCTTCCAGTTCATCGCTCGCGCAAATGTCGCCAAATTGGAGCTGCAAGCGGGGATGATCGAGATCCAGCCCGAAGTATTGCTGGGCGATGGGCGCGAGTGTGGGGCGAAGATCGTGCGCGTGAACGGAAATATCGGTATATTCCAATAAATATCGCGCCAGCACGCCGCCACCCAGACCATACAAATTAAGGCGGCGTGGATCGGGGTGCAGAACCAGCCCCACGAGCAAGGCGCGGTAGTAACCGAAGGCCAGTTCGGTCGGCTGAGCGGGATACCAGCCGGATTGTGCGGTGTGGTTGCCGAAGTGCAGAGTGATTTCCCCGGCGCTTTCGATGACTTCGATCAGCCCCCAGGCATCGCGCACGGATAGTTTTTTCAGTGTCATCTGCTTAGTGTACTGTTTCGTTCTTGGAGGTACATTCAGCGAGTCGCTGGCCGATTAGATGCAAGGCGCGCTCGCGCCGCAAGGGCCACCCCCTTGCAAGCGGGCGCAACACCGCAGATGATCGGCCAGCGGCTCGCCCGAAGGGAGTCCTCCGAATGCGCCATGACGGCGTTGCCGTGCTTGCCAAGGGCATGGCCATTGCCTGCGTACGGCGCCTTGTCCTGGCGCATTCGGAGGGCTCTGAAAGCACCTCCAAGAGCGAAACAGTACACTGGAACCAATTCACGGTGAGATTAAGAGCGTCATATGAGAAATTCACGATTCATTCCTTTTGTTGCCGGCATCTGTTTATCGCTGATGGCCGCCGGCACTACTTTTGCGGCCAGCTTCAAGGTGGGCGACCGGGTATTCATTCCACTTTATTCCGAGAACCTGCTGGATGACGGCTACGCTGATGGCATTATCCAGCGCATCAATGCCGATGGCACCGTGAATATCAACCTGTCTGATGTCGTTAACGGCGAAGACAAGACCATGTATGGTACCTGCAGCCCGTCGGGTGCTTCCGAGCAAATCATGACGGCACCGACGGCTCGCGCGAAGGAGGTCGTCAACGACGTGCCCACCGACAAGATTTTACCTTGGACGATCGGGCAATTTCAGTACGTCGAGCGGGAAAATCTCTCAACCACGCTGCAACGCTGGTTGGGTAGTGGCATGGCCATCACGCCCAATTCGCTGGATATAGCCGATCGTCGGGCGCGTGAGCTGGATTTGCCCCGACTGCGTGTCGTTATCGCCATTGCCAAACTGCAGGTGGAATCCACCGGCGGGAATGGCTTTCCGGTACCGGCCAGCCGTGCCTTGCATGGGGCGGCAAAAATGCTCGATGACGTTGCCGCACTGGTTCAATCGCACCCGAATGCGGTGTCGGATGCGGCCGCCATCCTGGCAAAAACAGCCCCACCGCACAGCAAGGATCTGCTTGTCGAAGCCATCGTGCACATCGCGGAATTAACGCAAAAGCAGTTGGCGCAGTTAGCCAGTGATAACCCCGACCCAATGAAGGTCGAGGGGTACACGCCCGCCCAACTGATTGCCATCTACGCAGGCTATTACCGGATGATGACGGCAAACGATACCCAGCCCTATGAGAACGCCAAGGTCGCTTACTTCAGCGACAAGGTGGCGCAGGCTATCCTGGGTGGGCATTGGCCGGAATTATAGGCCGGGCTATTTACGGTTGTAGTTGCCGTGTTTCAGCATGTTCCCGTCGGGCTGCCTGATAGACCTCGCGGGCTGCGTCCAGATTCATCAGGAAAATTCCCAAGCCTACGACCAGATCGGGTAAAGCCGAATGCCACACGAGGGTGAGCAAGCCCGCCGCGATGATGGCGACGTTGGCCAATGCATCGTTTCGGGCGGAAAGAAAGGCCGCGCGCGTCAGACTGCCCTGGTGATGCCTGAACCGGACGAGCAGGAAGGCACAGGTCAGATTGACGAACAATGCTCCCAACCCTGTCAGGCTCAAATCAAAGGCATCGGGTGGCGCCTGACTGACGACCTTGTTCCAGGCCATCCATAGAGTAGCAATTCCCGGAACGAGCAGGAGGCCTGCGAGGAACATGCCCAGTCGGGCACGGTAAGCGAGGCTGAGCCCGATGCCGATGAGAATTAACAGGTTGATTGCAGTGTCTTCCAGAAAATCGATGGAATCCGCGAACAGGGAAACCGAGCCGATCGACTGGGCGACACCGAATTCCACCCAGAAGTAACTGAAGTTCAGCAAAGCCACCCACAGAACGGCTCGTCGCAATGGGCTGTGCCTATCGAGCTCACTCATGCTGTTTGATCGCGGTTTTGAATTGTTCTTGTTGCGCCGGGCTGGCTTCACTTTGGTAGCGCTTTTTCCACTCGTCGTAGGGCATACCGTAAATCGCCACGCGCGCATCGTGGTCGCTCAGCTTGGTACCCCTTTCCTCGGCGGCTTCGCGATACCAGCGTGACAGGCAGTTACGGCAAAACCCGGTCAGGTTCATCATGTCGATATTCTGTACGTCGGTTCGTTCTTGCAGATGCGCGACCAGACGGCGGAAGGCGGCGGCTTCCCACTCGGTTTTGTCTTTTGCATCAGCGGTTGGGGTGTTGTGTTCGTTCATCGGTGTTTTTCCAGCGTTGATTGAAGTTCGACAGAAGGGCACCTCGAAAAACCTACTGCGCGACCCGATTGCTGCGTTGGGCGGTGCTCGCTCCCTCGCCTATCTATTTGATATGTCTCGGTCGCTGCGCTCCGGCCGCCTTGCACTCGGGCCGCTCGTGACGGTTTTTCGAGGTACCCAGAATTGTTCAGGCAGGTGTCCGGGTGACCAGCGTCACGGCGTGCAGCGCGCCCGAGGCCAAAGAGGGCGCCAGTATCTTGTTCACGCGCTGGTGCTGTTGCAGCATGGTTTTACCTGCAAATTCGGAACTCACCACCGTGATCTTGAAATTGCAGCCTTCGCCTTCGGGGTGAACCTCGGCATCGGGGATTTCATTTTGAATTATGGAAACGATTTCGGCGGGATTCATGGCATAACCTCAGTCTATGTGCGTGGTTAAAAACAGCCAGTCTGTTGCACAAATGGTGTGCTTACTTTTTCTGTATTAATCGAGAAGTGATTTTAGCGGCAAACCGATCACGTCGCTGCGCCAACCGGTTGTGAGTTTGTTCGGGGCATCGGGTGCGCGTATCAAGCGGAGCATATCGTCTGTAGTCGCGAGCAAGGAGGGGCTTATTTCCATTTGCTTGCTGAGTTCCTGCACCAAAACCTGCATACGGCCAAGAATGGCATTCGTTTCGGGATCGGTTCGTTGGAATGCCTGCCACTGGGGGAAAGCTTCTGGCGGCAACTGTTTGGCTCGCTCGATGGTGGCGCGTAATTCATCGACTTGTTGGTCGCTCAGGTGATGTCGTGCAATTTTGGGGTTCAACAGGTTGGGCCGGAACTGACGTGAGCCGGCCAGTTCCAGCGCCTGCTCGTCACTTAAGACCCAGCGCCGGGGCAGGTTGAGTTCGCGTGCCCATGCTTCCCGCCAGGTCGTGATTGCATCAAGTACGGCGCGCTGCGCAGCGCGCAAGGTCTGTTGACCGCGTACCTTGCGCCAGAGACCGGTCATCTGGGGTTGGAAACGTTGGGGGTCGCTCAGTGCAGCACACTCCTCGTCGAACCACTCCAGCCGGTTTCTGGTGGCCAACTGCTCGCGAAGCAGGGGGTATAAGCTGCGTAAAAAGCGGACGTCGTCGGCCGCGTAGTGTTGCTGTTCTGTCGTGAGTGGACGCTGAGCCCAATTCGTTCGGCTTTGTGATTTGTCGAGTTCAACATTCAGCAGGCGATGAACAAGGTTGGCGTAGCCGATTTGTTCGCCAAGCCCTAAAAAGGCCGCAGCGATCTGGCTGTCCCGCAGGGTTTGCGGCAGGGCGCCGGAGTGAAGATAGATCAGTTCCAGATCCTGCTCTGCGGCATGGAAGACCAGTGGGGAAGATGTTCGGTTCAGTTCATGCCACAAAGGTGCCAACGGTACGGACAGCGGATCGATCAGCCAGATGGCGTCGGGGACGGCGATCTGTACCAGGCATAGTTGCGGGAAATAGGTGGATTCCCGCATGAACTCCGTGTCGATTGTGGCCCAGGTTGATTCGAAAAACTGGCCACAAACGTCTTGCAGTGCCGATGAGGATTGAATTAACCGAGGCTGTTGCGCAAGCCCGAACCTGTCCGTGATAGTCACGAGCTCAGGGCAGAGCCTTGATGGATTCGATCAGGACGGTTTTTTTCGGCACATCCTGAGGGAAGGGGCCTGCTGCACCGGTCGGCGTGCTGACAATTTGATCGACAACATCCATGCCGGAGGTTACATGACCGAACACGGCATAGCCTGCACCCTGCCGGGTGGGGGCGCTGTAATCCAGAAATTCGTTGTCGGCCACATTGATAAAAAACTGGGCCGTGGCCGAATCAGGATCGCTGGTGCGCGCCATGGCGATGGTGCCGCGCCGGTTGCTCAGGCCGTTGTCGGCTTCGTTGACGATCGGCGCTTGGGTGGGTTTCTGGCGGAAATCAGGTTTGAAACCACCCCCCTGAATCATGAAACCGGGTATGACGCGATGGAAGATCGTGCCGTTGTAAAACCCGGATTTAACGTAATCGAGGAAGTTCGCGACCGTCTTGGGTGCTTTGGCAGGTTCCAGTAAAACGGCAAAGCTACCCATGTTCGTGACGATTTGCACGGAAACGGGTTTTTCCTTCGTTGAAGTGAGTGTTGATTCAGCCGCAAAAGCAGATGTGCCGAATAAATTGGCTAGGGCTAAGGCGGTGAGAAGGCGTCGGGTTTTATTCATCGCGTTGTACGCGCTCCAGTCGCTCGTGCCGCTCCTGTGCCTCAATGGTCAATGTGGCAATCGGGCGAGCCTCAAGGCGGCGTATGCCGATCTCATCGCCGGTTTCTTCGCAAAAGCCGTAGTTGCCATCGGCAATTTGCCTTAAGGCTTTGTCGATTTTATTGATCAATTTGCGATAGCGATCGCGGGTACGCAGCTCCAGTGCGGCATCCGACTCGAGCGATGCCCGGTCGTTGATATCCGGTTCTTGCCAGTTTTCTTCACGTAGGTGATTGACTGTTGTTTCGGATTCTTCAAGTAATTCGTCGCGCCAAGTCAACAGCTTCTGCTTGAAATATTCGAGCTGCATGGGGTTCATGTATTCTTCGGATTCCGAAGGCTTGTAACCGGGTGGGAGCGTGACTGCCATGTAACAAAACCTCATTCCGACGCGCGTTAAGCGTGCCGTTGTCTAAAAAACCAAACGCGCAGCCAATGGAAAATACTGCCGACGCGCAAACAACTCGTGAGTATAGGTATACCGTCCAACCTGCGCAATCCTAGAATGATGTCCGTCGCCAAGCGGCTTTGATGGCGGGGCTCAGCGCGTGGACAACTCATGTCCGCTGGAAAATTGCCAGGTGCGCGTAATGACGATTTGATCGAAGCGGGCGGCCAGTGCGGGCTGAAAAGGCGGGTAAGGAGAGGCCTGCTGAACCAATCGCCGGGCCGCTGTATCGATTTTCGAATTGCCCGATGAGTGCTGGATGGCGATATCCAGAACGTGACCCTCTTTGTCGATCTTCACGGCAAGAATCAACTGCCCGGATATTTTTTGGGAAATCAGGTCTTCGGGGTAGTGCGCGTTGCCATAGGCTTCGACCTGTCGCTTCCAGTGCGACAGGTAATCACCGGCTGGGCCTTTGATTGTTCTGCTGGTCAAAAAACCGGTTTTCAGGGAGCGACTCACGGCCTCGTTCAGGCGGTTGAAGGCATCCGGCGCGGCATTCGTGATCGGTGTGTCGGTGTTGCCGTTATTGCCTTCAGTGGAAATGCCTTTGCCGGGTTTTGTTTTTTGCAGGGTGTTGGTCTGTTCTCCGGCTGTGCTGGCTTGAGCCTGAATTGTTACTTTGTCTTTGATCTTTTCGGATGGCGTGGGGCTGGCATCGTTGGTCTTAGCAGCCAGCGGGGCATCCAGCGACAGTTCGATCGGGCGGGGTGGTGGCGGACTGGGCTTGTCGCCGGTGAAAAAAATGGTGAGAAACACGGCGTGAACAACCAATGCGATGAGCAGTGCGGCGCCGAAGCGTTTGTCGCTATCGATGAAGTTTTGATCGAGTGCCCAATGATCCATCATTCTTCCTTGCGGTTGCGCGTATGCCGGAGGCGCATTGCCTGAGTCTTATTGCTAGAGTCGTTCGCTTTGGCTCTTTCCCTGCTGATCCAGGCTAGTCCGGGACGAGGTGGGTAGAGGTCAGACCGTCGACAGGTTCGACGAGGTGCAACTTGTCCTGCATACGTTGATTCATCCAGAGTTGGCCGGTTTCTTCCATGAACAGCACACCGTCGAGTTTGAGTTTGCGCACCATGTCGGGTACCTGTTCCGGTTCCAGCATCATGACACCCTTGGTCGCGCCATCACTGATTGCGTAATGGTTTGCCCATACCGTGCTGCCCGCAATGCGACGAACGGGGCGCGCGGTTTTCGGGTTGATGATATGCGAATACGCTTCGCCTTTGTAGATAAAACGATGTTCGTAGTTGCCGGAACTGTTGAGGGACTGGTGGCCGTTGGGCGCCGTGTTCCCTGAAAGATCCATACTGGCGAGTACGCCCCGCTTAAGGGGGTTTTCGATGGCCAAGTGCCAGGGCTTGTCGCCCGCCTGCCCGATCATGAACAGATCGCCGCCCGTATCGAACAGGCAGTTCGTAATCCCCGCCTTTTCGGCTGCCTGGATCACGAGGTGCCCGGCGTAGCCTTCCGCGCAGCCATTGAAGTCGAATTGCACGCGTCGGTTGGTGACGCGGACTTCCAATCCGTCGACATGCACGTCGTTCGTGGTCGGACGATGTTCCAGCCAGGCATCGAGGAACGCTTCGGTCGGCAGCGGATGCGATTCGGTGACGTGGCTGTTGTGAAACCCCCATGCTGCGATCAGCGCGCCGATGGTGGGATCGAACGCGCCATCGGTACCTTCGAACAGCGTTCGGGAAATGGCAATCAGCTCGATGATTTCCGGCGTGGCCGTCGCCTTGCCTTGGGCGGCCAGTTGGGCGTTCAGTCGGGTGAGGTCACTCGGTTTCCAGGGGTGGATTCGTCGGTACAGTGGCTCGACGATGCCCGCAGCAGCGTTCACCGTCTGTGTGATGGCTTCAGGCGATTCATTGGCGAATCGCAGCGTCATCGGCATATTGAAGACGGTGAATCCTTCTTCGACGATTCGGGTTTCCGACTTGGTGCAGCCTGAAATCAAAAGCGGGCTGGCGGCCAGCGTGGTCAGGAATTGGCGTCGAGTCAGCATGAAGGTTCCGTGATGCGGGGTTGGGCCAAGTTCGACTATTGGCGGCAACTCAAGTTCTGTTCGCGTGGACGCCTCAGGCGTTCGGCTGCCAGGAAATCGAGTAGCTGTCCGGCGGGATCATTGTGGCAAACCGCGTCGATTTCCCGTGCACAGGTCGGGCTGGTGACGTTGACTTCCGTCAGGTAGTCGCCAATCACATCCAGGCCGACAAACCAGAACCCCGCCGCGGCCATGTCCGGGCCGACCCGGGCAGCAATTTCCCGGTCTCGCTCCCGAAGGGGCACGACCTGCCCGCGCCCACCTGCGGCAAGGTTCGCCCGGAATTCATCTGCCTGCGGCACACGCAAAAGGGCGTGATCGACAGGTTCGCCATTGATCAGCAAGATACGCCGATCGCCTTCACGCACGGCGGGCAGGAATTTCTGCGCCATGATCAACCCGTGTTGAATCATGGTTTCGATGATAACGGCGGTATTGAGATCCCCCGCCTGAATCTGGAACACGGAACTGCCGCCCATGGCATCGAGTGGTTTGAGCACGATGTGCCCGTGCTGACTCAAAAAGTCGCGAAGCTGGGCTGGGTCGCGCGTTACCAGCGTAGGCGGGCACAGATCCGGATAGTGCTGGGCCAGCAGTTTTTCATTCGCTGCCCGCAACGCATTGGGGCGATTGGCAACCAGAACACCCTGACGCTCCGCCAGCGCCAACAGCGCGGTGACGTAGTGATAGTTCAGGGTTACGGGGGGGTCCTGGCGCTGAATGATGATGTCGAGTTCAGCCAGATCTTGCGTTTGCGCCGGGCCGAGTTCGAACCAGTCCGTGTTGCGATCGAATACGGTGATGGCGTGCATTCGCGAGCGAGGACATCCTTGCTCGGCATACAGCCAGTCCGGTTCCAGATAGAACACGGACCACCCGCGACTTTGTGCAGCCAGCAGCAGGGCAAAGGAGGTGTCCTTGTAGGGTTTGATCCGGGCTATGGGATCCATCAGGATGCCGATTTTCATGCGACCTGGGTCTCAACGGTTTCGGCTTCTGCTTCACGGATCGACTGGTATTCGTAAGCCGCGGCCAGCAGAGCAAGTCTGGCAACCACACCGTAAACGTAGTGCCGGTTGCGCTCGCTGTCGAGGGCGCATTCCGGGGAGGGCAGGCTGCAGGCCTCGTTGAAAGGCAATGGAACAAAGGCTGCGCCAGGGGAGTTCAAACTTTCATTGATACCCTTTTGTGTGTGCACACGGTAGAAGCCGCCGACGACGAAGTGATCAACCATGTAGATGACCGGTTCGGCCACGTAGCGGTCATCGTCCGGATGAATGGATACCTTTTCGAAGCTGTGGACGCCTTCCTGGATCAGTACCCGATCGATACCTAACCCCTCCTTACTCGCACTCATGCGCGTGCGCTGCTTGCGATTGAGTTGTGTGATGTCGTCCGCGGATTGCGCGGTCATCACGCCCATGCCATAGGTGCCCGCATCTGCCTTGATGACGACGAACGGCTTTTCCTTGATCTGATACTCGTCGTATTTTGCCTGAATCTCGGCCAGCAGTTCCCCAACCTGAGACTGCAGGCAGGTCTCGCCCTCGCGTTTGAGAAAGTCGATGTGCCCGCAGTCGCGCATCAAGGGTGATAAATACCAGGGGTCGAGATCAATGGTCGCACAGAGCTCCCGAGTCAGTTCCTGATAGATCGAGAAGTGCTCGAATTTCGAACGTTTCCACCAGCCGAGCTCGATGGGGGGGATCACGGTCTGTTCAAGTTCACCCAGAATTTCCGGGCGCCCGCCTGAGAGATCGTTATTCAGCAGAATGGTGCAAGGAGAGAATCCATCCACTTCGATGCGCCTGCCCACGCGGCGAATGGGGTGTTGCGTGAGTGTACGCCCGGAGGGTAGATCAAAATGGACTGGTTCTGTGATCGGCTCCAGTGAGCCGACGCGCACCCCGAAACCTGCCATTTCAACGAATGCGACCAGTGCAGCCACCGATTCGAGATAAAACAGATTGCGTGTGTGGCGCTCGGGGATGATCAGGATGTCCTTTGCTTCCGGACAGGCGTGTTCTACAGCGGCCTGAATGGCCTGCACCATCAGCGGATCGAAAATATGATTGAGGTTGTTGAAGCCGGCCGGAAAAAGGTTGGTATCGACCGGTGCGAGCTTGAAGCCAGCGTTCCTCAGGTCGACCGACGCATAAAATGGCGCGGGATGTTTGAGCCATTGAGCACGAAACCAAGCTTCGATTTGCCGGTGGCAGCGGATGATGTGGGATTCGATATGCAACAAGGGGCCACAATAGTGGGCGTCCAGTTCGGGGTGTGGTGTGCGCAGTGCTTCAGAAGGCATTATTGGTATTTCTCTATTATGTATCAATAGGTTGGGTGTCGCGTTTTGTGCCGGTTTTACAGGATGTAAAGAGGTAGCATACCTGTTGTCGATTCGCTTGTGGCAATCGGTCAAAGCGCAGTACGGGCAAAGAAAATACACCAATCTGCGCGATTTAGATGTGATTCAGCGTGAATTTGATACGAGGCGAGGCCGGTCGGCCCCGTTGTAAACTTGGACACAACGCGAATTAATTGCCAAAGTAGCTTGCCTTGGGTACATTTGCTCCATTGGATTTTGTGAATCGCCTGTTTAACTGGCTTCCCAACACTTCTGGGTATCTCACCATGGATCAATTGAACGAAACGACAGCCAGCACTCTTGCGTTCCCCGGGCTCAAAGTCCTGATTGTCGATGACAGTAAAACCATTCGTCGTACCGCAGACAGCCTGCTTTCTAAGGCGGGTTGTGTTATCGAAAGTGCGGTTGACGGCTTTGATGCATTGGCAAAAATCGGAGATTTTTCGCCCGACATCGTCATTATCGACATTTTGATGCCACGACTTGATGGCTATCAAACGACGGCAATTATCAAACACAACGCGCGGTTCTCCCGGACGCCAGTCATCCTGCTGTCGAGCAAAGACAGTATCTTCGACAAGGCTCGGGGTAACATCGTCGGCGCGTCCGATTATCTGACCAAACCGTTTACCAGTGAAGAGCTCTTCGGCGCCATCAGTCGGTTTGCTACCGAGGTTGCGGGCGCGTCTACCAGCGCAGCTTGATTCTTAAAGTGATTTATCGAGTGGATTGGTTTTGACGATTTTTGGATGAATTGAAATTTTGTAAGGGAAGGTTACTGTGGCACATATCGTTGTTATCGATGATTCACCAACTGAGGTTTATGTTCTGCAAACAATGCTGGAGCGTAATGGACATCAGGTTTCGGTGGCGAAGAATGCTGAAGAGGGCATTGCTTTGGTCAAGCAGGCCCAGCCGAATGCCGTGTTGATGGATGTGGTCATGCCCGGCATGAACGGATTCCAAGCGACACGAGAGTTGAACAAGAATCCAGAAACATCACACATCCCCGTCATCATTGTGACAACCAAAGATCAGCAAACCGATAAAATATGGGGCATGCGACAAGGTGCCAAAGATTACCTGGTCAAGCCGGTCAAAGAGGCGGACTTGATGGGTATTCTCGGAACTGTGCTCCATTGACTCAAGTCGGGGGTGACTTGTGAATCTATTTGACTATCTGTGTTGGGTTGAAACCGAAGCGGCCGCCCATGCGGTCGGTATGCCAAAGACGGATAAGGTCGAGTCAACCTGGCAGGCTGTGCTGTTCCGTGCAGGTGGTAGCAGAATGCTGGTGCCATTGGTTCAGGTTCGGGCCATTCTTCCCCCGCCCCGGCAGGTTCAAATCCCAGGCGCCAAGCCTTGGGTTGTCGGCTTGGCCAATATGCGCGGTGAGTTGACCGGGGTTTACGATCTGGCGCGGTTGTTCTTCGACCTCCCATCGGAACCCGGCCGACACTCAGTCGTCTTGCTTGCCAAAACGCAGCGGTTCAGTGCCGCTTTCATTGTCGACCGTTCCTACGGTATTCGTCAGATCCCGTTCAGTGCAGAGCGCGCCGTGAAGGAACCCCATCTGCAAGGGGTTTTAAGGGAAGTGCGCATGGATAATGACTGGTTGCCGATCTTGAATCTGGACGCACTGACAGACAGCGATCAGTTCATGAATGCGGTTGCCTGAATACATTTGGATGGTGATTGTCGATCGATTTCACAACAGGGATTTGGCCTGTTATACAGCTAGGAGTGGGCAGTAGCTATGAGTCTTGGAGTTAAGTTGGGCGGCCTGAGCCGTCAGGTCATCACGCTGGTCGTGGTCGCAGCTATTACCTTGTTGGTCACGGTTGCGATTTTTATTCTTTCCGCAATGAACGACCAGGCCCTGTTGGAACGTCGTCTCGTGGCTTCCCAGCTTGAACGCTTGTCACAGGAAATGACAATTGAGACGCTGCGCGCCGTTCGCGGCAACAAGGCTTCTTTCGATACTGTGCTCTCCCTGCGCGCCCAGTTCATCTCCGATCTGAATGCACTCAGTGGAAAAGACCCCAAACGACCAGCCGCAGGCGTTCCAAACGAGCGTAAAGCTGAACTGGCCAAGGTTCAGAAGAGCTGGGATGAATACAACCTCGCCTTGGCCAAGGTGCTTGAAGGGCAAAAAGCGATTTTGGGTGTGGGTGATCTGGCCTCTCAAATCAACCAGTTGCTGCCGGATCTGTTGTCGAGTTCCGACGAAGTGGTGCAAACCCTGATTGCCGCTCAGGCCAGCCCCCAGGTTGTCTATCTGGCCACTCGGCAGCTCATGCTGGTCGAGCGTATCGGTTTGACCATGGGTGAAATCACATCGGGCGGACAGAACGCTGCAAATGCCTCTGACCGATTCGGGCGTGATGTGGCCTTGTTCGGTGGTGTGTTGAATGGTTTCCTGAATGGGAATCGGATGGCACCACAAATCAACGATCCTGCAGCGCGGGCGAAATTGCGTGATGTGGCGGTGTTGTTCGCCACCGTCAACCAGGGTGGTTCTGATCTGCTTTCCGAGGCACCGACTTTACTGGCGGCCAACCAAGCAGCGATCAAGATCGACAAGATTGCCGGTGCGTTTACGGGCGATGTATCCAAGCTTTCTTCCACTTTGGCTCAGGATCAGGTGAACGCTGGTCAGTTGGCTTATTTCGGTTATCTCACCGGTTTGATCGTGCTGTTAATGCTGGCTTGGCTTGGCGTGGTGTTGGTTCGGGATTCTCGTTATGCGATGAAGATGACTGAAAGTCAGAATCAACGGAACCAACAAGCCATTTTGCGTCTGCTCGACGAGATGATGACCTTGGCGGATGGGGACTTGTCCTCACATACCACGGTGACCGAGGATATTACCGGTGCGATTGCCGACTCGGTCAACTACTCGATCGATGCGCTGCGAGATCTGGTCGGGACGATCAACGACACCTCCGTTCGCGTAGCCAGCGCCGTACAGCGTTCACAGGCCGATTCGCGTGCGCTGGCGGAAACTTCTCGCGTACAGGCAGAGAAGATCAGCTCGGTATCCGATGCCATCGCACAAATGTCCGATCAAATCGAAGCGGTATCCTTCAATGCCCAACAATCGGCGACGATTGCGCAGTCTTCAGTCGACGTGGCGCATCGTGGTGGTGACGCCGTGCGTGAAACGATTACAGGCATGGCCAACATTCGTGAGCAGATCCAGGAAACGGCCAAACGGATCAAGCGGCTGGGTGAATCTTCCCAGGAAATTGGTGACATCGTTGGCCTGATTACCGATATTGCCGACCAAACCAATATTCTGGCCTTGAACGCTGCGATTCAGGCGGCCATGGCCGGTGAAGCGGGGCGTGGTTTCGCGGTGGTTGCCGATGAGGTTCAGCGTCTTGCGGAACGTGTTGGTAAAGCGACACGTCAGATCGAATTGCTGGTTAACACGATTCAGACCGATACCTCGGAAGCCATGTTGGCGATGGAACAAACCACGACCAACGTGGTTAGCGGTGCAACTCTGGCTGAGAATGCAGGTAAGGCACTTCGTGAGATTGAGACTGTTTCACTGAACCTTTCTGAGCAGATCAGTGAAATTGCGAAGGTTACTGAGCAAGAAGCGCTTGTGGCTACGAATCTTCGACAAACAGTGAACAACATTCGAGCTGAAACCCAGGAAACAACGGACAAGGCGAGTCGCGCAGCGGATGAAATCGGTGCGCTGGGGTCTCTGTCGCAAGAGCTTAATAACTCGGTGGCCGGTTTCAAGATGCCTGATCGCTAGTATCCAACCGTTGTTATCCCTTACAACGTGAGGGTGTTTATTTCGATTCGTGACCAAGGCTGTCCTGAGATGTCACGGGTCGGATTCGAATTCTTAAAGAATGATCGTTTTCTTAAGTCGTTCGGTCGGCTGAAAAAACGACGGATTCGGTGGTCATAGGACTGTCGATCACATCCTAGGAGCGGTTTGTGACTATGCGCACAGAATCAAAGGTGGACTCAATTGTTCTCGATTGGCTCAGGGAAGGGCTGAACGAGAAAATCGATCAGTTACTGCGCGCACTTGAAGATTTGAGCAGCGGTGCGGGCGGTAATGAGCTCGTTTTTGAGTCCTTGCAGGCTGTCAAAGCCATTGATGCCGTTCTGGCTGTCTCCGATTATCAACTTTTACGCGTCATGCTCAAAGAGCAAATGTCCGCGCTCACTCAGCTGGAAACCAGGCCTGAACAAGCTGCTTCATTGGTTATGGCAGTGACTGAAGCAGCGTGGATTCTGCGTGCTCTGCTGGATCGGTTGAGCGTTGGTGCCACGGTAAACGCCATGAGTTTGCTGCCGATGATCAATCGATTGAGACTGGTACAAGGGCTCCCGGAAGTCGATACAGTCAATGTGTTGGTTCGGTCGGCCGTACTGTGGTCAGAGAGTCGCGTATTCGTTAATCCCTATGTCGGGCAGGTTGCCGCCAAACCGGGGGAGAAGATCCAGTCGAATCAATTACTTGCTTCTATGGAGCAGCAGATTCTTCTGCTGATGCGCGGTGACGTGGCCGCGATTCCTGGGTTGATCCAGACGTTTGATCGGATCATCGAACGCGAGGTCAATCGGTCCGTTGTCGTGGCCACTCGTTCCTTTGAAGAATTGCTGGGCGTAGTTCACCAGGATCAGGAACGTTATCTGCCTTTGGCCAAGCGTATGATCGGGCGCGTGCTCCGATTGTTCCGAATGGAAATCCACGGGCGTGATTCTCTGCTTATCCGTTTCGAAGCAATTGAGTTTGCGACGGATATGCTCCTTGAGTTGGTGCGTGTGCTGCCGGAAGACCGTGAGTTGTGTGGAGAGCGGCTCAGCTACTGGTACGAACTGCTCTCTACTGAAGGTGAACGTGTACGCTTCTTGGGACTGGAAACATCTGCCCTGACGCAGGTTTCTGAAGTTCTGACCGAAGAGCTTAATGCGGCACAAGATGTGCTTGATTTGTTTGTTCGTGGTGCCAAGTCTGATCTTGAGCCTCTGATGCGGATTCAACCCAGACTCAAGCAAATCGTTGGCGTGCTCGCCGCTTTGAATTACGAGCATGAGTCAGCATTGATTCAAGGGGCATTGGAGCACCTGATTCAGGTGACGCGCGGAAGCGTTCTGCTTGATGATGATTTCCTGATGCAAATGGCAGTCGCGATCATGACCACTGAGCAGGTCGTGTCGCAAATCGGGCAGTTGATTGTGGACGATTGCGAGTCGTTGACAATGGTTAATCGGGTTGTTTCCGAGGCACTCGTGCCATTGGCTACCGCGTGTTATGAAGATGTTGTCGCGTCCAAGGAAGCTGTCAATCAGGCGTTGAAATCCAATGGGCAATCGGCGAGTCCGGCTACGCTTGCCCACGCCGTGCGATTGATCGCTGGTGTGCGCAATGTGCTCGAAATGGCCGAACTCAGAGCGGCTATGCCCTTGATTGATGGTGTATACCGCTGGCTTTACCAGCATGTCAGTAATCTGCAGCTCGTCAACGCTGAGACTCTGTCGGCACTGGCCGAAGTATCCGCGGCCGTTGAGTTCTATCTCGAAAATCTGCGCGACCATCAGAAGGAAATGGAGCAGTTTTTGGATGGTGCCTTGCTGCTGCTGCCTGTGTTGGATAAAGGATCAGAGGCTATCGAAGGCGATCTGGCCCGAGAAATCCACGAACCGGAAAATCTCGACCTCGGCATACAAATTCCGATCAATGAAGAGCCTATGCTGCCAGTGGATGAGTCCTTGGCCAGTATGGAAGAGCTCATCGCGCAGTTGTCCATGCCGAGTCCAGACGAGTTGATTGAAGAGTTAGAAGCCTCCGAAGTCCTCCATGCTGAAGAAACAGCAGTTGATGACATAAAGGTAGAAACCCTCGACCTGCCGGAAGCAGTAGCGTCAGCTTCCGTTGAGAGCGGTGAACTGCAGCCTCCAGAACCTGGACTGGATGAAGTCCTCCTGCTGGAGGTTTCGAAAGAAACGATCTTTGGTGGAGGAGCCGATCAGCGCTCGCAATCTGAGAGTGAGCCGGAAACGGTGTTCGTCGCTCCTGAAACAATCGAAGAAGTGTCGATAGAAGAGCCATTCAGCGAACCGGCAGGGGATTCCATTGAGTCTGCCCCCAATATCAGCGATCAGCAGCTGATAAAAAGTGAGCAGGAGACCGAATCAGTCGAGGAAGCGGCTATTGAAGAGTCTGAAGTCGAAGCGGAGGCAAGTATTGATCTGTCCACAGTGTGGACACTGGAGTCACCAGTCGATTTGGAACAACGTGAGTCTGTACTCGAACCGGAATCCGTTGAGACCCCGGGAGCGGAAGTCGAACCGTTACCAGACTTGGAGACACTCGAACTTTCTCTGCCTTCGGCGGAGCCGAAACCAGTTGAATCATCATTTGAGTGGTCACTGCTGCACGATGCTTCCGATCCTGCAATCGACTTGTCACTTCCACCGGGTGAACCCCAAGAACCTAACCAAGAACCTGAACAACCATTCTTACTGGCGGACACTTTCACTCCTGATCTGACGCTCGAAATCCCTTCATTGCCAGATACTGAGCAAGTGTCTGCGCCCGAACCGGAAGTGGAAACTGAAATGGTGTCCGGTGCCGAGGTGGTACAGACCGGTGCCGCTTGCTCAGAATCAGGGTTTGAAGAAACTCTGGATGATCTTGCGATCGAGATGCGGGAAGTTTTTGCAGAAGAGATGCAAGAAGAGGTGCCAGCGCTTGTGGAAGCGGCCAAAGCATGGTCCAACCAAGGTGGACGAGATCATCTGGTCACAATTCGTCGTGGTTTTCACACCATCAAGGGTAGTAGCCGGATGGTTGGTTTGACCGCGATTGGCGATTGGGGCTGGGCCTTTGAGCATCTGCTGAATCAAGTTCTGGACGACCGCATAACCAGCACACCCGCGTTGCGTGCCGATGTGCTCTCGGCCGTAATGCTGATGAACCAGGCATTGCCGGTCTTATCCAAGGGGCAGCAACCCCCCGTGACGTATTGGCAGGAGTCGTTGGGCTGGGCTGAGGCCTGGAGCAATGGTCAGCCAGAGGGTGAATACGCCTCCGAACCTATCGTTATGGGATCAACCCCTGAAGCTGAAACTCCAGTTATAGCGGCTGATATTCGCTCGATTGAGACGCACGAACGTGTAGAAAAAGTACCGCCAATAGGTGAGGATGGTCGGCCTGAGGAGGTCTCGCCGTCAGGTGAACTGGCCCATGAAGCAGATGTGTTCGAGGTTGAAACTGCTTTCAATCAGGAAGTTTCGCCCGATACTCATGCCGAAGCCGAAGCCGAAGCCGAAGCCGAAGCCGAAGCCGAAGCCGAAGCCGTGCACATTGAAGAGTCACCAATGGCGGTCGTCATTGATGCTGAACATTCGGGTTGGTCATCGTCCGGTATTGACGAAGTTACTGCTGCTGCCGAGCCTGAATCGGAGCTTGAGGAGGAGACGGCTCAGGAAAAAATGCCTCAGCCATTATCGGTTATTGAAGATCCGGTATTGCGGGAAATCTTCGACCAGGAATCCTCGGGTTATATCCAGCAGTTGCGGCTGCAGATTGATCACGCTGTGATAAATCGGGTTTCGCTACCCTGTGACAAGGAGTTGGTGCGGCTGGTTCATACACTACTGGGTTCAGCCAGAACGGCGGGTGTTCAGTCGATCGCACGGATATCTAACCGGCTTGAAGAGTGGACTCGGTTGCTTGAAGAACACCACCGCTCACTTGTACATGCGGACCTTGTGTTATTCCAGCGTTCGTTGTTGATGATGGATCGTATGCGTCAATGGGTGATTGAGCCGAGTTTAGATCAACCGGATGAAGAACAGATCGAAAGCGAAATTGCCGCGCGTTTCGATCAGGTTTTGGTCGAATTGTTTTCAACTGATACCTTAACGGAATCAGTGGTGGATGAGCCCACTGAATTTGCTTTGCGGGCAGAGGGAAAGTCCCCAGAGGAAGAAAATGCCGAAACTCTTCAGGCGGCGCCAGAGGCTTCAGCGCCTTTCTTCGAGCGAAACACCGATATCGGTATGTCCGTTCGTCCCGACGATATGCCGGGAGATCAGGATCCGGATATTCTGCAAATCTTCCTGGAGGAAGCCGAAGAGTTGCTGGAAAAGGCGGATGGGTACATCGCCCACTGGCGTCAGCACCCGCACGATCTCGATTCCATCCGGTTGTTGCATCGGAACCTGCACACCCTCAAGGGTGGTGCACGCATGGCGGGTTTGTTGAATCTGGCCGATGTTACCCACTTGCTGGAAGATCGGCTAGATCGAGCCAGAGATCAGGGCGGTGAACAGGTCGATATACTGATTGCCTTGGTTCAACACACTTATGATGCCTTGAGCAAGATGCTGGATCTGGTTCGACGTCAGGCACCGATTCCTGCCCAGATCAAGTTGTTGTCCGAAATTGCGAACGAAGATTCGGCTCATGCAATTCAAGCACTTGTCTCGGAAGATGAAGCGTTGCGGGAACCAGTAGCAGCTCAGTTAGAAGAGCCTGCCACAGTTGCTCCATTCGAAAGGCCGGTTGAAGCTGCTGCTGTGCCGGCAGTTACCGAGTCAATCGAGACGACCGAGTCGGCCGACGCCACAGCGCCCCATGCTACGGCAGTTGCGAACGAAGTGCGAAGAGAGCAAATTCGTGTTGAAGCGGACCGGATCGATGAATTGGTCAACCAGGTTGGCGAGAACGTCCTGTTGCAGGCCCGTGTGGATCGACAGGTCAATGGTTTCGAACGGCAGTTATTCGAGCTGCAGCAAACATTGACTCGTTTACGCGGCCAGTTGCGTCGTCTGGAGATTCAAACCGAGTCGCAGATGAAGGCTGAATTGATGGCTGAAACGGGCTTGCGTGCTGAGGAATTCGACCCACTCGAATTCGACCGGTTTACGCAGGTTCAGGAGCTGAGCCGCGGTATCATGGAAAGCTTGGGCGATATTTCGAGTATCGAAGAAGCCATGAGCGATATCACCGAGCAGTCTCAGTTGCTCTTGCTGCAGCAGTCCCGTTTAGCGCGCAAACTGCAGGATGGCATGCTGGCACTGCGTATGGTTCGCTTCAATGACGTCGTTGGGCGTTTGCGCCGGATCGTCCGTCAGGTGGGTGATGAAATGGGGCGTAATGCCGAGTTGATCATCCACAATGGCGAGACCGAGCTTGACCGATTCACGATCGTAGGGTTGCTGCCTGCACTGGAACACATGATCCGCAACAGTCTGGCTCATGGGATCGAGTCTCCGGATGAGCGGCGGGTTCTGGGCAAACCGGAAGTGGGACAGATCGAAATCACTATTGAAAGCGCGGGCGGTAACGTCACGCTGGAGATGAAGGACGATGGTCGGGGACTTGATCTGGATACCATTCGTCGCAAGGCGGTTGAGCGCAAGCTGGTTTCGGCCGATATCGACCTCTCTGATGATGAAGCACGCGCCCTGATTTTCCTACCGGGCTTCTCTACTGCGGGCAACGTGTCCCAGGTGGCAGGCCGCGGTGTGGGTATGGATGTGGTTGCAGGCGCTGTCCGGGAGATGGGCGGTTTTGTCGATTTGCAGTCCGAGTTCGGCAAGTTCACACGGATTCAGCTTAACCTGCCGTTGACGCAGGCCATGACACGCGGAATTCTGGTCTCGGTTGGTGACGACCAATTCGCTATCCCGTACAAGGGCATCGTATCTGTGACCCGGATGACTTCTATGCAGTTGGCCGAACAGTATGCGAGTCCGAAACCGGCTGTGACTCTGAATGGCGAGCAATATCCCTTGTTCTATCTGGGCGAGTTGCTTGGTCGTGAACCGCATAATGTCAACCCAGAGGAAACCGGAGTGAGGCCTGTCTTCCTGTTCAAACTCGGTGAACGACGTTTCGCCATACAGGTAGAACACCAATTGGGTGGTATCCAGTTGTTCGTGAAGTCGTTGGGACCACAGCTTGGTCGCATCCCGGGCCTTTCCGGGGCTACGATTTTCGATGATGGCAATGTGATTCTGGTGCTTGAGCTATTCGAACTGGTGCGCCAGTTCCAGCGTCGGGATGATCGTCATCTCGACCTTACCGCACCAGCTGGAGGACGTCGTCGTCGTCCTGTGGTGCTTGTTGTAGACGATTCACTGACCGTGCGCAAAGTTACCGCACGCACACTGGAGCGGAACAATCTGGATGTGATCCTCGCACGAGATGGCGTCGAGGCACTGGGCTTCCTGCATGAACAAAAACCGGATGTGGTTCTGACCGATATCGAAATGCCGCGGATGGATGGTTTCGAATTGTTGGGGGCCATCCGGAACGACGAGCAGACGCGTAACGTGCCGGTCATCATGATTTCATCGCGAACTGGTCAGAAGCACCGTAACCGAGCGGAAGCGTTGGGTGTGAGTGCCTATTTGGGGAAACCTTATGCCGAAGCGGATTTGATCGAGCGAATCGAGAGCTTTATTACGGAGGCTCGTGGTCGGACGGGAGCGGGTGCCGTTGCACTGGCTGGTGGACCAGCTTTCCAGAAGAACAATGAGGAGCAGGGATGAGTAATTCGGACGAATCCATGATCGTTGCCGGAGCTGCGGCTACCAGCGAGAGTCATACCAGTGAAGGGATGGGATCGGTGGCGTCGAAAACCGTACGGATCGTGCGCCTGCCGACACAGGTCAGTGAGATGGAAGTGATTGTGCCCTATGCCATGGTGGCGGAGATCACCGAGGTCATGCTGCCGGAAGGTGGCACACATCTGAGTCGACAGGATGCGGCCATGGTCGATTGGCGTGCTCAGCGGATACCTCTGGTCAGTCTGGAGGCTATGCTGAACGAACCATTGCCCACGATTGGTCAGCGCGTGCGTTGTGTTGTCATGTATGGCACTAATCCTGACATTGCCTTACCTTATTACGCCGTACTGCTCTCCGGTGTTCCCCGTTCAGATGAAGTAAACGCACAAAGCTTTACTGAAGATGTTTCAAGCGAGGGCGGGTTCTGGCATTCGAGTGCGAATATGGGCGGGCGGCGTGTTGGGATACCCGATATTCGCTTGCTTGAATTGCAGATTGACGAGATGCGTCTGCGGTTTGATCGGGATACGACTTCTGCCTGAGGCGGTGCTTTTTAATCAGTTTGATTCCCCAAGAATGCAAAGCCCCCATTCATTGGGGCTCATCTTGTCAGTCTCTCCCAATCCATCAGGCTTATCCCTCTCGGACCTGGCTATCCTCATCAATGGACTGCCTGGGAATTGCTCAACCTGAGCGCAAGGGTCTGAGCAAAAATCATCGCACCAAGACCCAAGCCGACGTAAAGACCGGTGGCTGCCATGTAGTGACCCAAATAGCCCATTACTCGCTGAAGATAGTCGCCAAGAGACAAATTGGCGAAATGCCCGGACCATGCCCAGAAGCTGAGGTTGGAGAGGGCGAAAGCGGCGATAACACCCAAAGTCAGCCAGCCGGTGACAGCCAGAATCGTCGTGAAGGCTGATTCATTCGGGCGCATTGAATGTCGGCTCAGTCGACCGGCACCCCAAAGGGCACCGTAGGCCAGCAGCAACCCCGGATAGGCGGGCGAGAAGCATCCGGTCATGCCCAGACCGTCTGTCCACACGGCAGCGAGATCGATGACGACAGCCAACCCGATCAACGCAACAAACATCCAGCGCGCACGCAGATACAGACCTGCGAGGAAAAAGGCCGCCCAGGAAGTGTCGGCGATATGTAGCACCGCGCTGAAGTGGTGGTAGCGCGTGGCGGCCATCGACAAAACCAGAATGACGAACAGAAGCAACTGGGCGCTGGGTGTCGGTTTGTCCAGAAAAGTGGCGTGCGACGCTGCCTTGAGTTCGCTGTGATGGGGAATGGTTTTCATAATTGATCCTGAACGAAATAGCACGAAGTCTAAGTAAATGCTGATTTGTTCCGTCCTTGGAATAAATCAGCTCGCTCATCGCGGTACACGCCCGCGATGGCTCTCACAAATCAAAGACGTACGTCTTTGTTCGTGTTGGGGCATCCTGCCCCAAGCGGGAAGCACTGAATAAATCAGCGCTTCCCTAAGATCTGAACAGTGACAGTTTTTTGGGCAACTTGAAATGCTTGCCTCGGCGTAGATTATCGCAGTAAATGCACCACATGGAAAAACGGATTCATCTTCTCCGGTTTTATGGAGGGGATGAATCCGCTTCGACTTGGCCCCATGATGTGGGGGATAGGGGGCTCGAAATTACAACCCGTAACGCAGCGTAAATAACACGGTACGCCCCGCCTGATTGTAGTCGTATGCAGTTTGGTATTGCTTGTCTAACAAATTGTTGAGTGAAGCCTCCAGGTGCCAGTGTTGCGACCAGGCATAAGCCACCCGGAGATCGGCAGTGACAAAGCCCGCATTCTGAACCTCGGTCGGGACAAAGCCAAAATAGGCTAACTCATGGGTGGCGGTTTGCCCGCGCAGAGTGAGGCTGGTTTGCCAAGCGCCGAACTTTCGATCCACATCAATCCGTCCGCTCCATTTGGGTTGGCGGGGAATGCTTAAGCCCGTTTCCCGATCGACGGCTGAAATCCAAGTGGCGCTGCTATTCAATGCCCAATCGGCATTGTGCCAGCCAAGTTGCCATTCTGCGCCCAAGGATTGTGCCTGATTGATGTTGTAGGGCACATAGTATGTGCTTGCGCTGGAGGCAATCAAGTCGCGGGTACGGGTACGGAAAGCCGTCAGGCTGGATGTCCAGCCGTTATTATTCTGCCAGTTGAATCCCAGCCGGACGGTACGTGCGTGTTCCGGCTTAAGATCCGGATTGGCATAACCACCGGGGTAGTACAGATAGTTGAAGCTTGGCACATGAAAGCCGGTGCCATAACCACCGGTCAACGCCAAAGATGGACTGAGTTGCCAGCTTAAATCGACCGAGCCGGTATTGGCAGTTCCGAACTGACTGTTGCTGTCATGGCGCAACGCCGTTTGGATGGATAAATCGGCAATTTGCGTGGCGTATTGGGCAAACAAACCATTGTTATGACGGCTGGTCACATCATAGTTCACGCTGCTGGATACGTGATCGTTCAGGCGGTCCGCACCCAGCGTCAATAACCCCTGACCGATACTAAAATCGTTAGCGAGGCTGAACGAATCTTGTCGGCTGTTGTATTCGGAAACATACCTGCCGTCATAGTATTGGGTCTGGCGTTCGATATTGCGCCCGGCACTGGCGCGCAACTGCCAGATGCCGATTTTCATCAATGCGCCATCCAGCCCGAAATTCTGTTGCCGGGAACGCTGCTGATTACCTGTAAAGCTGCTGCCGTCATAATCGGTGAATGCGTTGGTTCCCAGCCAGTGAACTCCGAGGCGTGCGCCGTTGTTGCCGCTGTAGTTGAGGCGGGCATTGGCTGAATTGTTGCGATAACCATCATTGTCCGGTTGATTGACCGCGTAGGGTGAGCCGGTGGTGTCGGTGTAAGCGTTGAACCCGCCAGTACCTTGATGCGATGCACCGATCGAATAATCGAACGGGCCATTGCCCCCGCTCACATTGGCCGAGGTCTCGAAGGTTTTATTGCTGCCACCGGCGATGCTAAATGAGGGTTGGATGCCTTTTTTGCCCTTGCGCGTAAAAATCTGGATTACGCCACCCATGGCATCCGCGCCGTATTGCCCCGAACGTGGGCCCTTGATGATGTCGATATGATCGATCAGGGCGACCGGCAGGTTTTCAAGGTATGCAGCGCCCGCCGTAAGCGAACCGATTCGCACGCCATCGATGAGCACCAGCGTCTGACTGCCGCTCATGCCCCAGATCGATGCTGTCGTGAGTTTGCCCGGCCCACCCCGATTTGTCATGTTGATGCCCGCGCGATTTTCAAGCAAAGATAAAACAGAAGTGGCTTGCAGCCGATCGATTTCTGCGCGGGTGATGACCGTTTCAGGCACGCCCGCAAAAGCGACCGGCGCGCCGTGACTGGCGGTAACGTTTACATCCGGTAGGGTGGATGGCGAACCGGCCAGTGCAGATAAGGGGATGGAACAAGCGGCCAGGCATGCGCAGGCCAGCGTAGTGCGACGTGTCCAGTGACGACTGGACAGGTGAAATTCGAACATGATGAAAACTCACGATCTGGGCGCGCCCACCGCACGCCGATGTGGAAAAAGCTTGAGGCCGGTCTCCGGGCTTGTGCTTCATCTCCACGAAACACCTACCGTTGCGGGGGCAGCGCAGGATCCACCTGCTTCCCAGTTTCACCCAATTCCCGAAGGTTGTTTCCCCAACGTCTTTTAACGATGAAAAACAACGTGGTGAGAATTGGACACCTCGTGCACGAGCCGCGCATTTTGAGGCTTGGATTATTTTGGTCAAGAGGCGATGGCCTGAATTTTTAATATCATCAAGCTTAATCTGCTGGATGGGTTGAACGAGAGCAAGCGGAGCTCGGTATTTCTCCCCTGTAAAGGATCGGGCAAGCGGTATACTGGTCAGCAAGAATCAGTTTTTAAGTGGATGTCGATATGCCGGTGGAACAGCCTCCAAAGATGTGCGCGGTGCGACCGTTGGCTGCGACACGACTGTTTGCCGTCGAAGCGGTTGATCTTGTATTCGCCAACGGTACCGAGGTGACATTTGAGCGATTGGCGGCAAAGGGGCGAGGCGCCGTTCTGGTCGTGCCGATTCTTGATGATGGCCGGATCGTTCTGATTCGCGAATATGCCTGTGGTACTGAGCGTTATGAGCTTGGGTTGCCCAAGGGACGGATCGATGGCGACGAGCCGATCCTGGATGCGGCGAACCGCGAACTCATGGAAGAGGCCGGTTTCGGTGCGGCACAATTGACCCTACTGCGTGAAGTCACATCGTCCCCCGCCTATTCGGCTCAACGGACGCACATCGTGCTTGCGACGGGACTGTTTCCCCAGCGTTTGCCGGGTGACGAGCCCGAACCGTTGGAAGTTGTCACCTGGCCACTGGATGACCTCGACCGATTGGCTTTTGATGGGCAGTGCAGCGAAGCGCGTTCGATTGCGGCACTGTATCTTGCCCGAGCCCATCTGGCTCAATCTGAGTTAGTCGATTTCAAGAAATCCGTAAAATGAAAATCTTCCCAAAGGCCGACTGACCCATGAATGACTGGCTATCTCTTCGTGAGCCCGTACGTACCATCGCTGCACAGGCCGGTGAGGCGATCATGCGCGTTTATGCAGGGGATTTCGATATCATGCACAAGGCCGATGATTCGCCCGTCACCGAGGCTGATCTGTGGGCGCATCGGGTCATCAAGTCGGGCTTGAAGGCACTGACTCCAGAGCTTCCGGTGCTGACCGAAGAGGGCGGCTTGCCGGATTGGTCGGTGCGCCAGCATTGGTCGGACTATTGGCTGGTCGATCCGCTGGACGGCACCCGAGAATTCGTGAAACGTAACGGCGAATTCTCCGTCAATATTGCGCTCATTCACCAGAACCAGCCGGTGCTGGGTGTGGTTTACGCGCCGGCTACCGGTGCCGAGTTTGCGGGTGTCCGGGGCGTGGGCAGTTGGCGTTTCACCGCACAGGGAGCGCAACCGCTTAAAGTTCGACCCTTGCCGAATCCAACGATCACATTGGCCTTGAGTCGTTCGCACGGCAGCCGTCGCGAACAGGCGCTGATCGACGCACTGACCGAGCACGTGGGCGAACCACAGGTAATCCGTTGCGGCAGCGCCCTGAAAACCTGTCTGGTGGCCGAGGGTCTGGCGGATCTTTATCCCCGATTCGGGCCAACTTCTGAATGGGATACCGCCGCCTCGCAGTGTGTGCTTGAAGCGGCGGGTGGGCAATTGATCGACCTCAATGGTCAGCGGCTCACCTATAATCGTCGTGCGGTGGTGCTCAATCCGTCGTTTCTTGCTTATGGTGAAAGCCTGCCCTTGCCATTGGCGCAATTGGCGCGGATTTCAGCCGAATAAGCAGACCCTGCCGATCATTCAGCATACTTTTAGCGTGTTTTTTCAGGAAGTTCAGATCATGGTTTTAATGCTCGACAACTACGACTCGTTCACCTTCAATCTGGTCCAGTATCTGGGCGAGTTGGGTGTCGAGGTCTGGGTGGCGCGCAACGATCAGGTCACGGTTGAGGAGATCGCCGCACGTGCGCCGTCGCATATCGTGATTTCCCCCGGCCCCTGCTCGCCGTCGGAAGCGGGTATCTCGATTGATGTCATCCACACGTTTGCCGGGAAAATCCCGATCTTCGGTGTTTGCCTGGGCCACCAGGCGATTGGTCAGGCATTTGGCGGGAAAGTGATTCGGGCCAAAGAAGTGATGCACGGCAAGGTTTCCCCGATCTATCACAACGGTGAGGGCGTATTCTCCGGCTTGCCGAATCCGTTTGATGCCACGCGCTACCACTCCCTCGTGGTGGAACGGGCGAGTTTGCCGGACGTGCTCGAAGTGACCGCATGGACGCAATATCCCGACGGTTCATTCGATGAAATTATGGGCTTGCGTCACAAGACCTTCGTCGTTGAAGGCGTTCAGTTCCACCCAGAATCGATTTTGACCGAGCACGGTCACCAACAACTCAAGACTTTCTTGGGCTACCAAAGCGCGGTACGAGAACCCGCAATCGCATGAGTTCGCAGCAGGCGCGGGCAGCGCCGAAGGCTTTTCTGATCGTACCGCTGGTGGCGAGTATGCTCATGATCGCCCCGTTTACCGTGGATGCCTATCTGCCGTCGTTCCCGGCCATCGGCCATGAATTTGGCGTCGATCAGGCGACCATGCAGCTCACGCTGAGCCTGTATCTCTGGTTTTTCGGCGGCATGATGCTGGTGCACGGGCCGCTTTCCGATACGTTCGGGCGCAGGCGCATGGTGCTGATTTCCCTGACCGTGTATGCGCTGGCTTCCGTGGGTGCGGCCATGGCGGGGAATATCAATGAGCTGATCGCTGCCCGTATCGTTCAGGGAATCGCTGCCGGGGCCGGGGTGGTGATCGGTCGGGCCCTGGTGCGGGATTTGTTCGAAGGCGCCATGGCCCAGCGGGTGATGTCGAACATCACGCTGGTCTTTGCGATTGCCCCGGCGATTGCCCCGATCATCGGTGGCGTGCTGGATACGTGGTTGGGTTGGCGTTCGGTGTTCTGGTTCCTCGCCCTGTTCGCTGGTGTATCGATGGTCGGGGTGTTCGCGTTCATGCCCGAAACGGTCGGTGCCCACAACCGGCAATCCATCGCGCCGTTATTCATTATGAAAAGTTATGGTCGTGCATTGAGTCATGCCCCGTTCATGGGGCTGACACTGGTGTTCGCGCTGCTGTTTTCGGGGATGTTCCTGTACATCGCCGCCGCGCCGATGATTATGGTCGGGCATCTGCAACAAACACCGACCGATTTCTGGAAGTTTTTCGTGCCGCTGGTAACCGGGCTGATTCTGGGCAGTCGAGTCAGCAATGTTCTGGCCAGTCGATACGCGCCGATGACTACCGTCAGTATCGGCATCGGCCTGGCTGCCGTGGCGGTGGGGTTTAATGTGGCTCAAAGCCTTTGGTTTGCCGAGCAGCCGGCTGAAATAAACGAGTGGCGTGTTTGGTGGACGGTCTCACCGATCATGTTCTACGCCATGGGTATGGCGACTGCGATGCCTTCGCTCAACCTGATGGGGCTCGATTACATTCCCGCGCAGCGCGGACTGGCTTCTGCCCTGCAAGGATTCACTCAGATGATGCTCGCAGGAATCGTTTCGGGATTTGCCGTGGCGCATCTGGCCCAGAATCTGCTCTGGTTGGCCTGGGGAATGGCGGCGTTGTGGCTTCTGGCTGCGTTGATCTGGATCGCGTGGTATCGCCGGGCACCGCGGCTGGGTTTTGCGAGCGAGACACGACATGTCTGAGTCCGTTTTAAAACCGTACTTGGGTGTGTGCTCATGGTTTCTGTGGGCGCGCGATCCGGTTGCCCGGTTGAGTGCCGACTCGGGCTACGGATCAGATGATAGAATGCGGTTTTGGATTAATCGACAGTACGAGGAAGGCAGCGATGGCCGGCCATAGCAAATGGGCAAACATCAAACACCGCAAGGCGCGTCAGGATAACAAGCGCGGCAAAATTTGGACGAAGATTATTCGCGAAATCACCGCGGCGGCACGTATTGGAAAATCTGCCGATCCCGCCGCCAACCCGCGATTACGCCTGGCCTGGGATAAAGCGCTTTCGGCCAACATGCCCAAGGATACGATGGAGCGTGCAGCCAAGCGGGGCGTAGGCGCCGGCGATGGTGAGCAATATGAAGAGATGCGCTACGAAGGCTATGGTCCGGGTGGCGTGGCTGTGCTGGTGTTCTGCATGACCGACAATCACAACCGCACGGTGTCGGACGTGCGCCATGCATTCAGCAAATTTGGCGGAAACCTGGGGACGGATGGCTCAGTTGCCTATTTGTTCAGCAAACAAGGCGTTTTATATTACCCGCCGGGTGTGGATGAGGATGCGCTGATTGAAGCGGCACTCGATGCCGGCGCTGACGATGTGCAGGTCGGTGAGGAAGGCGCGGTCGAAGTCATCACGACGCCGGAAGATTATGTGTCGATCAAGGATGGCCTGACGGCGGCTGGTTTTGTGCCCGAAGAAAGCGAGTTGGCGATGCGGGCGGCGGTCACTGCGCCGGTCGAGGGTGATCAGGCCGTCAAACTGGTCAAGATGATCGACATGCTTGAGGATCTGGATGACGTTCAGGAAGTGTTCCACAACGCCGAAATTCCTGAAGAGGCGTACGCATAACGTGGCCCGCTTGCGCGTCATGGGCATTGATCCGGGGTCAGTCACCATGGGGGTGGCCGTGCTCGACTTCGAGCGGGGGCGCGCAACCCAGATTCATCTGCAAAGCGTTTCGCTTAAATCCTTTGGTCTGTTCAGTGCGCGACTGGGGGCGATCTACGCCGAAATCGATCGATTGATTGACACCCATGCACCGGATGAATTCGCCATCGAGCAGATTTTCATGTATCGCAGCCCTGAATCTTCCCTCAAGCTGGCGCAGGCGCGCGGTGTCGCGATTGCCGCTGCCGTCGGGCACGGCTTGGCCGTGCACGAATACATGCCCGCCGTGGTCAAGCAGGCCGTGGTCGGCACGGGGCGCGCAGACAAACTTCAGGTACAGCATATGGTCAAGCGGCTGTTGTCCTTGACCGATAACCCGCCCGCCGACGGCGCGGACGCCGCAGCGGTGGCTTTGTGTCATTGCTATCGACGCACTTCGTTGGCCGGGATTTCGGCGGATGTAGTCGGGGTCGAAAAAACCGCCATGCAGTTGCTGGCTCAGTCACGTTACCGGAGACGCAGTCGATGATCGGTCGCCTCAAGGGCATTTTGGTTAACAAGCAACCCCCCTGGATCCTGCTGGATGTGCAGGGTGTGGGTTATGAAGTCGAAGTGCCGCTTTCAACCTTGTTCGATTTGCCCGCCAACGGGCAGGAAGCCACGCTCCTGATTCACACCGTCGTGCGGGAAGATGCCTTCCTGCTTTATGGGTTCTCGCGCGAAGTCGAGCGCAAGCTGTTTCGGCATTTGCTCAAGGTCACTGGCGTCGGTGCCAAACTGGCGTTGGGTGTGCTTTCCGGTATGAATGCCGAAGAATTTGCGGGCGCGATTGCCCGCAATGACATTGCCGCGCTGATTCGATTGCCCGGTGTGGGTCGAAAAACCGCCGAGCGCCTGGTCATTGAAATGCGTGACCGCCTGGCCGAAGGGTTTTTCGACGGTGCCACAATGGCGGCCAAGGTGGGCAAGATGGGCGATGCCGTACCACTTGCCGGTGCCGATCAAGAAGCCATGAGTGCGCTGGAAGCCTTGGGCTACAAGCCTGCCGAAGCACAACGGATGGTCAAGGCCGTGCCAGATGCCGAGGCGTTGCCCGTTGAACAGATCATCCGGCTGGCACTTAAGCCACTTGCGAGTAAAGCCTGATGACTGATCGCGTCATTACCGCAGAAAGCGTGACTGAAGACGAGGCCATCGAACGCGCCTTGCGTCCCAAGCGGCTGGTCGATTACGTGGGCCAACCTGCGGTGGTCGAACAGATGGAAATATTCATCCCGGCGGCGCGGCAACGGGGCGAAGCGTTGGATCATGTGCTCATTTTCGGTCCGCCGGGGCTTGGAAAAACCACACTCGCCAATATCATTGCCCACGAGATGGGCGTGGGTCTCAAACAAACATCGGGGCCGGTGCTTGAGCGTCCGGGTGACTTGGCGGCGCTACTGACCAATCTCGAACCGAATGATGTGTTGTTCATCGATGAGATTCACCGGCTTTCGGCCGTGGTGGAAGAAATTCTCTACCCGGCGATGGAAGACCATCAAATCGACATCATGATCGGCGAAGGACCTGCAGCACGGTCGATCAAGCTGGATTTGCCGCCATTTACGCTGGTGGGTGCCACGACACGCGCCGGGATGCTGACCGGGCCTTTGCGCGATCGGTTCGGCATTATTCAGCGTCTGGAATTTTATTCAGTGGCGGATTTGACCCGCATTGTTACCCGATCCGCTCAATTAATGGGTGTTACGATCGATGCAGTTGGGGCTCAAGAAATCGCCATGCGGTCACGAGGCACGCCGCGTATCGCGAACCGCCTTTTGCGCCGCGTCCGCGATTTTGCCGAAGTCAAAGGTAATGGTACAGTCGATCAGCCGTTGGCGAATGCAGCGCTCAACTTGTTGCAGGTGGATGCGCGCGGGTTCGATCAGCAGGATCGCCGCCTGCTCGAAGCCTTGATCCACAAGTTCGATGGCGGCCCGGTCGGGCTGGATAACATTGCTGCCGCCATCGGCGAAGCGCGAGACACAATCGAAGACGTGTTGGAACCGTTCCTGATTCAGCAGGGTTTTCTGGTGCGCACGGCGCGAGGGCGGATGGCAACGCGCCAGACCTATGCCCACTTCGGTTTCCGACCGCCCAGTGCCTTCGAGTCGCAGCAAGGCACACTGCTGACGGAGGAGGAACCGCAGTGACGGCAACCGATATTTTCTATTGGCCGGTTCGCGTGTACTACGAAGACACCGATGCGGCGGGCGTTGTCTACTACGCCAATTACCTGAAGTTTTTCGAGCGCGCACGCACGGAATGGTTGCGCGCGCGCGGTTTCGAGCAGGATAAGATGCGTGAAGAACACGGTGTCCTTTTCGTCGTGTCCCGGCTGCAGGTAGACTATCGGCGTCCGGCAAAATTCAACGACGCATTGCGTGTCAGTTGCGTGATGCGAAAATGCGGTGCCGCCTCGATGAATTTCCATCAAGTGGCCGAACGAACTTCCGATCAGATACCCTTGTCACAGGCGACGGTGCAGATCGTATGTGTCGATGCCGATAGTTTCAAACCAACCCCAATCCCTAACCCCATGCGGAGCTATTTTTTGTGAGTACAGAACCCTCGGTAATGCACCTTGTTTTGGGCGCGAGTCTGCCCGTGCAACTCGTGCTTTTGATCCTGCTATTGGCCTCGGTGGCATCTTGGGCGCTGATTTTTCACAAATCTTCCGTACTGCGTCGTGCCCGCGCGCAGGCCAAACGGTTTGAGGAAAGTTTCTGGAGTGGCGGCAGTCTGAACGATTTTTACGATCGGCTCAGTCGCGATCCACGCCCGCGCGAAGGCCAGGAAGCAATTTTTGAAGCAGGCTTTCGCGAATTCAAACGGCTGCGTCAGGTAGAAGGCCGCAGTTCTTCCGAATTGATTGAAGGTGTCGAGCGCGCCATGCGGGTGTCTTTGCATCGACAGATCGATAAGTTCGAGGAAGGCTTGTCCGTTCTGGCAACCATCGGCTCGGTCAGCCCGTATGTCGGTCTGTTCGGGACCGTCTGGGGCATCATGAGCGCGTTCATGAATTTGGGTAATGCGCAAAACGCCACCCTGGCCACGGTCGCGCCGCCGATTGCCGAGGCACTGATCGCAACCGCGATGGGTCTGTTCGCGGCCATCCCCGCTGTGGTGGCCTACAACCGCTATTCGACGCAAATCGATGATCTGTTCGGACGCTACGACCGATTCACCGATGAGTTCCTCGGCTTGCTCCAGCGCCAGATCGGGGGGCAGTAAGTTATGGATCGTCGCGCGCGTCGAACCCGCCGTGTGGTTGCAGAAATCAACGTCGTGCCTTATATCGACGTCATGCTGGTGTTGCTGGTGATTTTCATGGTCACAGCCCCCATGCTGCAACAAGGTGTTGAAGTGACGCCGCCAAGCGCGGCTTCCAAGGCGTTGCCGCCCGAAGATGACTTGCCCGTGATTATCACAGTGAACAAAGCCGGGGAGTACTTTGTCAGCAATGCAGAGGATCCTAAGTCGTCTCTTCCTTTGAGTGAAGTCAGGATACTGGTCGAGGCTGCGCTTCGTGACAAGCCGAAGATTCAAGTTCTGGTCAAGGGCAGCGGCGAAGCTAATTACAATGCTGTTATGCAGGCAATGATTATTGCCCAGCAGGCAGGTGTCGAAAAGGTGGGCTTGGTGACGAATCCCTCTGGTAACACAGCGCCATCGGGAGGCAAGTAGCCATGTTCCGCTGGTTTGCACGTATGCCCTTCGCTATTTTGTTGGCGATTGCGCTTCATTTATTGATCATCCTGTCTGTGCTGATTGCTTGGAAGCTGGATGCTTTTTCACCGGCATCGGAGGCTTCAAACACCCCGAGTGAACCGGTTATTCAGGCTCAATCCGTCTCACAAGCCGCGATCGACCAGCAGGTCAGCCGATTAAAACAGGCTGATGAACAGCGTGAAAAGTCGCTCAAGCAGCAGCAGGCCGAAGCCCAGCAGGCCGCCGCCGCCCGTCGCGCGGAGCAGGCGCGCCTGCAACAGCTTGAGGCGATGCGGGAGGCCAAGCAAAAAGCAGCCGCCGAACAGGAGCAACAGTTAAAAGCCTTGCAGGATGCACAGAAAAAAGCACAGGAATCCGTGCAGGCGCAAAAGCAGGCGTTGGCCAAGATGCAGGAAGAGACCGCCAAGGCGGCCGCTGAAAAACAAGCGGCAGTAGCGGCTGCCGCTAAAGAACAGGCTGCCGCAGCTGTGGCCAAGCAGGCCGCGACCGAAGCCGCTGCGCAGGCCGCGCAAGCCAGGAAACAAGTGGCGGCTGAAAAAGCAGCGGCTGAAAAGGCAGCCAAGGAGCAGGCGGCCAAAGAGAAAGCCGCGAAGGCCACTGCAGACAAGGCGGCTAAGGAGAAAGCCGCCAAGTTGGCGGCACAGAAAGCCGACCAAACCCGCAAGGCGGCGTTGCAGCAGCAACTTCAGGACGAGTTGCGTGCCAGCCAATCCAAAGGCATCTTGGACGCTTATGGCGCCGCAATCAAAGCGAAAGTCCAGTCACAATGGTTCAAACCGCCGGGTTGGCAACCTGACTGGACATGCGACGTGAAAATCTCTCAAGCTAATGATGGCACGGTACTCAATGTAAAAATATTGCGGTGTGATGGCGATCAACTGTTCCAGAGCTCTGTTCAGCAGGCTGTCGAGCGGGCATCGCCGTTGCCGTTGCCTTCGGATATGACGCTGTTCCAGCCGACGATCAACTTCAAGTTCAAGGCGAGCGCACAGTAGATTTTTTTCGCCATTGCTTTGATGGATGGCGACCATTTTGAAGAATTGAACATACAAGGTGATAAGCATGAAAGCGCACATTCAACGCTGGAGTTTGTGGATTTTGAGCAGCTTGCTGTTCCTCGCACCGGCGGTGAGCCAGGCGGAGTTGAACATCGTGATCAGTGGTGGTCAGGAAAGCGGTGTTCCGATTGCGATCGTTCCGTTCTCCACCACAACAAACACAAACTTCTCATCAATCATCGATGCCGATCTGGCGCGTTCGGGGCAGTTTGCGCCATTAACCGCAGATCAGATGCCGAGCCAACCGTCTGCACCAGAGCAAGTCCAGTTCGACCAATGGCGTACGGGCAAGGCGCAATATCTGGTTGTCGGCAAAGTGGAGCAGCAAGGCGGCAATTACCAGGCAACCTTCTATCTGTTGAATGTTACCAACGGTCAGCAAATGACCGGTCGCGTTATTACAGCGCCGATTTCCGCCGCACGCAGTATCGCGCACCGTATCGCCGACATCATTTTCAAACAGATCACGGGCGTACGGGGTGCGTTTGATACAAAGATCGCCTACGTGACCGAGACGGACGGCCCGGGCAAGAAGCGCCGCTACACCCTGGAAGTAGCCGATTCTGATGGCGCCAACCCACAGACAGTGCTGAGTTCCAACTTCCCGCTGATGTCGCCCACCTGGTCGCCGGACGGCAGCAAGCTCGCCTACGTGTCGTTCGAGGGTCGTCGTTCAGGTATCTGGGTACAGGACTTGCGCACAGGTCAGCGTTATCAACTGACAAAATTCCCCGGTATCAATGGGGCGCCAAGCTGGTCACCGAAGGGCAATAAGATTGCACTCACACTGTCCAAGTATCACAGCCCGAATATTTATGTGGTCGATCTGGATACGCGAAATCTGACACAAGTCACCAATGATGGTTCGATCAACACGGAAGCCAGCTGGTTGCCGGACAACCAGACCTTGGTATTCACTTCGGATCGTTCCGGTTCGCCACAATTATTCGAAAAGACGATTGGCACATCTTCTGCGCAGCGCCTGACTTTTGGTTTGTCGTATGCGGCAGGTGGAGCAATATCTCCTGATGGTAAAACACTGGCCCTGTTGGCGGGTGGCAATGGCGGCTTCCGTGTGGCCGTTCAGTCCTTGTCCGGCGGTGGTAGTGATTTGCGCTACATCAGTAACGGCGGTTCAGAAGAGCGGCCGAGCTTCGCACCCAACGGTACGATGCTGATTTATGCTTCACAGGTGGGTGGAAGCTCGGTGTTGAAAGTCAGCCCTGTCTCGGGTGGGGAAAGTCAGACCTTGCGCTTTGCCCGTGGCAAAGTGCGTGACCCGGCCTGGGGGCCATTTCAAGGCGACGAATAGTTGAAATCGAGCAGTCGCAAGGGCGAGCAAATAGTAGCTTGGCCGTGCCGTGTTCACTTATATAGGAAATCCCCATGAATCGCTTGATGAAACGCAGCGCTAAAAATTTAACTTTATTGGCCGCATTGGGCATGACTGCAACACAGACAGCTTGGGCGCAGACGCCACCCAGTTGGCTCAACTGGAGCGATAAATCGGACGCAGCCCAAGCGGCTACTTCGCAAGCACCCCAAGTGGACTCGCAGGCAGCAACCCCTCAGCCACTCGCTCCGCAGCCGCTGGGTCTGGGAGAAACCGGTGCAAATGCAGATGCGTCATCCGGGCAGACGGTAATTATTCAGAATCTGCTGGATAGCGTATCGCGCTTGCAGGAACAGGTTAGAGATCTGCGCGGACAGAACGAAGAGCAGGAAAATCAGATCCAGCGGCTGCAAAAAGCCCAGCAGTCCGCATTCAGTTCATTTGATGATCGCCTGTCAAAACTTGAGCAACCGGGAGGCAGCGCTGCTGCACCGAATGAGCCGGCTGCGCCGGTACCACCTACGGTCCCCGCAACCAATGCTCCTGCCGCTTCGGTGCCGCCGGTGCCTGTGCCAACCTCCTCCGCACCTTCATCCGGTCAAGATGCAGCGGCCAGTGCAAAGCAACAGGCACTGTATAACGCAGCCTTTGATCAGTTGAAGGATGGGCGATACGATCAGGCAATCACCGGCTTTCAAGTTGCTATCGATGCTGATCCGCAGGGTCAATGGACGCCTAGTGCACTGTTTTGGCAGGGCGAGACTTATTACGTAGAACAAAAGCGGGATAAGGCGGAAGCGGCATATCGGAAAATATTGACCCAATTCCCGAATAGCGACCGTGTGCCAGATGCCCTGTTGAAAACGGGCTATATCGCCTATGACGAAAACAAAAACAAAGAAGCACGAGCTATTTTCCAGCAAGTGATCAGCAAATACCCTCAAAGTCAGGCGGCCAATCTGGCGAAACAGCGGCTGGCGCGTATGGATGCCGGGAAAAGATGATCGCAGCTTTGGATGATATCGCCGTACAAGAGAAGGCTCCACTACAGTTACGGATTACGGAAATATTCCGTTCATTGCAGGGAGAGTCTGAAAGCGCAGGTTGGCCGACTGTATTTGTACGGCTTACAGGGTGTCCTCTACGGTGTGTCTATTGCGATACGGCTTACGCCTTTACTGGCGGTGAGCGACAGAGTTTGGCGTCCATCCTTGAACAGGTTGCTGCGCATCATACTCAGGATGTTTGCGTGACCGGTGGCGAGCCACTAGCTCAACCCGCCTGTCTGCCTTTGCTGACGTCCCTCTGTGATGGTGGGTATTCGGTGAGCCTGGAAACCAGTGGTGCGCTCTCCATTGAAGGGGTTGATCCGCGAGTACGCGTGGTCATGGATCTGAAAACGCCGAGTTCGGGTGAAGCCGAAAAGAACCGCTTTGATAATATCAAGCTGCTCAAGCCCAGTGATGAAATCAAATTCGTCATTGGCAGCGATGATGATTTTGAGTGGGCAATCCAGCATGTACGCCAATATCAGATGGATAAACGGTTTAACGTTCTTATATCGCCCGTATTTGGCGATATAACTCCGTTGGAGCTGGCTGAGTGGATACTAGAAAGCGGCTTGCGTTTGCGTTTTCAGCAGCAGTTGCACAAATTAATATGGGGAAATGAACCTGGACACTGAAAACACACATCCGAAGGCGGTCGTGCTTTTATCCGGTGGGCTCGACTCGGCCACAGTGGCTGCTATCGCGAAAAGTGATGGTTACCAAGTGCATGCGGTCAGTTTTGATTACGGGCAGCGTCACAAAGTAGAGCTGACAGCGGCGTACCGTGTCGCTCATCAGTTGGGCATAGGGCATCACAAGATGATCAGTATCAACTTGAATGATGTTGGCGGCTCGGCGCTAACCGATAGCACACTGGCTGTGCCTGATCGGA
>JAJYPA010000394.1 GCA_021795795.1 Pseudomonadota bacterium | reverse complement strand
TCTTGGCGCAGGCCGATCCGGCGGCCATCGTCGACCTTGAACAGAACGACATGCTGCGGGCCGAGGACGAGCATGGTCACAACGAGGACACGCTCCTTTTCTCCCACCACATCCTGTTTGACTACGCTGTAGCGCGCTTGGTCTTCCGCCGCGGCCGAGACCCGACGAACCTTGTCGACAGTTTGGTCCAGGAGCCAGCGCTCGCCTTGATGCTCAGGCCCAGCCTGTCCCTGGCGTTCTGCGAGGTGTGGAGCGAAAACCAATTCGGTCGCCCGCGCTTCTGGAATCTTGCCTTCGCGGTCGCACATGAGGCTCGCGTGTCGCCGGTTGGCCAGCTCATTGGCCCTGTGACGATCGCAGAGCAGGCCGAAGCCTTGGCTGATTTGCAGCCACTTCTTGATGCCCTGACGTCGGGCGCACCCCTACAGGGCGCTGCCGAACTGATCCTTCAGCACTTGACGGGCGCCCTGCTCGCTTTCATCAAGGGAGGAGCGCCTTCGATCGGGCCTGACGCCGGCCCAGGGATGGCGCTTGCGGAAGCGCTATCGCTGATTGGAACCGACACCGCCATGAACACGGTTCGCATTCTCGTTCAGGCCGGCACCGAAAAGCCAGAGGCTTTGACCACCGAACAGTCGGCCCAGGCAGGCGTGGCTGCGCGTCGATTGCTTGAGTTTGCGTGGAATCACGACCCGCGCATGGAGCAGTTTGTCATCGCCGGGATCAACGGCGTCGCCAACACCATGGTGTCTGACCCACAGGCTACGGTCGCACTTCTGAGGCGAGCGCTGGAGCCCGAGCACCTTCGCCAATTCGGTTATGAGGAGCTGGATTGGATCACGCGCCACATCCGCACCTATGCGGCCCATGACCTCGAATTCGTGGTCGATTTGTACACATCGATTTTCGGCTACGAAGAGCCGGCGGGCGATGCGAAAACCAACATTTCAACCAGCGCCATCATGGGCTTCTCTTCCACGCGGCGCCAGGAGTACGAAATGGCCTGGTGGTTTCTTGGAGAGGCTGCCTCGTGGTTACTCGATGAGCATCCTGTCGAAGGGGCAAGAGCCATTGCGCGCGGCCTCGACGGCTATGTGCTTCGCTACGAAACCAGCCCCGAAAGTCCGAACGTCCTAGAATACTTCGACCTCGGCGGGCGTCCAGCACGCTATGTCCATGATCGAAGCTATAGCTGGAGGCCAAGGGTCCAACATCATCAAGATGCCCCACTCCTCATCAACAAATTCGACGAATTCCTGGAGCGCTTGGCGGTCCGCGATAACGCGCAGGATATGTTCGCTCGTGTCGTCGAAGCTGTAGCCGATGAAGCAGGCAATGCTGTCCTTTGGGCTAGCCTCTTGGCAGCGGCGGCGAGGCACCCTGCCGTGTTTGGCGCGGCTGTTCTCCCCCTCGCCAGCGCCCAACCAATCTTGGGCTCGCTCGAAACCCGATTCCAGGTCGGCAACTACCTGGCGGCTGTCTTTTCGGCGCTGAACGCCGAGCATAAGGCTTCCATCGAGCGGGCCATCCTCGACTTGTCCGGGCCAGGAAGCAGCGAAAGTCAGAAAATCCTAGTTGGATGTCTCCCCGCCACCGACTACGTGACGCCTGATATGCATACCTTCCAAGCTCAGCTCGCCTCGAATGCCGAGGCGTCTGTGAACCGCCCGGCCATGCAGTTTTACTCCGAGAGTGGCGTATACGACACCGACGCCTACCTGGCGGACATGGGCGTCAACGTTACGGACGAAGAGAACGCCGCTATTCGGGAACTCATGCGGCCCGTTGAAGCCCTGCCGAAAACTTGGAACCCCAACTTGAGCCTTGATGAGACCCGCCGGAGGTTGGATCTCATCGATCCGCTGGTGGATCGTCTCCTTGGTCTTTCTCAGGGACAGATAGACCAAAGGCTCTATGAACATGCCACCGGCACCGCAGCAGAAGCTGCGCATCGGGTGGCCAATACGCATTATGACGTCATCGAACAGGCCGACGTTCGAGACCGACTGAAGCGGATATTCCTGTTCGCGAAGGGATCAACGTTTCCACCGTTTTCCAAAGAGCACGAAGACAGCTTCCACGACCACGCGAGCTGGGGCGGCCCTTCGGCGCGCAACGAGTCCGCTGGGGGACTCATGGCGCTCGCCCGGCCCCAAAATCCGATCGACCCTGACGTCCAAGCTGCCGTCCGCGAACTTGCGCGTGATCCTGTCTGCGACGTTCGCCTCCAGATCGTGCAAAACCTCTCCGTATTTCGAGACAGCGATTCAGATTGGGTATGGTCCGAGATCGAGCACGTCGGGGAACACGAGTACACACGGCAGGTGGTCGATTTCGCTATCCAATCCCTGGCGCAGGTTGCCTATCTCGACATTTCGCGCGCGATTCGGATCGCGAAACGTGTCCTGGATCGGTACAAGGGGCAGCAGGGCCCGGGAATTGGCCAAGTCTGCCAATCCGCCTCTTCGCTCATCATGGACATCCACCTCATGTTCTCAGGTCGCGAAGCCCAGGATTTTTACGCGGAGCAACTTGCTGATCCCTCTGCCCACGCAAAGCACTTGCACTCCTGGGTCGCTCGATACTCTGGCAATCTGGCGGTCGGTGACGACACCTGCTCCGATCAAGATCGCCTACGGACTAAGACGATTGAGTTCTACCAGGATACCGCCAACGCTGTCTCTGACGCCCTCGAAAAAATCTACGACGATCATGACCTGGCCAAGTCGTGTGAATGGACACCGGAGATAATGTCGCGGGCGAAGGCGTTGAACGGCGTCCTCGATGACATGGCGCTGAGAATTTATTTTGCGAGTGGCGGCAACAATGCGGAACCCACCCGAGAGGAATTGGCCCGCCGTTGGCGGCTCTACCGAGAGTTGATACCCGCGCTCGATCGCCTGGCCGAATGCAGTGTCGTCCACACGGCCTACTATCTGATCCAGGCCCTAGAAAATTTCATCCCGGCCGATCCGGCGGGCGTATTCCGACTGATCGTCAAGTCGGTCATGGCGTCCTCCCAATTCGGGTATGCGTTCGAGTCGATGGGCGCTGACGTAGTCGTTCGTATCGTTGAGGAATATCTCGCCGACCATCGAGACGTGTTCAGCGACGCTGCTCGGCTAGACGAACTCATGGCGTGCCTCAACCTTTTTGTAAACACTGGCTGGCCGGCGGCTCAGTCCTTAGCGTTCAGGCTCGCAGAAATATGGCGCTAGGCTGTAAAGCGAACACCGCCCACCGGGAAGACTCCCATCAGACCTCAAAAGATCACGACAGCAGAGCAGCGCAAGCAGACAAGACATTGCCTTGCGGCTTGGGTAGCACTATTATCGTTCACGCGAGGTCTCCTTGGCTACCACATTTGGCCATCTACGTTCTTCGCGTGAACCGACATCAGTCTTGCCTGTCATAGCAATCTGTATACCACAGGGTTTAAGGGCGGATGAATGATGGCTATTAGACTAATGGTAATTCAGGGGTAAGGAGTAAAACAGCAACAGAGGTTATCAAGCTAGAATCATGGGGAGAGTATTCAGGGCAGTACGCACTGCGGAGCAGAAACCTGGCGATTTCCAATTGAAGTATAACATTAAACTAAGAGAGGTAACAGCCATGGTAAAACAACTGTTTTCAAAATCTGGATTGCTAAGCAACTCCACCCTGGTCATCCTTGGATGGCTTGCATTCTTTGGGTCATACCTTATGACCCAACCATTTTGGGTAGTATCGCTACAGAGTGTCGCCAGGGTTCTGCCCTAAATTCTTTTTTAATTTATGTACATGCAAAACATAACGTTGAATTTGAATCTCTTTGGGTCTTATTCCCCGCTGCTTGCAGCAAAATCAAACAAAAAGCGGCAGAAGGAATACCCCGCAGCTAGCTGCGGGGATTTTTATTCATTTCAACATGGTGGTATGCCGTGTCAAAAATTCATTGCCGTTGAGTCCGTGAAAAGAGAGCAGATCGTTTACCTGCTTATGACTATTGAGAATGTCTGGATCACCGAGAGATTTGGCGAATTTGGTGAGCGCCTTTCGTAACTTATTGAGTTCTTTTTCCGTGATAACCCGCATCCCGTCGACTTCGGACGCACCGTCACCCAGCGTCCGTAGCGGGTGAATGATAACGGGTGTACCGGTCGCGGCTTTCGTATATTTTCGGTAAAACCAGGACATAGCTTGATCGAGTTGCCCCAGATCGGTTTTCGAAATGCCCTTCTCGGATTTTGCGTTGTTCTTGCACTCTATGACTAGGAACGATCCACATGGCAATACCCACAGGTTGTCGGGACCGTCATTGAACTGTTTTTCGGGGCGTTGAGCATGTAGTCCGATGAACCGGGCAACGTCATTGATAGCAGCCTCGAATTTGTCCGACGATACCCTTTGAAAGTACAAATCATCCGTAAGCTGATTGACGTAAAGTATACGGTCGGCGGCTTCGTGAAAGCATTTCTGGTGATAAGATTGCACCTCTTGCACCTGCAGGCCCTTTTCGGCTGTGAGCTTCTGGTAGACGATGCCTTCCAAGGGACGTAGAACGTTCGGATTCAACCGGTACGCCGCTAGCAACGTTTTTTGCGACTCTGCCGGGTTCATATGATGCAGCATGGCGGCCAGCTTCGACATGAGCCATGCTCTTTCGTCGTCATCGTTTGCCGCATTGGTGGCGATACTCATTAACTTGGCAGCGGCTTTGTAGTCACCAGAGCGGGCGGTATCGAAGGCATGCCGCACTGCAACGCTGGCTTTGTCGAGAACCAACCCCGTTTTGGCCTGGGCTTTTAGTAGTGTTTTCTTGCTGACTTTGACCCAAGATGGATCGCGCCTGAGGCACTGATCAATGACGCTTGCAATACCATCAATATCGACCCCAGCGAGCCGCTTGGCGATTTTTTTTGAAAGATCGAGCTGTGCCCGCGTAGCTGCCGTCAACAGCTTTATCCCATCTGGTGACTTCACGCGGCGTATGAGTTTCGATCCGGCAAGCAGCACAACACAATAATCGTCATTGGAACGGACACCACGTCCCATACCTTGTTCAACACGTTGCATCTGCCGCCGGAGATTGATCTGAGAGTCACTTAGAATAGCCATGTCCGCCAGGTCTGAAAACGATGCCACTTCGGGCAGGTTAAATATCACCAAGACGCGGCACGCATCGTGCGGAAGGTCAATCCCGTCATATCTGTTCACGAGAACCGTCAGCCCAACATGACCGTCACGCAGTTTATCCACGCCCTCCATGACGTTCGAGGCTGTGAGAATTTGGTCGGCAACACCAGCCCACTCGTTTGAGGCATCTTTTGAAGGGACAATTACAACAACATTTTCTTTCTTCGCCAGATTGGCGAGCAGAACCTTAATTTCTTTCAAGGTGATTTCTGGGTTGAGTTCCTGCGGCATGAGGATCATACGTTCACCCATAGATTGGGAAGACACAGGAACAATCGGATCAGAGAGCTTGTTGGGGTCAGCACCAAAATGCGTGACTAACACGCTGTCGTCAGCAAGCGTCGCCGTCATATAAATTCTGCGCTTAGCGCGGGCAAACGCCCGCACCAGATCAGTTGGAGGACAATCCGGCTCGATTTCAAGTCTCTGGCCGCTGATTACACAGCGGCAAAGCGGCAAAATATCCCGAAGAAGCGGATAGGAAAATTCTAGCTCTTCGTCGTTCTTATAGCTATGCAAGGTTTTCAGTATTTCATCCTGAGCATTGATCCAAGCCCAATATGGTACTTCCATAACGGCGTGCGGATCGCTCGATTGGACATCCAAAAAGCGTGCATGACTTTGCCGCTTTAAGTCTGATTCGACGATTCTGAGGATTTCACTATAGGCAGCATGCGTATTGTGAAGTTCAATCCTGAACTGTTCCGTGATGGTCGCGACGCAGGCGTGGGCATCGTCGATCACGATTGTACCAATCTTGATCTTAACGCTTTCTGCGCCAATGCCGAATACTGACTTCCCATTAAATAGCCTATGGATTGTTGTGACCAGAATCCGGTCGCCAGACTGAAAATCCGCATTATGAGGATCGCCGGTGACCTCGATGCCGAGAGTTTTCGCTTCAGCAATAACCTGATCGACTAGTTGTCTGTCAGGCGCGATATAGACAGCCGGGGCGATTTTCTCATTCAGCGAGCTTTGTAGGATCAATAACCCGACCAACGTCTTTCCGCTGCCGACATTTAGTTTGATAACAGTGTCCAGTTGATCCCTTTTCCTGAACCACTCTTTCATGACTTCGGTTTGAATATCGCGTGGAAATGCAAATGTCTTATCGCGATCCAAAGTTAGGAAAATATCGCGTGGGTCTATGACAATGGAATCGTCGTCATCAAGGATGTCATCAAAATCTATCGGCATTTATCTGCTCTCCATGAATCCCGATGTGCAATCGCGATTTTCATTTGCAATGAACTGTTGAAACGAATTGGTGGACGGGCTTCCCCTATCAATGTATTCGATGCAGCGCTAGAGGATGCGGTCGGGTATCGCGGCCCGTTATCAACTGATGAATGTTGATAGAACAAGTTCCCATAGCAGTTACTTTAAAGCCCATCTTACACAATGCTCCAATTGAAGTCCGCTTCTCTCCTGGGTTCATATCGATTGACCGCTACAGTGCGGACACCTGACAATATTATTTTGATGATAAAAATGGCTGCTGCGGTGTGACTTCTACCAATTGATGCTACACTATGAACCATGAAACAACTGGTTATGCCGCTTGATTTATACCAAATGCTGCCACACAATACCACCAATAGCCGCTACAAGGTTCAATATGAACATCAATAGCTGCAACAAAGTTGAAAACCCCGCTAGGCGCAAGATCGGTACGACCCGGCGTAGCGTATCCGGGCTTTATCCGTTTCGCGGCGTGGGGCCGGTAGACTTCGAATCTACGCTGGAACGGGACTTTCTGATCCGCCTGGAAACGGATAGGCGGGTACTGGATGTGGTTTCGCAACCTGCGACCATTGAGTTTATTGGTTCTAACGGGCAAACCTATCCCTATACGCCTGACTATCTGGTGACTTATCGGGCTTATCCTGGGCCTTACCGCGCTCCTATTCTTGTTGAGGTGAAGCCGGCCAGCGAACTGGACGAGCATCTTCCTGAATGGAAAACAAAATTCCGTGCGGCCATGACTTATTGCAAGGAGCGGGGTTACGTATTTCATTTGAGGCATGAACCGCGTATTCGCGACCAACGCTGGAAGAATGCCATGTTTCTACAGCGGTATAGGCAAATGCAGTTCCTGCCGGAAGAGTCTGAATGGATTATCGGGAATCTGCGTCAAATGGGGACGGCGACGTTTGACCACCTGTTGGCCCGCCACTTTTTTGGAGAAGTGGACCGCGCCATAGGCATTAGCCACCTGTGGCACCTGCTGGCGACTGCACGGATGGAGTGCGACTGGTCTCAGCCATTGGGCTATGCCAGCGAACTTTGGATGCCGAATCATGACTAAGCCGACCCGACAAACGTTTCTGCCCGCACCAGGGAAGATGGTGGCGGCCTCCGGAAAGATTTACCGCATCACCGAGGTGCTGGATTTGGAAAGCGTCATTGGGTTGGATGTGGAGTCTGCCCGGAGTTGCAACCTGCGTATCGCCGACTTGGCGCCTGCAGTAGGTGGCACCGTAATGGTT
>JAJYPA010000393.1 GCA_021795795.1 Pseudomonadota bacterium | reverse complement strand
GCGCGACACCCAAAAAGTTGACCCATCGTGACCACCCGTGCTTAAAATTACGACGACCAGAATGTACGCTTTTCGGGGGTGCCCACGATCAGTGAAATGGCCGCCCACGATCAGTGAAATGCGCAATCTGGAACCGTAGGTGCTAACCTGACTCGATAGAAGGTCTTATCTCGACCGTAATCGACCCACGGATACTCGCTAATGATGCGGTCAATGATCCGACCTCTTTTCTCAGGGTTTTGTAAATCCTTCAGCGGCGTGACCTCACCCATCATCCATAGCCTCGGACCATAATGAAAAAATCCAATGCCCAGCAAACGCTCAAACAGGGCAACGTCGGATTTAAGCCAAGGCGATACGTTGATGCTCGTCGACTGCTTTTCGTTGAACTGGATTCGCGGAGCGCCCCCGTAGTCTAGCCGCCGCAATGATCCCCAAACGAAAAATCGATGCGCAAGGGATTCCAATGCCTCCTTGGGAAGCTTCTTTCCTCCCATCGAATTACAGTTTGGGCAGGGCATGTCCGGCAGATAGTCTGGTTCGAATCTCTCTGCGTCCAATCGTAGGCCATGATCGGAAAAGCACAACGAACACGCTAAAGGAGGGTGTTCAACAGCGTCCAAGCGGTGAGGTTCTTCGCTTTCGGTAGTTGTCCAAGTCATATGTTCCTCTATCGGACACGAGAAAAGGTCAGTTCGATTTTTTTTCTGCGGCAGTTCCGTGAAATGGTGATGTCGGGGGTGCATGTGCGTCCCGCCTTGTCGCGCTCCCCATTTATGCGAAGTGCTGGGCTGAATAGGCGACTGGGCTGGCGTATTCGCTCTGATGTCGGATCACATGCCGACCGTCCGCATGCACTGCGGCGGTTACTGTCTGCTTCGACGACAAGCAGAAGAACGCACCAATACAACGAACGGCATTTAGCTGATTTTGCCACCGACCGCTATCGGGAAACAACGAAACAACCCGAATAGTCACTACCGGCCAATTTCTGCCGGTCGCGACTGGCTGCTTTATGGCGATGAATATGGCAGAATGAAGCTCGGCAATCGAGCTAGAAGTTGCCGTTCGCTAATGGCCCGGGCCAGAATCAGCGAAATGAGCAGCCACTCAAACTGATTAAATTTCCGCTAGGAAGCCCCGCCTACAGTCCGAACTTCCTTGAAGGCTTCGCTGGTTTGTATCGCTGCGGCTCTTCGATCTCCCATGTCAATGAGAGTGTCCAGCGCTCGCAGTAACGCCCTGGCCATTTCTTCCGGCAGTGGATGGGTCTTTTCTGAGAACAATTGAATGATTCCCGCAAGCCGTGCGGGAATAGTTGTTCCCCGCCAACCTAGCGGCATTCCACCGTCTCCGCCCAGTATTATAGGGAGCCGGGCAACGAACAGTTCCAGAGGATACGCCTGATAGGCGCGCTCACATAAGGTCAGATAGGCAGATATCACCGTTGGATTCTGTCCTTGGGCGGTGAGGATAGGGTCTATGACCGAATTGATGTTCGTAACATCGATCCAATCCCCATTCGCAAAACGTGCGGCACCCATCGCTCTTTCGACATCAATGAAGAACAATGCCCGGATCATGCTGTAGAGGTCGAAATCGTGTATCTCCCCATCATTCCATCTTGATTGTTCCCATCTCCTATGTGCAAGCACCCTCGGGACGACTTGTTCCAAGATGGTAAGCGGATTAACTGGGAATACCGGCTCATCCATGATGGTGTGAGTCAGGGATGAAACATACGACGTCATGAGTGAGCCAAAGGTCTCATCATCTGTTCCCGCCGCAGGCTCAACGAAGCGACGAACGCTTTCGGCAGGAGCAAGGTGCAGCGACACCAGTGCGAAGAATCGGTAGAGTTCGCGCCGCCATTCATAGAGGTCCGAAGAGTCGGATTCGAAAGCATCCCGATTTTCTCGATTCACCCACGAAGGATAGAGCCGTTCGATCGTCCAGCCGACAAGGTTGTCGCACCACGTCAAAACTAGGTCGCGATGTAGTCCGTCCTCCATCGCCAGTGTTACCGGAATTCTGGCCAAAATCTTCGCGAGAAACTGGGTATTAAGGTCAGTTGATGAATGCTCCCACTCAACCACCGTTTCCCTTCCGCGACGCCCGCGTGCAACCCTTCGTCCGTTCGTAGCAGGCACCCATGCCGACGGCATCTCCGGCAAAGGACGAGGCGGTTCCTCCTGTGAATCGAGTCGAACCAGCGCTGTTTCCATCGCACCCCAGATTTTGCCTTGCATTTGCTCTGCGATCTGCTCTCTTGGGGTGTCATATGAGGGACGCTCGAAGATGGACAGAGTTGTCGCAAGTTCGAGAGCAAGCCAAGCCACACAGGGACGTTGACCCCACAGAGCCAGTAATCCCGCCAGCGCCTCCACCATTATCTGTTCGTATGGGTGACTCGCGAGATGTATCAGCGCTTCCAGAACATCACGTCGTGTAGGCTCGTGAACGGCCATCGCCGCAAGTCCGTAAGTCGCACAGAGCGTGGGATGGTTGAGCAGCATGGAGCCGCTGAAAAATAGCTCGTCACGAACCTCCCGCGTTCTCCACGCCCTCAGGCATACATCTGCGGCCCAGTCCAGGTCGGCAGGTGGAAGGACCCTTCCATAACGGAGCACAACGGCGGCAACACAGGATACGGTGGCCTGTCGTTCATGTCCGGGACTGATGTGTTCGAATGCCTCTTCGAATAGGCCCACGGAATCCAGTTTTTGGGCACGTTCGATGGCCTGTTCGAGCGTCAATGCATCGCTCAGTGCGCCATCTTTGAAAGTAGCGCATGCCCAATTGAGCAGGGGGAGATGCTCTGCCATTTCTACTTGTCGTTGATTGATGACATCGATATCGGGGCCTTTGGCCACTGGATTGTCGAGCTGGATGATCAAACTTTCACCGTCCTCGGTCTGTGTCGCGCGATAGTTCGTAAGCCTGCCCACTTCGGCCCAGATTTCTGCCGTTCGCCGGAGTTGCTGGACAGTTTCGGGGTTCTTCCGCTGTTCGGCATACCCGAATGGCAGGTCGTCCGCGAATCTAATGATCGCTGCGGATGCTCTGGTCCCGAGGTCGCCGCTACCAATGACGCACATCGATGCCAGATCACGCACGTTCAGTCGACGGCATCGACGCCCGTTGCCTTCTATTACCGCATCGTAGTGGCGTCTGTCATGCAGTTGGAACCCCACGAGATTTGCCAAGGGTCCAAGGTCCGATACATATCGCTGGATATCCCAATCCCATAACCGCTGACTCGTGAGTAGTGACAGGGTGACCTCGGAGCAGTGCTTATTGTCCAGCATGACGCCGACGGCAACTCCGAGTGCCGCAACGCTCTCGTGCCCCTCCAGCACATCGCGGATAACGTCGTCTACCTGGTGCCCATTTTCTACTTCCTTAAATGCCCACGCTTCAAGGGCCATCAACCCCGAACCGACAGCGTGCGAGCCCCAAGTGCCACGTGACCAGGCATACACCTGTGCCCCGCCCCAGAAGGTTTGCTGCCCCCAAGGGAAATCGAGTGTCAGTGGAATGGGTGTTCCGCGCTCCTGGTAGTCGTAGGTGTGGAGTTGACGCCAGGCGGTGATGGCATGGTTGGTGATTTGCCTCACCAGCCGTCTGGCCTCATCTGGAGCGATTGCGAATAGTGAACGAAATGGCTCGCGAGTGGGTGCGCACGGAAAGTATTCGTGCTGGTCATCGATGGAGAGGGATTGCCAGTCATGACTATGGATCCCAATTCCGAAAGGCATCCCCGAGGAACGGCGGACTACTTCTTCGGGAAGTGGACGAATCATCAAGCTCAACATGAAGTCGACGAGCAGGCCTGGGCAGACTTCACTTATGATGAAGGCATACGTCATCACCTGTTCGACCGCCTGTTTTGGCTGGTACTCCAACGTCGTCAAACGCGCTATATGTTCTCTCACGGGGTCTGGATAGGTGAGCCCCGCCCGCAGGATTAGTGCTCTTAATCGCGAAACCAGCTCCTCCAGCTCGCCATGCCTGAGGCAATCCCATCCGCTACGGGCATTTGCCTGGGCGCCATCCTGTCCATGTGCCTCGATGGCTACGAGCCATGCTCCGGCAAGCCCGACTATTGCCCCCGATACCGGATTGTTTATATCGGCAACTGTGTTCTGCCAGACCTCAAAGACAGCTACAACATCGGGAATGTATGACGTTGGTATATTAGTGTTCCACCGTATCAACCAAGAAATGAAACGCCCCCACGTACTCATGTCGGAAGGCCAGGCCAAGGAGTCGGCTAGGCGGATGCGCTGAATCAGATCGAGATCGAGAATGGCGTCCCCTCTCAATACATTCGAGTTTGCTTTAGTCTTCTCAGCCTGAAACCAGACGACGAGTTTCGCAACTCTTCTCGCCCCTTCGGCAAACATCGCTGCGTTATAGGTTTGCTCGTAGTTCTGAAACGAAGGCAGTCCAAACGGGCCGACCATCCAAGCCCGCAACCATTGCGAGCGTACATCGGTCGCACTTTCAAGGCGTTCCAGAAATCCCTGCCAATCGTTTCCATCCTTGAACTCGCTTTGCGAAAACAGCTCGACCGTCCGGCCAAGTATGGGAGGCTCTCCCACCTGACGGATGACATCGAGCCATTGTCCTCCTTGGGACACCAGAAGCTGGAGGAACGACCATTCAAAATAGATGTCGTGTACGAAGTCGACAGAGTGTCCTGCTCTGACTTGCCGGATGATTCCATCGGCTTCGAGCTCTACCAGCACCTGAGGGTCCACTCCCAATATAGGTATCCGCTTACCCAATGTTGGAGCACCCTGTCTGGCGAGTTCAACTAGTATATTGCGACGGTGTCCGGCACGGGTGGGATCCGCACCATACCCACCACCTGCCCACCAAGCGGTAGCGAGCTCTATCTCCGAACTCGGGGCGTTCGTGTCGGATGGGTGTCGCCTAATCAGGACTCCAGCAAAGAACGGCCGGCGCACGATGGCCCTGACCTGCTTCGCTCCGAAGAGAAGCGGGGCCAGTGCGGGTTTGCTTTGGGCCAGCGTTCTAGCCTCGTCGTCATCGAACCCGCTCACATCGATCACGGCGGCTCCGGCATCCAAAAGTTTGCGGGGCAGCCAAGTCCTGACCGGCTCGATGCCCGTATCCCTGACAGCGGCGACCACTTGCCAGCTCGAGAGGGTGTCCGAGTCCAGTATGGTGTTGAAGATGTCCGTGAGGATTCCGCGATGATGTGCATCAATTCTGTCGAGACCATCGACGAACACGACCGGAGTCCCCACCGAAGCAAGCTCGACTAGGAGATCCTCCAGCGGAGCCGAACCGATACTCTGAGCAGTCGAGTATTGGGACCATGTCGCGCCGGTCAACCGGTCAGCCTTGAGGAAAAGCACGGGGCCGTTTTGGATCGCCTCTTCAACGAGGGCCCGTAGCACGACCGACTTGCCGGTTCCCGGTAGCCCACCTATCTGGACGAAACGATGCCGGGTAAGCGCCGTGCGCGAGCTTTGGACGAAGCGCCCACGGGAGATGCTCACGCCACCGATGTCGTTCGGGATCTCGTTGGCGGCGAGGCGCGCCTCAGCTCCGATCCGTGCAAGAGCTTCCTGCAGGGATGGAGCACCTGCGAGTCTGAAGGCTCCGTTCAATCGGGCGACTATGGTCTTCCTGTCGAATGAAGCAGCGTGCCCCTCGGCTACCCGAACCAGTGCAAGGAGTCGTCTCCAGAGGTCGTCCGCTCGGGCGCGCTCTGATGGTTGAAGGTGATTCGCCAAGCTCGCGACGGTCTGCGACTCCGTCACCGAGCCTTCATGCATCAGATCAAACCGTATCAAGACGAAATGTGAGAGCAGATTATGGGTGGCGGCGTCGATCTCGACTTCGGGCAGCTTGGTGGAAAGGATGCCCCTGACTGCATCGAAGAAGGTTTGCTTGTTCCCCGCAACACCATCGGTGTGGAGCTTCGTCCTGAACTGGGCCGAGTCATGCTCCGACCGTGCCCATTCGCACAGGGTCTCGAAGTCGCGCTTGCTGCCCTCGGCGATCTCACCCGTGGCTATTCCCACCCGGTCTAGCCCGACATTGAAACCTGCTTCCGAAATGGTCGCATGGGCACGTAACACTGTGTCCCTGAAGTCCGTATTGGTGGCTGCAGCACTGATGGTAATGTGGCGTTTGACCTGAAGGCTGAGTCGTATCGAGACTCCGTCGGCTCCCACGCCCTCGACGATTACGTCATCAAGAGGATGGCCAAGAGGGCCATGTTGAACTGACAAACTCTTCACCCACCTTCCCGGAAGTCCGGGCGCGGTCGTCTCGGAGATGAGTGCCGCCGCATATACGGCGGCTACTCCATCTTCGAAGGTGAATCCGGCTCCGCCGGTGAGTTCGGGGCTCGCAGCAGCGACTGAAGTGAGAAAATCAGTTGTCATATATGCAGTATACCCCATCGCTTTGCTTCCATGATGAGAAAGCTGAGCTAGAAATCATTCAGAATAGCGCATTCGAAACTTGGAAGAGCGAACGTTTGAGATGGCATTCCTCAATTAGTTACCACTGCCCGCTAAGACCGACCTGCTGTCCGTGCGTAGTCGCGCCAACCGCCTGCTCTACTTCGGATATCTGCCGTTAGCCCTGACTGGTCGACCGGCGACAATGGGTCGGGTGCCGCCCCTCGCCGCTGATGAAAGCGGCCATTGCCGCAGCATACGCGAAGGGCTCGATGCCGTTGAGCTTGCAGATACCGATAATGCTGTAGAAGGACGCGGCACGCTCACCACCGGCATTCGGGAGGCTGGCTAGTTGAACGGGCTGCCACAAAACCGACCATGCGTCGTCAACAAGTGTCGTGGGCTTCTACGACGCGGTAGTAATAAGCGCGTCAATCGATGTGGGCAGGGTGACGATCCCTTATTTCCTTTCCAGCATGGGGGCCGCAGTCGATCCATAGGATTTCCTGCAGGTTTTGGCACCCAGCCTACTGGCATCATCACAATTCAGCGCCAACTCGTTCAGCCGCCATGACCTCGCCACCATGTAAGGCGGGATCGAAGAGATTGAGACGATCCGCCAGCGTCAGATTGGCGATTGTACTGACTGGCTCAACGATAACACGCCCATGCTTAACCGAAAGTCTTACCTCTTGGTCCGCATGGAGATGAGCTTCGCTGGCAATGGTAGCGGGTAGTCTGACGCCCAGGTTTTTTCCCAATTTTTTGATGATGAGCCAGATTTCCATAAAAATACTCTTTTCGCCAACGCGGCGGTTATACAAAAGCATAAACATGCTACACACGCTCGGCAAGGCGGTAATCCTGATCAACGACTCGCGGGCCCCGATCTTCTGAATGGTGTATGCATCTAGATGCTCGCCGATCCAGCAGGTGTTCTTGTTCTTGCATTGAAGTGGTGTAGGGTTTAGGGGTGTCGCCCTTCAGGTGGACCTGGAGGGCGACAAGAGCCACAACCGGCCCCATGTGTCCGACGATAACCCATATTCTGGAGTGCAGTTCACCACGCTTTTTGCAGCCGAAGCCTCCACACCAAGCAGAACGATTGAATTACCTGGTTTTATCGGTAACATAGATAATTATCTATCATGGCAATAAAACAGGATAGAAATGGCCAAAGACCCCTGGCACTACCCGCGAACAGCGTTGGCCGATCAGTACCTGAAAAC
>JAJYPA010000392.1 GCA_021795795.1 Pseudomonadota bacterium | reverse complement strand
TCAAATTCCGGCATTTACTGGAGAAGCACGCGCTGACCGAGCGGCTTTTCGAGGCCGTGAATGCGCACCTGCTATCACGCGGCTTGCAGGTATCCAAGGGGACGATGGTGGACGCGACGCTCATTGCGGCCTCGCCTTCCACCAAGAATGCCAAGGGTGAGCGCGACCCCGAGATGCATCAGACCCGCAAAGGCAAGCAGTGGTATTTCGGCATGAAGATCCATATCGGCGCCGATGTCGACAGCGGCGCCGCCCACACAGTGACGGTCACGGCGGCCAATGAAGCGGACATCAATCAACGCCCAAAGCTGCTGCGGGCAAGCGACCAGGTCATTTTCGGTGATGCCGGTTACACCAGCGACGAATACAAACGAGGTGCACGGGCACTGGGTATTCACTGGAAAGTAAACGACAAACGCAAACCCAAGCACGGCGACCTAAGCCGCAAGCAGCGCAAACGCAACCGGCAGCAATCGAGTATCCGTGCGCGTATTGAACACCTGTTTCGGATCATCAAATGCCAGTTTGGCTACCGGCAGGTACGCTACAAGGGGCTGGAAAAAAACCGTGCGCAGGTCATGAGCCTGATGGTACTGGCGAATCTTTACTTGCTGCGCGGGAGACTGGCGGCATGAACACAGGGAAAATCTGGCCAAAAACCGTCGAAATGCTGAAATTCGGGGAGATTTTCAGCCAAAACCGGCTCCACAAGCGAAAAAAATCGCGTTGAACGTCAGCCGCCCAGTATTTTCGATTCAATCAGAGGTTCCTCAGACGAGGTGGTGCAGCTTGTAGAGCGCTTTGTCGTATGTCTTGGGTTGTTTGCGATTCTTGCGTGGCGCCATCATGGTTTGTGTACCATGGGTTTGGGCTTTTTTCAGGATGTCGTCGCTGTCGTAGCCTTTGTCGGCAAGCAGAGAGTCCATCTTGAACCTGTCCATCAACCGCTCATCCTCTGCACAACCCGCTCAAGTACCTTCAGTGACTCCTATTAGAATGCTGCATCGTGATAAACGCTCTGAACATCCTCAACGTCGTTGAGCATGTCCAGTAGTTTTTCCATGGTTTCTATGTCGTCACCACTGATTGGTGTTGAGGTTTTGGGTACGAACTGGATTTCATCCACATCGAAATCGATCTCGCCAAAGGTGTGGATCAGGGCCTGACGGGCCTTACTGTATTCTGTTTGGGGGACGAATACGGTCACCTTGCCATCTTCACTTTCGATATCGGTGACATCGACATCTTCCATCAGCAGGGCTTCGAGCACGGCATCTTCTTCACTATTGAACACAAAAATAGCGGAGTGATCGAACTGGTGCATGACCGTGCCCGGCGTGCCGAGCTTGGTCTTGGTTTTGGTGAAACAGTTGCGCACGTCACCTATGGTGCGATTGGGGTTGTCGGTCAGGCAATCGACCAGAACCACCACGCCACCGGGGCCGAACCCTTCATAACGTGCCGGAGTGTAGTCTTCGCCGAAACCGCCCTTGGCTTTTTCAATGGCCTTTTCGATGACGTGGGCAGGTACCTGATCCTTTTTCGCACGTTCGATCATGCTGCGCAGCGCCAGATTGCCGTTGGGGTCGGTGCCACCGGTTTTGGCCACGACGTAAATCTCGCGGCCATACTTGCTGTAGACCTTGGCTTTGGCATCGGCCGTTTTGGCCATGGATTCTTTGCGGTTCTGGTAGGCTCTGCCCATGAGGTTCTGCTCCGGAAAATCGTGAGCGAGGATTCTAACTCAAACCCACACCGTTGTTTAAATTGCAGGCTGTGGGTCATTGAACTCAATAACGAAGTACAGTCACAATGATCCAGTTTTATTTGGCTGGTCGGAGGTCGATGAAAATGGATGGGACGATGTATCTGAAAAAACCATGGTTGGTGCTGGCAGGAGGCGTGCTTGTCCTCTCTGCGCTAATCGTATCGGGATGTGGTGCTGGTGGCACCGCAACTAATGCCGCTGCCGAGGCGCAAGCGGCCAAGGCGGCCAAGCAGGATTTGGATTCAGCCAAACGGCAGATTGATGCCGCCCAGAAGTTGCAGGATCAGCACCTCAAGCAAGCAGAGCAGCAGTAAGGCGTATGTATGACTGAACAAGACAAGCCGTTCTGGCTGAGTAAACGTTTGTCTGAAATGACAGCCGAAGAGTGGGAGTCGCTCTGCGATGGTTGCGCGAAGTGCTGCCTGCAAAAAATTTCCGATGAAGACGATAGCGAAGTCACGGTGTACTACACCGATCTGGCTTGCGATTTGCTGGATTTGAACACCTGCCGTTGCGGTGACTATCAGAACCGACATGAAAAAGTGCCCACCTGTGTCTGGCTCAAACCCGAGGATCTGGATGAATTTCATTGGTTGCCGGCGACTTGTGCTTATCGTCGATTGGCCGAGGGGCGTGATTTGCCCGAATGGCATCCGTTGAAAACCGGCCAGGCTGATTCCGCTCGAACGGCGGGTTTTGCGGTTATTGGGCGAGCGCGGCTAGTCGATGGACTGGATGAGGATGACTGGCCGGAACATATTGTTGAGTGGCCTTTAGAAGAAAGCCCTTAATATGGGGTCGGAATGTTTAACGGGAATTGGCTGTTTTTAGGTACTGCTTCGCCCATTGTTCGGTCCAATCTGCGCGCATTACCTCAATCCCGTTTTGCCCTGTCGGTGTTTTCAGCCCAAGGTGTACAGCGGCCGCCATGAGATTTTCTCGCGCACGGTGAGTATTCAATGCAGGCGCGTGATTGGTCTTGCTGAGTTTGAGTCCATTGCTGCCCAGCACAAGCGGCAAGTGACCGTACACTGGCGTTGGCGTATCTGGGTACAGGGCCTGATGCAGGGCGATATGAAGTGGTGTGAGCGCTGAGAGGTCGGCGCCGCGCACCACGTGGGTGATGCCCATCATTCGGTTGTCGACGACTTCGGCCAAGTGATAGGCAAAAACATCGTCCGACCGCCGCAAAATCGGGTCACCGATGGTTGTGGATAATGATTGTTCTATCTGCCCCAGAAAGCGGTCGGTGAATTGGATGGTCTCGGTGGGCACGATAAATCGAATGCCTGCCATTTCGTGTTCGGAAACAGCGCGTTCCCGGCACGTGCCCGGATAAATGGGACCGGCGAGACCTTCACTGGCCCGCCCGTTTTTTACGGCATCACGGAGCTCTTTGCGCGTGCAGATGCAGCGGTAGGTGAGGGCGATATCCGCCAATCGGTTCAACGCCTCCGTGTAGATATCATGTCTGGTTCGCTGCCGGACAATTTCGCCATCGGGCACCAGCCCATGTGCCGAGAGTTGGGTGATGATTTGCTCGGTTGTTGCCGGCAGGCACCGTTGTTCGTCCAGATCGTCAATCCGTACTTTCCATATCCCGTTGTGCGCATGCGCATCAAGATAACTGCCGAGTGCGGCTACCAGAGAACCCAGATGCAATGCGCCCGAAGGTGTCGGTGCAAATCGACCGATATAGGGGGAATTTGATTCGATGGCGAGGTGCCATTTCGTTCTGTCCATTATCTCGTTACTATGGTCTTGGGTCGTTCAAATGCCAACCTTGGCCATGATTCAGGCGGCTCTGCAGCAGGTGGATATGAAGATGAATTCGGATCGATCATTACGCAACCTTTTCGTTCGATGGAAAAGGTTGTTGTTACCGATCATGGTGCTCACGACGATGGTGTTCGCACGTGCTCATGCAGATGCGAACGTGCCCAAGCCGACCATAAGCCCAGCCACCACCCATGTCACTCCAAATGTCATTACCGATTGGACGCCGCCGCCTGCCTTTCTGGCCGGAATGGCGGCCATCGCTCAAGGTGATTCTGCCGCAGTTGATGCTGCAATCGCTGCACTGAAGGATAATCCATTGGCGACCTATCTTCGCTTCCGTTTCCTGCTCGATCCGCCGACCTCTGACACTGCACCCGTCATTGCGTTCTTGCAGGCGCACCCGGATTACGTATTCAGCGCGCAGTTGAAAAGCCAGACATTGAATCGCTTGATTAGCAAGCAACAATTTGCCGACTATCAACGACTTCAAGCAGTCGCTCCTGAACTGAAATCCAACCGACGGCTTAGTTGTCAGGGTTGGCAAGCGGCACTAGAGCTTGGGACGTTGTCTGAACAGCAGGTCAAGGATGCAGAACAATTCTGGGCCCAAGGCCCCAACCAGCCACCCTATTGCGATTCGATCTTCAAGTGGTTGCGGGCCAATGACAAGCTAACGCCAAATCTTTATCGTCAGCGAATTCAGGCGTCGATGATCGCGGGCAATCCGAGCTTCGCCTCGTATTTGGTTCGGGATGGAACATCGCGAAAGATCAATGGATTGGACACCTATTTCAAGCGTTGGGATGAGGCTCGTCAGGATCCTCAAAGCACCTTGCAACAGGCGCTGAAACGATACCATTCATATCCCGGTCACGACGAACAGGCGCTGCTCATTCAGGCGTTCAATGGGCTGGGGCGCAGTGACCCGCAAGCCGCGCATGATTTGCTTGCGCAGTTGCCTAAGTCCTGGCAAATCAAGTCGGATGAACAGGCCGAAATTGCCCGCGTTATCGCGCTGAAGGCCGCCTATACCCGCATGCCGCAGGCGTATGACTGGCTGATGGCTTTACCCGAATCGGTTCAGGATAAAGAAACGCGCACCTGGACGGCTCGTGCCGCTTTACGTGCGGAGGATTGGGCGCGGCTGAAAGTCGCTATCAATACCATGCCAGTTGATCTCACCCAAACGCCGCAGTGGCAGTATTGGCTGGCGCGTGCTGATGCCGAGCTGGGTCGGAGTCAGGAAGCCCGTGCGCGGTGGCAGGCATTGGTGCATACCCCGGATTATTACGGACTGCTTGCGGCCGATCGCCTGGGAATTGCCTATCCGTGGCCCAAAACTCCTCCGCTGCCAGTGATGAATACCCGTGAAGTGGAGAAGAACCCGACCATACAACTTGCGTTTTACTTGCATGCAGCGGGGTTGACAGATGATGCCCGGCGGGCGTTTTTGTCCGCGCTCAAGGAAATACCCCCCGAGCAGATTCCCGCACTAACCCTGCTTGCCGAGCAGTCAAAATGGCATGATCGTGTATCCATCGCCATTGCCCGAATGAACAAACAGGACGATCCGCGCTGGTTTGCGGCGCGATTTCCGACCCCTTGGGAGTCGACGGTGGACGCTCAGGCCAAGGCGCAAGGCATCGCTTCAAACTGGCTGTATGGGGTGATTCGGCGGGAAAGTCTGTTCATGAGCGATGTCGGCTCAGGTGCGGGTGCGCAAGGATTGATGCAGCTCATGCCAAACACCGCGCGCTGGATCAATCGCAAGGCCGATCTGGGTTTGACGACGATGAACCTGCATGATCCCAAGACCAGTATCACCCTCGGCGCCGCTTATCTCTCTTACCTTAAAGACAAGTTCAACGGTCAACTGCCACTGGCGATTGCTGCTTATAACGCAGGTCCCGGCAGGGTGCGCCAGTGGTTGCCGGAAGATCGGAATCTGCCGGGTGATGTCTGGGTGGATACGATTTTGTTCGATGAAACACGTAATTATGTTCGGGCCGTGCTGTCTGCGACCATGATTTACGCGTGGAGAGAATCGATGGAGCCTGAATCGAAATCAACGCAGAATACGGATAATCTGCTTTCATTGCTCACACCCGTCCAGGCAAGCAATCCGACGACTCTGTCTTCAGTTAAACCCGCAGCCACTGTCGTCGCCGATCGAGTTGCGGGTAACTGATGAGTTTTCTGTTCTACGATTTAGAGACCACCGGTTCCGATCCGCGTTGCGATCGCCCAATACAGTTCGCAGCCTTGCGAACCAATGACGAGCTAGAGCCTATCGGCTCGCCCATAACGCTTTATGCCACGCTCTCGCCCGAAGTGTTGCCGCACCCCCAGGCCGTGCTGGTCACGGGCATTTTGCCTCAAACACTCGCCTCTTCCGGTGGTCGGCCCGAAGCGGAATTCGCCGCACTCATTCATGCCGAAATGATGCAACCAGACACCTGCGCTGTGGGTTTCAACAGCCTGCGCTTTGATGCCGAGCTTTTGCGCTTCATGTTCTGGCGTAATTTGCGCGATCCTTATGCCCATGAATGGAAATCAGGCAATAGTCGCTGGGATGTGCTGGATGCCGCCCGGGCGTTTCGCCTGTTGCGGCCTGAAGGCATTCAATGGCCCACGGACGAGCAGGGCGCGCCTACCTTGCGGCTCGAGGCATTGACCAAAGCCAATGAAATCGCCCACGCCAACGCGCACGATGCCTTGGGTGATGTTGAAGCCACACTTGCCTTCGCGCGACTGATGCGCGCCCAGTCGCCCAAACTGTTCGGTTACCTTTTGAGCCTGCGCAAGAAAGCCGTTGTGGCTGATTTCGTGGATAACCCGGAGCGTGAATCCTTCGTGCATGTCTCCGGACGCATCTCCTCCACGCTTGGCAGTGCGTCCGTATTCGCCAACCTTGGACAAGTGCAGGGCATCAATACGCAGCGTCTGCTTTGGGATTTGAGATTCGACCCTACCGAAGTGCTTGATGACGATATGGAAACACTCGCGGCGCGGCGTTTTCTGCGAGACGCGGATGCACAAGATAACCAGCATCGGCTGCCCATCAAGCTGTTGCATCTCAATCGTGCCCCGGTGGTGGTCGCCAACACCATCCTCAAAGAAGGGGATATCGTCGAGCGGATGCAACTCGATTTAGACGCGGTACAAAAAAATACACGCACCATGGCTCAATTCAAGCGTGAAGTTGCCGATAAATTACATGCGGTATTGGCCGAGCCGCCCGCATTTGCTTTACAGGATGCGGAATGTGCCCTGTATGAAGGATTCATGCCGAATGCAGATCGATATCTGCTGGATGATTTCAACCGGGTGTTTGATCAGGCGATGGCCGCGGGAGGCAGTGCACAGGATGTGCCGGTGACCGAGGCCCTGCGCAAGCTTATGGCGCAGTCGTGGCAGGATGCGCGCTTGCCGGAAATGGTATTCAGGTTTGTCGCCCGCTTGCGGCCCGATTTATTGAATGAGGACGAACGGACTCAATGGCAAAGTTTGGTGGATTCACGTTTGAATGCCGCACCTGACCAGCGTTATATGGGTTTTGCGGGATTTTTCGCGGCAATCGATGCCTTGATGGCTGATGCGGCCTATCGAGATGAAGCGACTCTTGCGCTACTGACTCAACTCAAAGCCTGGGGAGAAACGCGAATTCGAAGATAGTTTCACGGCGGTCTGAAAGAGGCTTGTTCACGTTTTGGAAAGAGTGGGCTGGATATGAGTTTCATCGTTTTTGGACCGGGTATAAGTGACCACCTGACGCTGAATCAGGCATTGTCGCCTTCTGCCATGCCTAGCCAGCCTCAGGCCGTTGTTCCAACGAACAGCACGCGGCGAGTCCAAGATACAGACGAAGATCATTCAGGTCATGATGCCTGGCGAGAAGAATTGCAGGGTGAAATGGCTGATGGCGCTGCGCCACGAACTTCGGCCATTGGTGCCTACGAGTCTGTGCGGCACGTTCAGAAAGAATTGGGGCCGGTGCAATTTGCCGAGCAGATCATGACATCGCCCGTACTGAGCTTGATGCCTGATGCACCCATCTCTGAATTTCGTGCGCTCATTACCCGACGGAAAATCGGTTTGGTGCCGCTGATCGATGCACAAAAAAGGCTCGT
>JAJYPA010000391.1 GCA_021795795.1 Pseudomonadota bacterium | reverse complement strand
GCCAGCATTGAGGTTGTGAACGTGGTGCATGCCCGCCGTGAGTTCCCGGTTTCAACCCAAAATGAGTAGCCTCATCGTAATGTCGCAAAAAGGCCCCTCACGGATAGATGAAGAACCCAGCAAAATCGGGCCATCTGCCCAGCCGGGGTCAGCGGCCACGAGACAGAATGATACCATTTGTCTTGCTGGCTCTGGAGTACAATCGAATACCTCCTTACCGCTATAGCTCGATTCGTGCTTATCCGGTCGTCACTCCCATCCGCTAGATATAACGATTTCTGGTTTTGCGGCGTAACACTATGAATAGGTTAGTGCGGTGCCGTCGCTGCGATGCTGAAGTAGAGCGCAGGAGCTGAAGATCGACCCATACTACCGGTAGTGGCCGGGTGTGTTAACCGAATAAGGGGTCCCCTCAGAATTCGGAATTTAAAGCACGTTAAGCCCCAGGAGCCAGGTTCCGTGTGAATCTATCCGAAACCGCTCAGTTTCGGATGCTGGATACAACATTGTACGAAAGTAATGAAAACAACATTCTGGACATGCTCCACAATCCGTACATCGCTTTCGGTCACTCTAGAGGCTGTTGCGTCGAGATCGAGGCCCCTGCCATGACCTCTGCCAAAGGTTACGTGCGCTGCCGTTAGCAAATACAGGCATTGGGAGGCGCTCGCCGGAGCTTAGCGTGCTTTAAATTCTGAGGGGACCCCAATAAGCACATTTCCTATTACCTTCGTTTATGGTAATAAGCACACGTGCGCGCGGGATTGGGATTGTTAATCCACGTGGTTAAGTCGTCTGACGGTCGCTTATCGACCTATCGTTTGGGGGAGCCCATGAATTTTAGATTATCATTAACTGCGGTTGTATCTCTCTCGTTGCTGCTCGCGGGTGCTGGAGTGGCGCAGGCTGCGCCTCCGCCCGCGACCACCACATTCAACGTCACAGCAACGGTACCTACTTGGTGCAATGCCACTGCGACAGACTTGGCTTTTGGGGCATACAATCCGGGTTCAGGACCCATCGCAAATTCTTCTGCCGTCACAGTGAACTGCACGAAGGGAACTGCATTCACCGTGGCCTTGAATGCCGGGTCCAGCCCCGGGGCAACCTTTGCCAATCGTAACATGACGGGCACTGGTGCCGCTGATCCAGCAGGCGACACGGCCCCTTCGTCAGCTCTGCTGAACTATCAACTGTATACCACCGCAACGGTCGGTAGCGGCGGCACGGTCTGGGGTAATGGCTCAACCGGCACATCGACGGTGTCCGGTACGGGGAACGGCATGGGGACTCCCCAGGCCATCACTGAGACGGTCTATGGGCAAATACCGGACAGCACAGCCAACCTGGCTGCCGTGCCCGGTGCGTACTCAGATACGGTAACGGCAACGGTAACCTACTGACCTGATGTTTGTGCGCGTGTAGGAGGGCATGATGTGGCGTTTGTTCAGGCTGTTTTTGCTGATCGCCACGCCCGTTACGGGATGGGCCGGTGATTTCTCCATATCCCCGGTCCACGTTCACCTCTCTCAGCAGCATAAGATTGCTGCTCTGGTACTGACCAATCTGCAGGATTCCCCGCTAACGGTACAGGCTACCGCACAGGCGTGGTCACAAGCGCATGGCCAGAACATCACCACGGATACAGACCAACTGATTATTTCCCCACCCCTTTTTGAACTGCCTCCGCATGGGAGACAAATCATACGTGTCGGCCTGCGGATACCGCTTCCTGTGGATCAGGAGAAAGACTATCGTTTGATTCTGCATGAGGTTCCTCCCCCACCAAAACCGGGATTTATGGGGGTGCAACTGGTGCTGAGAATGATCCTGCCGGTGTTTGTGGCGCCACTAGCAAATACGGCCCATATCCAATTAAAAGTCTCTGCTCACGCTACGGAGAAGGGTGTTTCTTTGCAGATCGTTAACGACGGCAACATGCATGCGGAAATCACCGGATTACGGATTTCCGAAAACGACCACACCATTTTCAGTAAAAATTTACTGGTTTATGTATTACCCACATCCAGCCAGAAAGTGAACATCCCTATCATGCATGGAGAGGCCGGCATCGGGAAAACCCTGTCTGTGCAGATCATGGCACGACAGGAGGAAAAACCCATTGACGCCGCTGTCGTGGTTGCCGCCCCCTAACATAAAACATGCGGCTCTTTTTTCGGTGGCATTACTCTGGAGCGGCTTTGCCCATGCTCAAGGCCCCGTCAGCGATTTAAAAAAAAAGACATAACCGGCCTTAGCTCCTCTATCTCTTCACCTGTCGCGGTCATCTTTTCTGTCCATCTCAATGGAACTCTGGTCAGTAGCGGTGCTGTGCTGCAGCGCTTGCCGGATGGTATTTTTCTCATCTCAGCGCGCGACCTCACTCAATGGCGCCTGCGCCGTCCTGATAGTCCGGGACGTTTCATCGACAACGTGCGGTACTATCCTCTTTCGGCGCTCAAAGTGGATAGTTATCACGTCGATACGGAAAGCCAGTCTTTGGTTATAAAAGCCTCCGCAAGCGCGTTCCTATCCACGACCATTTCAAAACCAGGGCTTTCCGCTGGTAGTGTCACGCCACCAGCCCTGGGCGCATTCTTCAATTATGATATATATGCCCAACATTCTATGGGAAATAATCAGGAGGGTGGATATTTCAAGTTGGGGGTATTTAATCCGGTTGGTGTGGCCACTACGAGCGTCATTGTCCAGCATGGAACCGGCGTCCAACAAATACCCGGTCAATCACAGACTATCCGTCTCAACTCGCTCTGGACCAGCAACTTTCCGAATCGAATGACCTCGTTGCAAATTGGTGACTTTATCACCCAACCCGGTTCGTGGGGATATGCGGTGCGCATGGGTGGTGTTCAATACGGGACGAATTTCTCTACCCAACCCTATTTGGTCACCACGCCACTCTATAGTGTGAGCGGTCAGGCCGCGTTACCGTCGATGGTGGATGTCTACGTGAATCAGATCCTGGTGTCGCAGAGTAAGGTGCCGTCGGGACCATTTGCGCTCACTAATCTGCCGGTGATTACCGGGAGCGGGAATATCACCACCGTGGTCACCAACCTGCTGGGCGCCCAACAGGTCATTACCCAACCGTTTTTCTCCAGCCAGCAGTTGCTGCGTCCGGGGCTTACCGATTTTTCCTTCGCCGCCGGCGGGATACGGCAAAACTACGGCACGCAAAGCAATGATTACGGACCAGCGGCGGCTGTAGGCACTTACCGGTTAGGGCTCTCCAGCACATTCACCGGTGAGATTCATGGAGAGCTTCAGACCAACCGGGCAGCGATTGGCCTCGCCGGCACCTGGATAGCCAGCCCGGTGGGGATATTCTCGGGTTCTGTGGCCTATAGCCGCAACCCCGGCATAGGTTCCGGGCAAGGAATGTTGGCAAGTCTGGGCTTTGAGCGCATCACGCAGGGCCTGTCTTTTAGCGCAAACGCGCAGATAGACTCATCGGGGTTTACTCAGCTTGGTGCCGTTCCGGGATATCCACGCCTGCAATGGCAGGGGAGCGCTACCATCAGCCACGGCTTGGGGCGCTTTGGTTCCCTGTCCGCATCCTACATTACCCAGAGATATTTTGGGGTGCCTGCGATCAAAATCGCACAGGCGAGCTACAATTTGGGCTTGCGCCGGTTTGGGTATTTGAGTGCCACACTGCTCCGTACCTTTTCTCCAGGGCAAAATACTCAGGTGAGCCTGTTCTGGACGGTCCCCTTCGGATCAAGATCCAGTACCAGCCTGTCCGCGCAATCGGGCGGCACCGGGTCAGGTGGGACACTGTTTACCGCCACCGCGCAGCGTAATCTTCCGGTGGGTGCCGGATTGGGTTATATGGTGCAGGCATCCAGCAATAAACAGGCATATCTGCAAGGGCAGTATCGTGGACCTATCGGTACCTATACCGCACAAATGCAGTCCATCGCCGGTCAAGGCAATAGTTACCGCCTGGAAGCAACGGGTGGTGGCGGCATACTGGGCGGAACCGCATTCCTCAGCCGCACGATCAGCGACAGCTTTGCGTTGATTCAGGTGCGTGGTCTTGCTGGTGTGCAGGTTTACTCCAACAATAATCTGATTGGCAGAACCAATTCCGGGGGTAATTTGATCGTTCCACGGTTACAGCCCTACCAACACAATGTGATTTCTATCAATCAGCGCGATTTGCCCCTGGATGCGGAAGTCCACACATTGGATATGCCGCTCGTTCCGGCTTATTTGAGTGGTAGCGTGCTGAAGTTCAATATACAGGTGGTACGCTCTGCTACATTTACCTTGGACCAGGAGAATGGCAAACCGGTGCCCTCCGGAGCAACTTTGCAGATTCGCGGACAGAAGAAGCGGTACCCGGTGGGTTTTAATGGGTTGTCCTATTTGTCAGGGTTATCCGTACACAACGTGGTGGATGCGGTATGGCCTGGCGGGCAATGCAGTTTTTCCCTTGCAGACCAAAAAACCACCAATGTGCTACCCGACCTGGGCAGGCAGGTATGCCGTAATGGAGGTGTTAATTGATGGCGAGACGTTACGTGAGAGGGATGGTTTTCGCTGTGCTGTCTGCCTTTCCGGTAGCAGGACAGTGTGGCGGACTAGGCCTCACCTGTTCCGTAAGCGCGCCTAATATTAACTTTGGAACGTACAACACAGTGAATAGCATAAGTCTGCCGGCATCTGATATTACCGTCACCTGCTCTGCAAAAACTGGGACGGTAGCCCCGACTGTACAGTTGAGTTCAGGATCCGGAAGCTATCTGGCCAGGGTTATGAATGGTCCGGCAGGTAACAGTCTTAATTATAATTTGTATACCAACTCCAGTTACACGACGGTATTTGGTGACGGAACGTCGGGCACAGGATATTATAGTGGTCATCGGCAATCTATGTTTCTTAGTAGCGTGACCTACTCAGTGCCTGTGTATGCACAACTGCTGGGTGGCCAGAATGTGGCGCCGGGCAGCTACATGACGTCCCAACCCATCACCGTCACCGTGCGTTATTGACTGCGAGGCAAATCATCGCCTTGGCTTACGGGGTTTACCACATCGGTTTATGGCCACCGACACATTGCTTATAGGCTTTGAAAGGTGCTGTGCTCAGTGATATTTTCCTTGTCCACGGGGTTCTGCAACTGCCTGAAACCGTATAATATGCATGAAGGGCAGCACGGTTGGCTAAATTGGGGGTGAAGTATGGCTACGGCAAGACAGTTTGATCAACCTAGGATGGATTTGTATGAGCAGGATTTTCTGGCTTGGATAGAATTGCAAGTTGAGGCTTTGCGCTCTCGTCAGGCTAGTCGCTTGGACTGGGATAATGTTCTTGAAGAAATGGAGTGCATGGGCAGAAGTGAAAAGAACGCTCTAAGGAGTCGCTTGCAAGGATTACTCATGCATTTGATGAAGTGGCAATGGCAGCCAGATAAGCGGAGTAAAAGCTGGGCATCCAGCATAAGAAACCAACGACTTGGGTTAAAGTATCTCATTAATTATTCTCCGAGTTTAAAAAGACTTATTCCTGAAGTATTGATTAATGTTTGGGGAGATGCTGCCGATGAAGCTGCTTTTGAAACGGGCCTCCCGATTACCACCTTCCCAGAGGTATGCCCGTGGGATGTGGATACTCAAGTCCTAATCAATTGGTGGCCAGAGTGATCAGATCATCGTTTTGTCTTTCTATTGCACATCAGCCTCATTGACTTAACTAGGCTATTCTTTCGTTCCGTCTTGTAAGCCCATGAGATAAATTGATACAAAATGTCTGGAGATTGTCGAGAGTCAACAATGAGCCAACCGAAAAACTATTACGAAGCAATATGCTATAAATATATTTCATCGCAGATTTCTGATGAGGACATTGTCTTTGATGCCATGTGCGTAGCACTAAATAACCTTGCTCCAAAATATTGCAGGGATGATGCGTGCATGGAAAAAAAGTATATGCGCGCACATATTGAAGATATGAATATCCTTGCTGAAGAAGCTTGTAAAATAGCGATTAATTTTGTCATAAAACACAAAAGGAAGCCTTGCAGATGATTGGTCAGACAGAGGTTTCAGGTTTGGTTGGCAACACATGGCCGTCTCGCAAACGAAGGTTTTCTGAACACCTGGTTCCTGGACACTTTTTGGGCCATTCCCAGCCCTGATTCTGCCCATCAATCCGTCCGCTTTTCAGCGTCCAGCAAACCCAGCTTCGCACCTCTCACAAACCGCCGTTTTTGAGACGCTCCGCATTGTGAGAACACAACCCCTGCCTTTGCTGGCGTTGGCCTTCTCATAAACCAGTATCGGTTTCCGATGGATCGCGTACACGGCTTTTGAGAATGCCTCCTTGCATCTCTGTCGCACCCATCCTATAGTTAAACCGTAACCCGCCATGTCTATTACTGACGAAACGCTCCTTGGCAAGAGCTCTCTTCAACACTGAATGCCCCGGAATCGCTATGCGTCCGGGGCGTTTTTTATGTCCAGCCATAACATCCCGATCTAGATTAACCATCCTCCAGCCCGTCTCTGTTGTGTGACAATCTGCAGTGATCGACCGCGCGAAGCGCCGGGAGAGCGCCGCAGATTGAGCGTATAAAAAACGCCGTAAGGCGCTTTTTCAAGCGTTCACACACAGAGACGGGCCGCAAAAGAACAAAATTAGCGTTTATGTATCAAACGCATACACGCATTTACCGGCATGAAATGCCGCGTGAATTTGCGTGAATCCACTTCGGCTGCAGACAGGTTGCCCCCCTTCGGGAGGTATGGCCGACAGCCCCCTCGAGGCCGAGGTGGACTTCCTCTCCCAAAACTAACGCGCCATGGACGCGTAAAAAATGTCCGTCATCAGGAGCCCTGCCGAGTGGCCAACTCGTGCATCAAAACTCACCATTAACTGCGGTGCGTCTTCCTGATGAAATGTTCACGCGCGATTTTAGGCACTACGGCCGCCCCATGAAACTGGATCCTCGTGAAATTTGGATCGTGATAACGAATGGGCCTCATCGATAGAGCGGTTACAGATGAGGGATGAGCCTCCGTAGGTCCAGGATACGCACCACGCAGATTGGTTCGCGCGCGAACAACAGCCGCACAGCGGCAAGTGAATTTCTTAAATGTTATGCAGATATCAGAACCAATGCACCAATCCCCGCCGGCATGAATGCCGGCGGGGATTTTTTTCGCCTTCCGGTCGGGCCACATTGTGTTGAAGCAACTACATTGGGGGCCGCATGTCGAGAAATTTTGGTCTGGGAAGTCGGGACATGCTGGACGCTGGGCGCATGGCTTTGGAGCGGGAGGCGGATCGGGGAGGGATGAGCCTGGGATCCGTGGCTAGTCATGTCGAGCGCTGGTCGAGTTTTGTTGATTTTGCGAAAGAACAGAATATTGGCCGTATGGAAAGAATATCCTCTGAACTTGTTATTGCGTATGGGGCGACGTTGACCGACAAGGTGAATACGGAGCAAATGGCGCCGTCCTACGCCCAAAACCTGATCTCATCAATCAATACTGTCATGGCCGCAGCCACTCGTGGCGAATGGCAGAGCGTGGGGCCGGTATCTGATTGCCACCTTTCACAACGGTCGTCCATACGCATCACTGTTCCGGGGGCTCTCGATCGAGAACGCTTTGAAAACGCACTGGCTGCTCTGAGGGGCTCAGATACAGAA
>JAJYPA010000037.1 GCA_021795795.1 Pseudomonadota bacterium | reverse complement strand
CCTGGGAGCGACGCATGGCCGAAGGCGCGATCGCCTTCATGCGCTTCAAGGCGGAGGGACGCTATGCGTGACGCCGATCTTGACGAACTCGCTGCGGAGCTTGCCGAGTTCGCTCCGCCTGAGAAGAAGGGCGGACGCCCGGCCAGCGAAGAGCGCATCATCGCGGGCTTCGAGGAAATCCAACGCTTCACCGAAAAGCATGGGCATGCGCCGCAGCACGGCGAAGACCGCGACATCTTCGAGCGTTTGTATGCCGTGCGTCTGGACCGCCTGCGCGCACTCCCGGACTGCCGAGCCCTGCTGGAGCCACTGGATCATCAGGGTTTGCTTGCCGGTGCGCCGACCGTTGCCGCTGCGGCGGAGGAAGCCATCGACATCGACGACCTGGCTGCGGAGTTGGCAGATGTTGCCGGCGCGGACGACATTACCGTCCTGCGCCATGTGCGCACCAGCGCCGACAAGCGCGCTGCCGAGACGATCGCGGATCGCAAGCCCTGCGAGGACTTCGAGGTGTTCAAGCCACTGTTCGATCGCGTAGCGAACGACATCAAGACGGGTCTGCGCCAGTCCCAGCCCATCGAGGCAGGGAACCGCGCGATCGAGGCCGGGGACTTTTTCGTTCTCGGTGGCCTCACGCTTTTTGTGGCCGAGGTCGGCGAGCCGCTAAAAACCACCGCGGGGGAAGTGGACCGCCGTCTGCGCGTCATTTTTTCCAACGGTACTGAAAGTAATCTGCTGCTGCGCTCGCTCCAGCGCGCATTCTATGACGACCCCGCCGCACGGCGGCTGGTTTCTCCCGAGAGCGGGCAACTCTCCTTCGGCGGCGAGCTTGAGGCCGATGATGTCGAAAGTGGCACGATCTATGTGCTGCGCTCCTTGTCCGATCATCCCTATGTCGCGCAGCATCGCGACCTCATCCATAAGGTGGGCGTGACCGGGGGCAGGGTGGAGACACGTATCGCCAACGCCGAAAACGAAGCGACCTATCTGCTGGCCAAGGTCGAAGTGGTAGCGACCTATAAGCTGGCGGGCATCAACCGCACCCGGATGGAGAACCTGTTCCACAGACTGTTCGCGCCTGCGCGGTTGAACATCACCATCAATGACCGCTTCGGCCATCCTGTGCAACCTGAGGAATGGTTCCTCGTTCCGCTGTTCGTGATCGACGAGGCCGTCGCGCGCATCAAGGATGGCAGCATCACCGGCTACACCTACGATCCAAGCGCCGCGAAGTTGGTGAAGGTGTAGAGGACAGCCTAAATGCATTCCCGTGCAGGGCAGGGATGCCCCGCCGCTCAATGATGTTTAGGCTTGAAGAGAAGAGGGTTTGCCTCAACGCATCCGCAAGTCGCCTCGGTCTTTGAACATGAGGGAAATATCCTGCCTATATTTCACCACAGACGACTGGCGCCAGATTGGGCGTATTTCAGTTTGCATTAGCCGCGCCGGAGCCTGACCCGATACCACGCCAAGCCGGAATCGAAACGCGATAAACGAATCCATCTTGGCTACCGACGTAGATGTCCTGATTGATAATGACCGGGCCGCTTGGGGCCAGCGCGACATTTTTCGCGGCGCTCTTGGAGCCGCCGAGTTTCAGTTTGCCAAGTTCCTTGCCATCCGCCCGCAGTATGGTTTCACCACTGCCGGCGTCAACGGCGTGCAAAAAGCCGTTCGTATCGCCGAAGTACACTACCCCATTCTTGACCGCCGGCGCACCTTTGATTTTGGCGCCGACCGGATACTCCCAAGCACGCTTGCCATTGCTGACATCGTAGGCGAATAGGGAATTTGTGTATGGGCTGCCAACGAACACGCGGCCGTCGGCGATGGTCGGAGTGCCGGAGGTGTTGTTATTTTGTATTGCGCCGGCCCCGAGCAGGTGCTTCCAGCGAAGTTTTCCGGTTTTTCCATCGAAGGCGTAAATAAATTGGAAGTAGCCGCGCGCATGCGGATAGCGCTCTCGGTCTTCTGCTGTGGACGCACTGAACGACTGCACGCCGGTGATGACCACAGTGCCATCGGGCGCCACCGCTGGAGGGACATCGGTGAAGCTGAGGTCGGCGTGATAGACCCAGCGAATTTTGCGTTCCTGTAAGTCGACACCGACTACCGAATTCTTTGCGCCAACGTACAACATTCCGTCTTGAACGCTGGGCGAGGACATGCTCACCCAGCCGGGCAATGCAAGCTGCCAACGTACTGCGCCATTGGCAGGATCGAGCGCGATGATTTGCGCGCCACCGGTAGCGATATAAAGGGTTCCGTGCCAATAGGCGGGCGTCGGCATGACTTCGCCGACGGTATGATGATTCCATAGGGTCTTTCCGGTCTTGGGATCGACGGCCATCACGCCGCTTTCGCCGGTGCCTCGCACGGTTTCACTTTGAAATACCCGGTTTCCATAACCGACGTAGATACGATCGTTGACGAAAATCATATCCGAGTGAATCCAGTTCGGCGCGTGACGGAACCATGGTCTGTCGTCATTCCATAGCAGTTTCGTCGTTTTTGCGTCGAAAGCAAACATGCCACCGGTCAAATGATTGCCGACGAATAAGCGATCGCCGACTATGACCGGGTTGGCGCGTACTTGATCGCTGGTTTGATAGAAGGCCGATGGCAGTGGTTTGCCACCATCGTCGAACACCGCGTTGTGCGACGGATGCATACGATACTGGCACCATTCGCTCGGCCCTTCAGCAAAGGCCTGCGTTGAAAGGGTAGCGACTAGCACCACGCTTATGAGTGTAACAGGTGTCATGGCTGTCTCCTGCAAGCTGACATGATCCAATGGACTTGTATTACCCAATAAGGCAAGACTTACATAACTGAGGAAGAGAATCAAAGCTGACCCGCAAGAAGTACCCGTTTGCCACAAGGGTGTGGCACCGCACAATCGTGCAAGCCATTGAAATTGTGTGGGTTCGTTGTTGGCTTTCCGCAACGAACGTCCTCGAAAAACCTCAGGGTTTGTTTGGTTTTTTCGAAGTTTCCAGAATTCAAACTGGATGAGGTGAGTCTGGTCTTAGACCACGGTTACACACGCATAGAGGTCGAGAGAATCTGGAGATCGACGAGCAGATGCCTGACCGATGGTTGAAAGAATATCGGGCATCCGATGATGGCAAAGCGTTTCGAGGCAATGGCAAGCTGATGACCATAGCTATGGGATGCACCGGACGGGGGTATGGTCAGCGCGCTCTGGGCAAGGTCAATTTCGCCTCTAGCCCGCCTGCAGAACCCCGCGCCAGGGTTAATGAACCGCCACAGCGTTCCGTAATTGCGACAACGATGGCGAGCCCCAGTCCGCTGCCCCGACCCGTATCACGCCGCCAGAAACGTTGTGTCGCCTGTGACAACTCATCGGTGCTGAGACCCGGACCGCTATCGCACACGCTAAAACAAACATGTTCGGTCGCGGCTTGAACTTTCAGTTTGACACTATGCTGGGCCGGGGAATGACGCAGTGCGTTGTCAAGCAGGTTGCGCAGCGCGGTAACAGCTAGCGCTTGTGGCATCGCCAGTTCAACTGGTGGTTCATTGGTTTCGAGTTCGATGCGTTCGGGTGTATTGGGAGCTGCATCACGCATCGCCAGACGGGCGACTTCATTGCTATACGTGCGCTGCGTCTCGTTCCAGCTTTCGTTCCAGGAAAAAGGCCCTTCCACTTGCGCCAGCGTTAGTAGTTGCTGCAAGGTATGCTGCAGGCGTGACGCACCTTCTTCTGCGTAATTGAGTGCTCTCTCGGAATCCTGTCCATGGGTGATGCGAGCGACCTGCAAGTGCGTTTTGAGCGCGGTTAGCGGAGTGCGCAATTCGTGTGCCGCATCGCTGGTAAAGCGTCGCTCGCGGCTGATGGCAACGCGCATTCGCTCGAGCAGTTGATTCAGGGTATCGACCAGTGGCTGCAATTCGCTCGGGATCGGCGTGTCAGGAATCGGTGTCAGCGTATCCAGCGAGCGGCTGGCAAGCGCCTGACGCAAGCGTTCCAGTGGCGCCAGGCCACTTCTCACTCCGATCCACAACATGGCGAGGCTGCCAATCAACGCGACCACGAACGGCACGATTACGGCCGCCATCACGTCGCGTAGCAAGCTGATACGTTCGCTCAGACGATCCGCCGTCGTGATGCGTAGATCCTGCATTTCGACGGTGTAGCTGCGCCAGCGCTCACCATTGATTTCACGTTCGGAAAAACCAGGCGTGATTGTTGCGCTAGCGACCGATGTTGCGCCTGGTGTGCGCGCGAGCACTTCGCCACGCAACGAACTGACCTGGCAGGCAAGTCCTTTTGCCGTCATCGGCACGGTCAGTATGGCGTTTGACTTTGTTCCGTTGCGAATGGTCCACGCAGCGGGGTTCTGCGAGATCAGCCCGGCTACCATGTTTGCCGACATCGCGAGACGCAGGTCCAGAGTGCGGCGCATTTCAGCGTTCAAATCGCGCAGCATCCAGACTGCGACGATGCCCCATAGCAGGCAGAGCGAGATGCCGATCATCAGCAACAAACGCAAGCGCAGGCTCATGTGTTCGCCATGTTGAAGCGGTAGCCGACCCCACGCACCGTTTCGATCAGATCGGCGCAGAGCTTGCGACGCAGATGATGAATATGCACATTGAGGGCATTGCTCTCGATTTCCTCGCTGAAACCATACAGACTGTCCTTGATCTGGTCGACACTGAGGATGCGGCCGCGCGCATGCAGCAGCACCGCCAGCAACGCCAGTTCGCGGCGCGACAATACCACCGGGCAGCCATGCAGGGTGACTTCACCGCGCTCGGGGTCAAGACGCAGAGCGCCTTGCTCGATGACATCCACGCTGCGCCCGGCGGCACGGCGCAGCAGTGCATGTAGACGCGCGAGCAGTTCGTCGAGATCGAACGGCTTGAGCAGATAGTCGTCCGCACCGGCACGCAGCCCGGCCACACGATCTTCCACTGCGTCGCGTGCAGTAAGCACCAGTACCGGCAGGTTTATGCCGTCCGCGCGCCAACGCTGAAGCAGGTACATGCCGTCTTCATCTGGCAGACCGAGATCGAGAATCACTAGCTGGTAGTGCACAGCCGACAGCATGGCCGTCGCTCGTGCCGCAGTGCTCACTCCATCCACTATCAGGCCGCGCGCCTGCAGACCAGTCTGTATGCCACTTAAAATCAGGTCGTCGTCTTCAACCAGCAGTACCCGCATAAACCATCCTTCGTGCTCAGCACTATTTATTCTGTCGAGAATAACATTGTTAATGTTGCCTTAATCAAGCCTTGCAAAGATGCGTGCTCACGCTGATTTGGAGGTGCTCATGTTGCGTTTGTTCTGGTCGGTTGCGGCGCTCTCTCTGCTATTGGCGCTACCAGCGCATGCCGAGCAAGATTTTCTGCCGGTAGAGCAGGCATTCCCCCTGAGCGTCAGCCAGGATGCGGACGGCCAAGTGCGCCTGAATTGGAAAATCAGCGATGGCTATTACATGTATCGCAAAGAAGTGAAGGTCGAAGCTGAGCCCGCAGGCAGCGCTAAAGAGGTCATCATGCCCTCTGGCATTATCAAGAACGATAAGTATTTCGGACCTACCGAGGTTTATCACGATCAACTGACGGTTCTGGTTGACGCGCCCGCAGCCAAGGTGTTGAACGTACGTTGGCAAGGCTGCGCCGAAGCGGGGATATGTTACCCACCGCAAAGCCGAAAAGTGACGCTGGCTGATGTCCCCGTTGCGTCGGATGCACCATCGCAGTCGAAGGTGGACACGGGTAATGTGGCTCGGACTGCTGATACGGCACTTGGTGCGGATCAGGATCTGGCCGAGCGTTTATCGAAAGTCAACCTTGGCTGGATGCTGGTCGTCTTCTTCGGCCTGGGTTTGCTGATGGCCTTCACCCCTTGCGTGCTGCCGATGCTGCCGATTCTTTCCAGCTTGATTGCAGGCAGCGGAGCCAGCCCGCGGCGCGGTTTTGTCCTTTCGCTGGCCTTCGTGCTACCGATGGCGCTGACTTATGCCGCGGTGGGTGCGGCGGCGGCACTGGCCGGCGCCAATCTTCAAGCGACGTTACAAAATCCTTGGGTGCTCGGTGGGTTCGGACTGATATTTGTTGTGTTGTCGCTGGCCATGTTCGGCTTTTATGAGTTGCAGTTACCGGCTGCGCTGCGAAACCGCCTAAACAGCGCCAGTCAAGGGCAACGCGGCGGCACGTTGGTTGGTGCGGCGGCCATGGGTGTGCTGTCGGCCCTGTTGGTCGGGCCTTGCATGACCGCTCCATTGGCTGGTGCGTTGCTCTATATCGGCAATACCGGGGATGTGTTGACCGGCGGTCTGGCGCTATTTTCCTTGGGTTTGGGCATGGGTGTGCCGCTACTGGTGGTGGGTACAATTGGCCCCCGCTTGTTGCCGCGTCCAGGCGAGTGGATGAATCGCGTTAAGGCGCTGTTCGGTTTTATTTTGCTTGGTACGGCAATCGTGTTCGTGTCGCGGGTACTGCCTGATGCACTGACGTTGGGCTTGTGGGGCGCCTTACTGCTGGCGATTGCGCTGAGCTTGCTGATGCTGGTTAAACAGCTCGGCAGCCCCAAAGACCGCCTGTTATCACGCTATTTTGCGTTATTGCTCGGTCTGTGGGGTGGGGCTATGGTGCTCGGTGCCGCCGGCGGGGCCAGCAATCCGTTGCAGCCGCTATCCTTTGTGAAAACCACCGCCGCGCCGGCACAAGCCGCTGTCACTGATGATTTCATGGCCCGTTTTGCGCCGGTCAAGACCGGGCAGGCGCTCGCCGCCCGGGTTGCCGAAGCCGGACAGCGTGGGCAATGGACGCTGGTGGATTTTTATGCCGACTGGTGCGTATCGTGCCAAGTCATCGAGCACGAAGTGTTTACCGATCCGCGCGTGCAGCAGGCACTGGCCGATATGCAATTGCTACGGCCGGACGTTACCGCCAACGATGCCGAGGATCGGGCTCTGATGCGCGCGCACCAGATTCTCGGCCCGCCAACCATAATGCTGATTGGACCGGACGGCAAGGAACGCCGTGCCGAGCGCATTATCGGTGAGCTCAGCGCAGTTGAATTCCTTGCCCACCTGGATCGGGCAAGGAAGGACTAACCATGCTCTCGGTGAATATCGGTCCTTTCGCCCTGTCGGTCAGCCTGCTGATGTTGCTGGCAGCCGGATTGGTCGCCGCAGGCGCCGGCTATCTGGTTGGGCGTCGCCAGAAGATTGGCATCGGCAGCACCCTCCTTGACATGGTGCTTGCCGGAGGGTTGGTCGCGCGCATCGCTTTTGTTGCGTTCTGGTTTGACAGTTACCGCAGCGCGCCGTGGTCGATGCTCGACATCCGTGACGGCGGTTTTATGATCTGGCCGGGAATCGTGGTGGCACTGCTGGTGGCGATCTGGCGCGGCTGGCGCCACCCTGTTCTGCGCAAACCACTGGTTGTGGGGCTGGCCGCTGGCGCGCTGGTGTGGGGCGCGCTGTTCGGTACGCTGCGCATGACACAACAGCCGACGCTGCCGACGCTTTCGTTGACGACTTTGGCAGGCGAACCAATCAAGCTGGCGGCGCTGGCCACCGATAAACCCATGGTGGTCAATCTGTGGGCGAGCTGGTGCCCGCCTTGTCGGCGCGAAATGCCGGTGCTCGCCGCCGCGCAGCAGCAATACACTGACGTGACCTTCGTATTCGTCAACCAGGGCGAAGACGGTTCCACGGTACAACGCTTTCTTAACACGGCCCAGCTCGATCTTGCCAATGTGTGGCTTGATCCGGACAGCGCGCTCGGTCGCGAAATCGGCTCCGGCGCATTGCCCACCACCCTGTTCTACGATGCCAGCGGACGGCTGGTCGATGCCCACCTGGGGGAGCTGTCGGCGGCTTCGCTGACGAGCAAATTAAGTCAGTTGCACACGAACTGATTTCTCAATCTCAATATAGAGGAAGAAAACACCATGATTAAAAAACACACCATTTTGTTTGCCGCTCGCGGGATATTGCTCAGCACCCTGGCCTTGAATGCCCTGGTCCTGGATGCTCGGGCCGAGGATTGGCCCGCACCGATCAAAGCGCTTGAAGCACAGGGTATCGAAATAACTGACTCGTTCAAGGCACCCGACGGGTTGACGGGGTATGTCGGCTTGGTTGGGATGCAGCCGTTATCCATCTATCTGACATCTGACGGCAAACACGCCATCGTGGGTCCCATGTTCGACGAGCAAGGCCACAACCTGAGCCAGAAACCCATCGAGGAGCTGGTCAGCAAACCGATGACCGAGAAAGTATGGCAGCAACTTGAACAAAGTACCTGGATCGCCGATGGCAAGGAAAATGCGCCGCGTGTCGTTTACGTTTTCACGGATCCCAATTGTCCGTATTGCAACAAGTTCTGGAAAGAAGCCCGACCGTGGGTCGAATCTGGCAAGGTGCAGTTGCGCCATATCATGGTCGCTATACTCGAGCCCAGCAGCCCCGCCAAGGCAGCAGCCATACTAACGGCCAAGAGCCCACAGAAGGCGTTGGAGCAGTTTGAAGAGAATTACGCTTCGGGCGACGGCAAAGCGCTGCGCGAAGTGCCTGATAAAATCGGTGCAGAGCTCGATGCCAATCTAAAGCTTATGCAGAAAATTGGCGCTCAGGCCACCCCCACCATTTTCTACAAAGACGCTAACGGCCTGTTGCAAAAGATACAGGGCGCGCCACCGGCGGAAAATCTGAGCGAAGTTCTCGGCCCTCGTTGATAGTCCCATCATTTAAGTGGATAGACCATGAATACCAAATCCACTACGCAATTGTTAGTTCTCCTTTTCGCCCTTATCACTGTTTCGGTCGCCCCCGCTTCGGATCTTCGCGCAGGCAACGGCGAACCGATTCAGACGCGCATTGAAGGTCATGAAGTAACGGGGCTGCTGTGGGCTAACGGTTCTGGCGGCGGCGTCGTGTTGTCGCACGGCGCTGTCTACGATGCCGCGAGCTGGACTGCGCAGGCAAAACAGATGGCCGCCGTTGGATTGACCGTGTTGGCACTCGATGAGGTATCAGCAGACACCATCAACGCTGCCGGTCGCTATCTCAAACAGAAATGGCACGAGGATACCGTTTCCTTGATCGGGGCCAGTGCCGGTGGTGCAACTGCACTGGAGGCAGTCGCCAAGTCACCATCGCTTTGGAGCCAACTCATTTTATTGTCGCCAGCGGGCGGTAATCTCCAATCGGCTGCCGACGAGTTGCCCATACTGGTGGTTGCGAGTGAAGATGAAGGGTTGTCCGATAACCTGCGTGAGGCTGCCAAGCTGTCTTTCGGTACGGACGACGAACTATTCATCGTTCCCGGTTCGGCACATGCCCAGGCGATTTTTAAAACTAAATCCGCCGATACGGTTATGAAGAAAATTTTGGCGCGCTTGGGCAGGCGCGATCAGGCAAAAGAATCAGAGTGACCCCATATTGGGCAGTTAGCGGTTTCGCAAAGTGTTTATTCGGGTTTTGTGAACTGTACCCCAGTCTACATGCCGTGGCCGAGCAGTCCGAGAACGCCCAGCACAATCAGATAAATTGCGACGATGTAGTTGAGAAGCTTAGGGAATATCAAGATGCCGATACCGGCAGCTAGAGAAATCAGTGGTGCTAGTGTGATATGAATGTTCAATTTTGGCTCCATAACCGAGGGTAGTGTGAATTTCAAATTTGGGTCAATGGGCCAATCGTACTCGTTACCCAATAGCCAATAATTTACTGATTGGCTATTGGGTAACGCGACGGTTGGGGCACTTTATTACGAGATACGTTTTGACTGTTTTAGTCTTAAATCTTTACAGTGTGACAAATCATCGTACGCGATTCTTGACCCTATTGATAACTATATTCATAAACAAGAGAAAGCGGACAAGCAATAACCATCAGTCTTGAGGAATTTCATTTGGCTCTGCTGAGCTCCTATGTAAGCCCGTTGTTTCCTTCAAGATAGGCATTTGAATTGGTATTGTGAAAATATGAAACTACATTCAAGCGTCGACCGCCAATTCATGCAGCAGGCTCTGAATGAGGCACGTCTTGCCGCTGCAGACGGCGAGGTGCCGGTCGGGGCGGTGGTGGTTCGCCAAGGCGAGGTGATCGCCACAGGCCGCAATGCGCCGATTCGCCTGAATGATCCTTCGGCGCATGCCGAGATGCTGGCGTTGCGTGCGGCAGGCACGGCGTTGGGCAATTACCGGCTGGATGATTGCACGCTGTATGTGACGTTGGAGCCGTGCCCCATGTGCATGGCGGCCATCAGCCATGCGCGGATTACGCGAGTGGTTTTTGCCGCGCCCGATCCGCGTGCGGGGGCTTGCGGCGGGGCAATCGATCTTAATCGCGCGCCCTGGCATCACCATCCGGTAATCATCGATACGGGGCCTTGCGAGCAGGAAGCTGCGGCGCTCTTGCAAGCGTTCTTTCAGGTGAGGCGGGCGCCGTGAGCCTTCGGGGCTGTATTACTTATTTGAAGAAATACTCACCGCAGGTCGGGCGCGATAAAAAGCCGTTGGGCGATGCACTCAAGCCATACGCGCCGGATTGCAGTACGCCGATCAAATCACCGACGGCCAGTTCCGGCAGTTCCTGATTCTGACCGAGCACATCCAGCGGGGTGCACAAGGGGCCGGCTAGATCGACTTTATGGATGCAGGGCGCGTTAAGCTGGTCGATAGCCACAATCGGCCAGTTGCGGCGCAAAATCTGCCCCAGATTGCCTGAAAGGGCGAGGTGGTGGTGCATGCCGCCGTCGCAGAGCAGATAGGTTTTGCCGCGGGATGTTTTTTTATCGACGATGCGCGTCAGGTAGATGCCCGCACTGGCCACCAGATACCGTCCCAGTTCCAGATTCAGCCGCACGCCGGGCCATAGTCCTTGCGCGGTGGCGCTGATCTTGTGCAGTACCGGTTGGAGCGCTGCCAAATCCAGCGGCGCGTCCTGCGGATGATAAACCACACCGAATCCGCCGCCGAGATTCAGATGCCGTGGCGTGAAGTTGCAGCCCTGACTCAATTCTATTATCAAATCCATCGCTGCACGCAAACCGGCGCCGAGTGCCGTCGCATCGCGGTTTTGCGATCCGGTGTAGAGATGAAAGCCCGCGAGATCAATCCATTCTGACGTGTTCGCCTGCCAGTGGCGAATCAGGGCGGGGATATCCTCGCTGTCGATGCCGAATGGCCGCGCGCCGCCACCCATTTTCATACCCGAACCTTTCAGTTCGAAGGGCGGGTTGATCCGCAAGGCAACGCGGGCGCGTTTTACCGTCTGGGCGGCCAATGCCTCGATGCGCCTGAGTTCATGGGCCGATTCGGCATTGATCAGGATGCCGTGGCTGATGGCGAAGATCAGTTCGTCGTCGGATTTCGCCGGTCCGGCGATACTGGCCTGCGCCGCCTTATCCGGCGCGATGGCGACAACCTGCTGCATCTCGGTCAGCGAGGCGCAATCGAAGCCATCTACCTGCCGCGACAGATGCTGGATGATTTCCGGATGCGGGTTCGCTTTGATCGCGTAATGCAGGTGAAGGTCCGCGGGCAATACGGCGCGAACGGCCTCGACCTGCCGGTCGATGGCGGCCAGATGATAGACATAGGACGGTGTCGATTGGCCGGTGCGCTTCAGCCACTCCGTCAGCGGTTCCGTGCCGTGCATCAGTCGTCCGTTTGCCTGCGGCCATGCACCTGCGGCTGGGCCAAGACAGTGCTGGAGCACATCGAGCCCGGTAGTGGATTTTGCTGCTTGATTTTTCATGGCGCCAGTGTGCCTGAATTTCGACCTGGCGCTGGTGTTTCAAAGCGGGTAGCGAGTCGATCCAGAAACAGCGTGCGACTCGCCTGTCGATCCAGTTTGCCGTTGTTTGAGCGGGGCAGGGCATGGACGGCCACAATGGCCGCGGGCATCTGGAAGGGGGCGAGCCTCGTCTTGAGCCAGCGATCAAGCGCTTCGGTATCAATAGTTTGTGGCGCCACGACAAGCCCGATCCGAGTGTTATCGTCATCGGTCTGATACCCGAACGCCAGCGCTTCGGTCACGCCCTCGAACTGCAAGGCCACGTGCTCGATTTCTTCCGGACTGACGCGCATGCCCTGCGATTTGATCTGCTCGTCCATGCGGCCCAGAAAATACAAACGCCCTTGTGCATCGCGCCGGACATGGTCGCCCGAATAGACAACTCGCTCATCGCCTGCATGCGGCCAACCGGCAGGTGGTTCACGAAAGCGCAGGGCCGTGGCTTCGGGATCATTGAAGTAACCGGCGGTGACCAGCGGGCCACCTTGCACCAGTTCGCCTTCACCCGCCTCGTGCGCCGGGAGCAAGCGCCCGGTTGCATCCACCAGTTCCAGATGACTGCCAGCAAACGCCCGCCCGATGGAATCCGGGTGCGCATCTACGTCATCTGGCGGCAAGTAACTGGCGCGAAAAGCTTCCGTTAAGCCATACATCAGGAAAATCTGCGTCTGGGGGCGGGCCGATCGCAAGGCGCGCACGGTAGACACGGGCAGCTTGCCGCCGGAGTTGGTCATCAAGCGCAGGGCTGGGATCTGGGCAAGCCATGCTTGACGCGCCAGCGGAATCAGCAGGCCCGGCGTGCCTGCCAATACGGTGATGCCGTCTTCGAGCAAAGGTTTTTTCAGATCGTTCGGCAGCAGGTAGTCCCGCAGGGTGACGCCCGCGCCGACGGTCAGTGCGGTCGTCAGTTGCGAGAGGCCATAATCGAATGAAAGTGGCAGAACGGCGAGTAACTCATCGCTCGCGTTCAATTCGAGATACCGGCTTACCGCGCTCGCCCCGCAGTTCAGATTGGCGCGGGTCACCATCACGCCCTTGGGTAAACCCGTGCTGCCGGAGGTGTACAGCAGGGCCGCGAGATGATCGGGATCGCCATTCGACAGGGACGGCGGACGGGCGCTTGCCTCTGCTTCGGGCAAGTCGTGCGGGATTTGATCCGGATGTGGCGAAAACCTCAGTTCGCCCGTGAAGGGTTCAGAAAAACCCAAGGCCGCTGCGTGCGGCGCATCCATCAACAGCCCATGAGCCTGTGCGCGATTGAAGATGTCCCGTACTTGCGGTGCGCGCAGGGCAGGATGAAGGGGCACGAAGACGATATCCGCAGCCAGTGCCGCCAACAGCGCCACCACTGTTTCCAGCCGCTTGTTCGCCCACACGACCAGGTGCGCCTTTGGTTTGATGCCCACTTGGCGAAACGCCGCCGCCATTGCCAGCACGCGACGGGCGAGTTCGGCGTAATTGAGTTCACGGTCGCCATCCCGCAATGCCATGCGCTGCGGTCGATGTTCAGCGTGGTGCAGCAGGCGGGCAATCAGGTCGGGCGGCATGGTGCGTGTGTTCTCGGTCGGATGGGGATTTGGGTGCGTATAATAGGTGCACTTTTATTTTAACAAGGCGTGCGCTATCGCATCGATTTGATTGGCGCCCCAAGAATGAGATGACACACATGTCCGGCAATACGTTTGGAAAACTGTTCACGGTAACCACCTTCGGCGAATCGCATGGTCTTGCGCTGGGCGCGATTGTGGATGGGTGCCCGCCGGGTATCGAAATCAGCGAGGCGGATTTGCAGATCGACCTTGATCGGCGCAAACCCGGTACGTCGCGCCACACCACGCAACGGCGTGAAGCGGATGAGGTCAAGATTCTATCGGGCGTGTTCGAAGGCAAAACCACCGGCACACCGATCGGCTTGGTCATCGAAAATACCGATCAACGCTCGAAAGATTACGGCAAGATCGCCGATCAATTCCGCCCCGGCCACGCCGATTACACCTACCTGCAAAAATACGGCATCCGCGATTATCGGGGCGGTGGCCGTTCCTCCGCACGGGAAACCGCCATGCGCGTGGCGGCGGGTGCCATTGCGCGCAAAGTGCTGCGAGAATCGTTCGGTGTACAAATTCAGGGGTATCTGTCGCAGATCGGCCCGATCAAGGCAGAGGGCTTTGATCCTTCCGTGATCGAAACCAACCCGTTTTTCTGGCCCGATGCGGCGCAAGTGCCTGTACTGGAAGCCTTTATGGATGATTTGCGTAAATCCGGTGATTCAGTCGGTGCCAAGGTGACTGTGGTGGCTAAAGGCTGCCCACCCGGTTGGGGCGAGCCGGTGTTCGATCGGCTCGATGCCGAACTGGCCCATGCCTTGATGAGCATCAATGCGGTCAAGGGCGTGGAAATCGGCTCGGGTTTTGATTGCGTGGCCGCGCGGGGAACCGAGTTCCGTGATGAAATCACCCCCGATGGTTTTTTGAGCAACCACGCAGGCGGCATTCTCGGCGGCATTTCCAGCGGGCAGGACATCGTGGCCCACATCGCGCTCAAGCCGACATCCAGCATCCGTTTGCCCGGCCAGAGCGTGGATGTAACCGGCGCCTCAGCGGAAGTGATCACGACCGGTCGCCACGATCCCTGCGTCGGCATTCGCGCCACACCGATTGCCGAGGCCATGATGGCGCTCACCTTGCTCGATCATGCCCTGCGCCATCGCGGCCAATGCGGCGGTGTGAAGAGCAGCACGCCGGTGATTCCGGCCAAGAAGAGTTAATCTGAATCATGGCAATTCCTGATTTCCAATCCATTATGCGGCCACTCCTCGAACACTTGGCCGATGGAAAGGTGCATGGAAATCGGGAAACCAATGATTACTTGGCTCAACATTTCCAGCTCTCGGAAGATGAGTTGGCAGAAATGCTCCCAAGCGGTTTCGCCCGACTTTTTGATAATCGCATTGGTTGGGCAAAAACTCATTTAAAGGGCGCGGGTCTTATTGAGTCGCCTTCGCGGGCTAAGTACCGTATTACGCAGCGTGGTCTTGATTCACTTGCCAATACTGTGGGGCCAATAAACATCGCGCACTTGCAACAGTTTGATGAATACAATCATTTCAAGTCAGGCTCGAAGGCAGAAAAATCTGTTTCGAGTTTGACCACAGATTCGTATGAAACGGATGAAATGACGCCTTCCGAACAAATCGAATTTGGCTATCAAAAGATCCGACAAGAAATAGAAGTGGAATTGATTTCTAAAATTAAATCCGCTTCTCCTGCTTTCTTTGAACGATTAGTAGTGGAGTTGTTGGTTTCAATGGGGTACGGCGGTTCCCTGAAAGATGCCGGCCAAACACTTGGAAAATCCGGTGATGGTGGGATAGATGGCGTTATCAAGGAGGATCGATTAGGTCTTGATGTGATTTACCTGCAAGCCAAGCGCTGGGAAGGCACGGTTGGACGGCCAGAGATACAAAAATTTGCGGGCGCTTTGCAGGGGCAAAGGGCAAAAAAAGGTATTTTTCTTACGACATCGAATTTCAGTGTTGAAGCCATTCAATATGCGTCATTTATTGATACCCGAATTGTTCTCATCGATGGCAAGCAGTTGGCGGGATTGATGATTGATACCGGCGTCGGAGTCACAAAAGTGGCTACCTACGAGGTCAAAAGGCTCGATTCTGACTACTTTGAAGAATGATGCGCACCGTTCTGTTCGCCTATTTCCTCGGCTTCGGGGTTTTCCTGCCGTTCTTCAGCCAGTATCTGCTGGCGCAGGGTTTTAACGCACAACAAGTCGGGGCGTTGCTGGCGGCCGTGATGTTCGCCAAGATATTCGGGCCGCTTTTATTGGGCTGGTGGGTGGATCACAGTAATCGCCTGATGCCGGCCTTGCGCAGCACGGCACTCTTTTCGCTTATCTTGTTTAGCGCGATCATCGGGTTGACGCTGATTTCAGCGCCTTTTATCTGGTGGTTGGTGGCCTTGTTGTTGTTCGGCCTGGTCTGGCAGCCGATTCTCTCGCAACTGGATGTGCTCACGCTGCGCCTCGTGGCCGACGACAGCCATGCTTATTCGGCGATTCGGGCGTGGGGATCGATCGGATTCATCGTCGCCTCGGTGGGTCTGGGGTGGGTGCTCAATGGTTTTATCGAATACAAGACCGCATTGATTTCCGGGTTCATGTGGCTTTTCCTGCTCGGGCTGCTGATCCTGCTGCTGTTGATGCCCGAACCGAAGGCGACGCAGGCCCAATCGGAGCGTTCGGCTCAATTCTGGCCGGCGTTCTGGCGCCATCTGCGCCGGCCTCCGATGCTGGGATTTCTGTCTATGCAGTTTCTGGTGAATGTGGCGCATGGCGTTTACTATGCTTTTTTCAGTATTTATCTCGATTCAAAGGGGTATTCTGCCGGGGTGATCGGCCTGCTGTGGGCTTTGGGCGTGATGGCGGAAATTGTGCTGTTTTTCGTGCTGCCGCGCTTTTTGGGACGTTTTGCGTTAAGCACGTTGTTCCTGTTGGCGATTGGCCTGATGGCGCTGCGTTGGGTGATGATCGGCACGTTGATTGACTCGCTGTTCTGGCTATTGCTGGCCCAACTTCTGCACGCGGCAAGCTTCGGGCTGACTCATGCGGTGGGCATTGCCGTAATGCATCAGCAGTTTTCCGGCCCGATGCAGGCACGTGGACAAGCGATTTTTTCCGGCTTGAGTTATGGCGGCGGCGCGGCGGTGGGGTTATTGCTGGCGGGTTTTTTTTGGACGCATGTCGGGGCAACCGGCGCCTTTTTGTCGATGGCTTTCGTTTCTGTGCTGGCGGGGGTAATGTGGTTCACCTGTCGTCGGCTGATGGATCAAGCACCGACGTTTGCAGCGGGCGAGGTTCTCACGGATGGGATGTAACCGGTTTTCGACCGGCCTTGGCCCCCGAGGATTTGTGTTGAACGTGATCACTATTGAGAGGACGGGCAATGCGTAACGACGACCTTGTGCACGCTTGTCACCCCACCGAACTGATTTCCCGTTGGTACAACACCCCGATGGGCGCCCGGCTGGCAGAAGACCTGGCTGCATGTCTTGGTCGATTGGCCGACGACGCCTTCGGTTACCACGCCGTGATGGTGGGTGCCGTGCTGCCTTGTGAGCCGCGCCTGCGTATTCGGGCGCGCACGCAAGTGGCTGCGACGCGTGAGGAATTGACCGAAACGCCCTTGATGGCCGTGCAGGCCGATTTTGATTATCTGCCGATTGAAACCGAGTCGGCTGATCTGGTGATTGCACTGCACGTGCTGGAAAGCACCCGCGAGCCGCATGAGATCATGCGCGAACTGGATCGGATCATCCGACCGGAAGGACGGGTGATGATTGTCGGGGTGAACCCCGTGAGTTTCTGGCATTGGCAAAAATCCTGGCTCGGCAGGGAAAAAATGATGCGAACGGGTTATCTTGCCGGGCAGCATCGCGCGGCCTGGCGCGTGGTCGACTGGTTGCGCCTGCTGGGTTACGACGTACAGAGCGTGGAGCACTTAGGCGGCGTGTGCCCTACTACCCGGCCACGGTTTTATGACAAAATGACCCGCTGTCGCGCCTTGAGCGGCAAATGGTTATGGTTCATGCAGGGTTTTTACGTGATCGACGCCGTGCGCCGCGTGAGCACCCCGACAGCCATCCGGCCCGCGTTTCGCCTGCCGCGAATGATACCGAACAAAACCCGCGCAACCGTAGCCAATCAGACAACCTGCCAAACGACGCACCCATCCAGACAACAGCTCAGCGGGCGAACCATCAACCTGTTCAAGAAATAGTATGACCAAACAATTAATAATGGCACAGGATGCCCTGCAAGATGCTGATTCACAGGCTGCTGCACAGATCGTTCATATCTGGACCGATGGCGCTTGCAAGGGTAATCCGGGGCCCGGTGGCTGGGGTGCCCTGATGCGATATGGCACAACGGAGCGTGAACTCTGCGGGGGCGAAGCGCATACCACCAATAACCGGATGGAATTGCTGGCCGCCATCAGCGCGCTCGAGGCACTCAAGCGCCCCTGCACCGTTCACTTGACCACCGACTCACAATACGTGCGCCAGGGCATGCTCGAATGGCTGCCCAACTGGCGCAAAAAGAACTGGCATCGCGCGGACGGCCAGCCGGTAAAAAATGCCGATCTCTGGGCACGACTCGATGAAGCCGCCCAACGGCACGACATGCACTGGCACTGGATCAAAGGCCACGCGGGACACCCGGAAAACGAACGCGCCGACCAACTCGCCAACCAGGGCACACCGAAGGGTTAATTTCACAGGGCAGCGGGAGACAGTCAACAAAGCGGCGCGGACTTGTGTGTCGGCTGGGTCTAATTATGGGAACCTCTAAAACCCCATTCCTAGGGTTTTAGAGGACGTTCATCGCGGGAAGCCCGAGAGTAAATCATGCTATTTCAATTGTTTGCGCGATTTATATCAGAGTCGCATCCGCCTTAGCGGGCTTCGGTCGGGAACAGCCAAAGGGCATGTACACAGGATGTGCGGCGCCACTTCCCTGAGGCGCACGGGCGCCTCGAAAGGTTTTCATAGCACCCTATTTTTCATTCATAGTGCGTCCAGAGCCGCAGTACTTTAACGACTTGATCGGCTTACAAGACCTGATAAACGATTCGATGCTGAATGTTGATTCGCCTCGAACAAGCTCCCGAAAAATCCCCAACCAATTTTTCGTAAGGAGGTGAATTTTGGTATGGATTCTGTTTGATAACCCCAAGTAGCTTTTGCGTTTTTTCTTTGAGGCCTGATGAAGCAAGCTTTTTTGCATCCTTCTGCGCCTGTTTGGTGTAGACAGGTTGCCAAATCACCAATCAAGTTCCTCGGAGCATTCAGAAAGGGGCGTTCTCATACCCTCCTTAATTGATTTACCCATTCCCGGTACTGATAACAAGTGCAGAGTTTCAGAAATGGCTCTCCAATCTTCTTCGGAGATGAGAACAGCATTTCCTCTTTTTCCAGTAATAACAATAGGCTGGTGTGTTTTTGCGGTTTCATCGATCAAGCTGTAGAGCTTCGCGCGTGCTTCAGTGGCATTGAAAATAGTCATGGTACTACCCCCTCCGGCAAGCGTACGATATCGCGTGCGTCTATTCAAGCCTAACGACGCTGTAGAAAAACCTCTTGAAGGGGAGAATTAGTCGCTTTCAAGGGGTGCCCTGACTCTTCCCAGCATGACGATAGTTGATTACAGAGCGCTTCGGGAAGTCGGTTTTTGCTCATGGTCATGAATTTTCTTGCCCAGGGGGCGAGGGTCTCAACGACCAAGCTTGGACGAAGATTAGCCGTAGCGAAGGCAAATACGTCGGGCTGGAGCGCCTGGTTAGGTTGTGTGGTCACGGTAAAGCTCCAACAGCCACGATATGCCTAGAACAGTGAGAAAGATCCCAATGACGAGTTTTAACTTGACCTCTGGAACTTTCTTCAATTTACCATGAAGCGCCAATGTAATTGCCGACACAGCGGCCATGCCTGCGGCCACACCCCAAAGAACCTGAGTCCATGCTGAGGTTGCGGCCCCGATGGGGAAAACGACTAACAGTATCTCACCAGCCTCAACGACTGCACTTTTTCCCATGACAAAAAATACAAAAAGTGAAAAAGCCTCCGTCGTTGATGAAGTTGGGGTGATCTGTACCTTTCCGAGAGGATCTTCTGCCCAGCGAGGCCGCTGGTGCGCTCGTATGCGTCTTAACGACTTAATCGACCAGTGCAGCCCCATTGACGTAAGCAGTACGGCAGCCACGAGGCGCAACCAGAAGATTGGGAAGAACTCGTGGAGTGGAAACAGAAACACAGCCAAGACAAACACAAGTACATGGCCCAGCACCAAGGCTGATAGTGCTTCTCGGGGATAACCGGCTCTGACAATGGCGTAAGCAATCGCCACCGTCTCAAAAAACTCGACTGACGTGCCCGTAAACGAGGCAACAAAGGGCTGGATCATGAAGGAAGCAACCTACCGTTAATGGAACAGGGGGGCAGACCATGGTTTATCTCGGTTTATATCATTAACTAGGCGCAATGCAGACCATACCGACATTAACCTTTGACCTTCATTATCATGTGGTCAATGACGTGGCTGTGCTCGCGCTGAGGGCTGAACATGATGATTTCCGCGTCTTCGTCGACCTTTACGTTGTGCCCAGGTGGCCAGTAGAAGAGATCATTCGCTTTGACAGTCTCTTGTGTGCCCTCCGCGTCAGTTGCGGTGAGTTGGCCGCGCAGGACGAAGCCCCAGTGAGGGCATTGGCACAAATTGCCTTCCAGCCCTTGGAATAACGGGCTCGTGTCAACACCTGCCGAGAGGGTGAAATATTCGCAGCTGATTTTTCCCAGTCCAGTTGCATCGCCGAAATCCGTTCGCTGACGGATCACCGCGCCAGGGATTTCCATCCTGACGTCCACATCTTTCTTCGCTACTCGCATGACCGATTCTCCTTTGGGTGAATGGATGCTTTATGGCAAGTGTTCTGTCAATCACTGCATCCGGATCGTGATTGACGCTCAACGTGATTTAGTCAACACGATAGCTGGCAGGCTGTGCTGACCAAAATGATGAGGCTTTGTGTAACTTTCCGTTTTTCATCAGGTTCTTCTCTTTCGTTCGTGTTTAGGGGAACCTAAAATTTCACAGATTAATTGTCAACGAATTTATCTACAGCTGCCAAAATGGGTCCATCAGGCCTGTGCCGGTATTCGTTTGCGTCCTATCAGAATCAGGTCAAGTCGATAGTATTATCATTCTTTTGGGGGCATCGAAAACCTGCTCATGTAGCGCTTGCGTCCGCCCACCATGGTTTTTCAAGGCGCCCTTGACCAGAGTACACTTGCTCGATAATTCGCCAAGCCCACTGACAGGAAACCGATCATGACAGAACGCCAAATCGTACTGGATACTGAAACCACGGGGATGCCCGCTGCCGATGGGCATCGGTTGGTGGAGATTGGTGCGGTGGAGATGATCGAGCGTCGTGTGACGAGTAGAACATTTCATTGTTACCTCAACCCCGAGCGGCCGGTGGATGAGGGCGCGTTTAATGTACATGGTTTGAGCGATGCGTTTTTAGCGGATAAGCCGAAATTCGCCGATGTGGTGGATGAATTTCTGGCGTTTATCGAGGGCGCGGAGCTGATTATTCATAATGCCGAATTTGATGTGGGGTTTATCGATGCGGAGCTTGCCCGGCTGGCGAATGGCGGTCGATTGGCTGATGTCGCAAGTTCCGTGACCGATTCATTGGCCATTGCGCGCAAAAAACATCCCGGCCAACGCAATAGCCTCGATGCCTTGTGCCGTCGGTACAACATTGATAACAGTGCGCGTAAGCTGCATGGCGCGTTGCTGGATTCTGAAATTCTGGCCGATGTATATCTGGCGCTAACGGGCGGGCAGAAAACCCTCGGTTTAGAAGCCGACCATGGTGAGGGTGACAATCAAGAACAACGGGGGGAAATCATCCGCTTGCCCACCAACCGGATGAGATTACGCGTCATTGCCGCTAGTGACGAAGAGCGAGCGGCACATCAGGGGTGGTTGCTGAAATTGGGCAAAGACGGTGAACCTGCGCCCTGGCCAACTGTCTCTTAGCTTCTGTTTGCAAGCTTCGGCGTCAGTTTGGGATTTGCCAGTCCAAAAGACTGATGGGAACCACGAAAAGCCCTATCCCTGAGATTTTTCGAGAACGTTCGTTGAGGGAAACCCATGGCGAACTCACACAATTTCAATCGTTTGCGCGATCGATTTGAGTGCAGCATCTGCCTTGGCCTATGGGCAGGAAAACAGGATGCCCTGATGTTTTATAAGTTTTTTCGTAGATTAACGATAAGTTATTTATAATTTACTATTTATACTGGCTATCTGTATTTTGGCGTTTTCGCCGGAGCTCATCGGCTCGGAGGTCTGTCTTGACAGAATATGTTTTGATTTTAATCAGTACTGTACTGGTAAATAACTTCGTACTGGTCAAGTTTCTCGGCTTGTGTCCGTTCTTTGGCGTGTCCAAAAAAATCGAAACCGCCATTGGTATGTCGCTGGCGACCACGTTCGTGCTGACGCTCTCGGCAATTGCCAGTTATCTCACCGAAACCTTCATTCTTGAACCGCTGGGGCTCACTTACCTGCGCACGATCATGTTTATCGTGGTGATCGCGGTGGTCGTGAATTTCACCGAGATGGTGGTGCGCAAAACCAGCCCGTTGCTGCATAACGTACTGGGTATTTATCTGCCGCTGATTACGACGAACTGCGCCGTGCTTGGCGTGGCCTTGCTGAACGTGCAGCAGGCGCATAATTTTGTGGAATCGGCGTTGTATGGGTTTGGCGCCTCGGTCGGTTTTTCTATGGTGTTGATTTTGTTCTCAGCCTTGCGTGAGCGCATCAATGTGGCCGATGTGCCGCTGGCGTTCGAGGGCGTGCCGATTGCCTTGATTACAGCCGGGTTGATGGCGCTGGGGTTCATGGGCTTTGCCGGCATGGTGAAAGTTTGATGTTGACTGCCATCCTTGTGGCGGCCGGTTTGGTGCTGGCTTTCGGCATTTTGCTGGGCGTGGCGGCCCAGTGGTTCCATGTTGAAGGCAACCCGCTGGCGGAAAAAATCGATGCGATTCTCCCGCAGACTCAGTGCGGCCAATGCGGATTTACGGGGTGCAAGCCATATGCCGAAGCCATCGCTACGGGGCAGGCCGATATCAACCAGTGCCCCCCCGGTGGCGAGGCTACCATTAAAAATCTGGCCGATCTGTTGGGCGTGGAGCCTAAGCCGCTGAACGCCAAAAACGGCGAAGCTAAAACGGTTCCGCTCCTCGCGGTGATCGACGAGGCGGTTTGTATCGGTTGCACCAAGTGCATTCAGGCCTGTCCGGTCGATGCGATTCTGGGAGCGGCCAAACAGATGCATACGGTTATTGCCTCCGAGTGTACGGGTTGTGAGTTGTGTGTGGCGCCTTGCCCGGTCGACTGTATCGACATGGCGCCGCTGGATACTGGTTTGGCCGGTTTCCGCTTCCCGGAGCCTAAGCTTCAGGACGATAAACCTCAGGCCACTCTGGCGGAACCAGCCCATGTCTGATTCTGCCCCCCGGCCCATACCGGCACCTCACGCTTTTCATGGCGGGCTTCATCCGCCCGAAAACAAGGCGCTGACCCGTGATCAGCCGATCAAGGCCATGCCCTTGCAATCGTGCTATGTGCTGCCTTTGCATATGCACATCGGGGCGGCGGCGCAGGCCGTTGTCAAGGTGGGGGATCAAGTCGGCAAAGGGCAGGTGCTGGCCCAGGCGACGGACTTCGTGTCGGCTTCTGTCCACGCGCCCACTTCCGGAACCATTGTTGATATTTCCCCTCATCCCATTGCCCATCCGGGTGGCATATCCGCGCCGTCGATCCTGTTGCAAGCCGATGGCGAGGACCGATGGGCCGAGCGGATGACGCCTTGGGTCGATTATCAGGACATCTCGCCCGCACAACTGCGCGGGCGACTGCGTGAAGCGGGTATCGTCGGACTGGGTGGTGCGGTCTTCCCGACTGCCGCGAAAATGGCGACCGGCCAGACCAGGGTACCCACGCTCATCCTGAACGGTGCGGAGTGCGAGCCGTACATCACCTGCGATGATCGACTCATGCGTGAGCAACCGGAAGATATCCTGCGCGGCGCTGCCATCGCCATGTACATGATCGGCGCGGAACGCTGTCTGATCGGCATCGAGGACAACAAGCCAGAGGCCATCGCCGCCCTGCTGGAAGCGAGCCGCTCGGATCCGCGTTTCGAGGTATTTTCCGTCCCCACCCGTTATCCGGCGGGGGGCGAAAAGCAACTCATCAAGGTGTTGACGAATATCGAAGTGCCGCGCGGTCGTCGGGCCAGCGAGTTCGGCTTGCTCTGCTTGAACGTGGCCACCGTGGTGGCGATTCACCGGGCTGTCACCTTTGGCGAACCGATGACCGACCGGATCGTGACGGTCACGGGGGAGGGTATCGCGCGACCGGAAAACCTCAAGGTGCGCATCGGCACACTGATGAGCGATGTGGTGGCGGAGGCGGGCGGATACCGCCCCGGGGTCGATCGGCTGATCATGGGCGGCCCGATGATGGGCTTTGCCTTGCACAGCGATGAGGTGCCTGTGGTCAAGGCCACCAACTGTCTGTTGGCCTTGCGCCCGCAGGATCGCCCTGCCGAACCCGCGCCTCAACCCTGCATACGTTGCAGTCTCTGTGCCGAGGCCTGCCCTGCCGATCTGCTGCCGCAGCAGTTGTATTGGTACGCCCGCGCCAAGCAGTTCGATCGCGTGGTGGAGTACAACCTGTTCGACTGCATCGAATGTGGCGTGTGCAGCGCGGTTTGCCCATCTCACTTGCCACTGGTCGATTATTATCGCTTTGCTAAAACCGAAGTCTGGGCGCAGGAACGTGAAAAATCCAAGGCAAATCAGGCACGCGAGCGTTTCGAATTCCGCAACGAACGGCTGGAGCGAATCAAGGCGGAGCGCGAAGCCGCTTTGAACAAGAAACGTCAGGCTTTGGCGGCAAAGACCACGGCTGCTACCGATGATGCCAGTGCGGCACCAGATTCTTCGGATGCGTTTGGTTCGTATAAGCCCGCGTCGAACGGCGCCGAGGCACCCGCCAGTATGGATGCCGCTGTCGAAGCCGCACGGGCGCGCGCCAAGGCACGACGGGAAGCTTTGGACGCTGATCGTGCCGCAGCGAATGAACAAACACCGGTTCAGGCACAACAAGAACAGATTTCCAAGAGCGATCCGCCATGAGATTTTCCCCGCAAACTGCGCCCTTGCCCGAGGCATCCAATAACGTTCGCCGCGTCATGTTGACGGTGTTGTTGGCAATGTTGCCGGGTACCATCGTCGCGATTGCCTTGTTGGGTTGGGGGGTCTTGATCAACATCCTGCTGGCGGTGAGCGCCGGTTTGGTGGCGGAAGCGGCGATGCTGAGCCTGCGTGCCCGTCCCATGCGGCCGGCCATTGGCGATGGTTCGGTCATCGTGCTGGCCTGGATTCTGGCGTTGTGCCTGCCCAACCTTGGGCCGTGGTGGCTGCCGGTATTCGGCACCGTTTTTGCCGTGGTTGTTGCCAAGCAATTATACGGTGGCCTGGGGTTCAATCTCTTCAACCCGGCCATGGTCGGTTATGTCGTATTGCTGATCTCGTTCCCGGAGCCCATGACGCGCTGGGGGCCGGCCATTGACAGCTCGGGTTCGGCGCTCAATTTCATGCAGTCGGTCGCCTGGTCTTTCTCGGGTGCGCTGCCTAGTGGTGTCGGTTACGATGGTCTGAGTGTTGCAACGCCGCTTGATCATGCGCGCGAGCAACTCAGTACCGGTGCTACCCTCCATAACCTGACACAAAGCCTGTTTAGCGGGAGTTCCTTAGCTCAGTCGTGGAATTTGTGGTTGAGCCTGGCCTTCTTTGCAGGTGGTGTCTTTCTTCTATGGCGCGGCGTCATCCGTTGGCATATTCCGGCGGCGGTGATCACGGGTGTGCTGGTGATGTCCGGGTTCCTGTGGCTGCTGGATTCGGCGCGCCACGCCAGCCCGCTGTTTCATCTCATCACGGGGGCCACCGTTTTTGGTGCCTTCTTTGTCGCTACCGATCCGGTAACAGCGTCGACTACACCTCGTGGTCGTCTGATTTTTGGTTTCGGTATCGGCGTGTTGACGGTGCTGATTCGCAGCTTCGGCAGTTATCCCGATGGCGTTGCCTTTGCCGTTTTGCTGATGAACCTGTGTGTGCCGCTGATCGATTATTACAGTCAGCCCAAGGTTTTCGGCCATAAGAAGTCGGAACCCATAAAATGAGATCTACGGCATGAAGCGCCTGCTCACACTGGATAAAAGCCGGATCATCATCACCGCGCTGTTGCTGGGTGGTTTTTCCGTGGTGGGTGTCGGTTTGGTTTCGGTAACGCAAGAAGCCACGCGTGAGCGCATTGCCCAGGGTGAATTAGCGGTGTTGCGTGGGCAGGTCACAGCAGTGCTGCGTCCAGGCAGTTTCGATAACAATCCGGCTGATACCGCCTTTTTGCCGCCGGATCCTGAGGCGTTGAATTTGCCGCCACTGAAACCGGAACCCAGCGATCCGGTCGAGCGATTGTCGGCGTCGGTGCGGGCTGGTATCGTTGGATTCCGGGCCATGAAGGAGGGTAAGGTAACCGCCGTTGTGCTCCCCGTCATTACGCCTTATGGCTACAGTGGCGATATCAAGCTCATCGTCGGTGTCGACCGCGAAGGTGAAATCACCGGCGTGCGCGTGACCAAACATAACGAAACACCGGGTCTCGGCGACAAGATCGAAACGGCCAAGGGCCGCTGGATATTCGGCTTCGAGGGCAAGAGCCTCGATGACCCCGGTGAAAAGGGCTGGGCCGTGAAGAAGGACGGCGGCGTGTTCGATCAGTTCAGCGGTGCCACCATCACCCCCCGTGCCGTCGTCGGTGCCATTCATCAGGTGCTGGAGTATGTGCGTTTGCATCATGACGAATTGTTTGACGCGCCGCACTCATCCAGACATGAACATGATGATGAGTCAAAAGACAAACCAGAAGCGGCACACATACCAACAGAGGTAAACCATGAGTGATGTTTCCTATCGAGATCTTGCGGTACAAGGGCTCTGGAAAAACAATCCGGGGTTGGTCCAGATTCTCGGCATGTGCCCGATGATGGCGATCTCCAATACCGTGGTCAATTCATTGGGATTGGCGATGGCGACCATCTTGACGATGGTGGTTTCCAATGGCTTGGCTTCGGCGATTCGTCATTGGGTGCGCCCTGAAGTGCGACTGCCGGTGTTCGTGATGGTCGTCGCTTCGGTCGTGACCGTGATCGAACTCTGGATGAACGCTTATCTGAATACGCTCTACCACGTGCTGGGCATCTTCCTGCCGCTCATCGTGACCAACTGCATCGTGATTGCCAGGGTAGAGGGCTTCGCGGCGCGTAATCCCGTTTTGCCGTCTTTGTATGACGGGTTGATGATGGGGCTGGGCTTCGGTCTCGTGCTCGTGGCACTGGGGGTCATTCGCGAATTGCTGGGTTTCGGCACATTGCTGGCGAATGCACAGCAACTCTTCGGCCCGATGGCGGCCAATTGGACGATTCATGTTCTGCCGGAACAAGCCCACTTCCTGTTGGCGATTCTGCCACCCGGCGCGTTCATGGCGCTTGCTATCCTGATTGCCATCAAACAGGCGATAGAGCAGCGCAGAGCAACCCGTCTCGCCCAGCCTGTTGCAATGGAGTTGCCCAACGCGGCGACTGCTCGGTAGCAGACAGCGGTACACGCGCACTCGTCATCAAAAGGTCAGTGTCGAGGAGTGACATTTACAGCCAGATCAACCGCAGCTGCTGGTGCTCTTGTTGTGGCAGATGGGCGTTACGTCCGGATGCTCGACGGCATCGGCAATCACGCTGACAAAGTGACCGAGTTCGTCCGGTGTCAGCACAGTCAGAATACGGTTCATGATGTCCGGATCAACCCGGGCAAGACTTGACCCTCCATCTTCCAACTGCACCCAGATACCCGCAGAGACGATATCGCCATCATCTTCCAGTGCGCGTGCAGCGGCTTCGTTTCGGGAGGTTTCCTCTTCGTACCATGCTTCGATCTGATCGAGCAGGTCTTCGTCGATATCGTCCGGAATGGCCACATTCGTTACGGCATCGTTAATGGGATCCGGACGGCTGACGACCTCAAGACCGAGGGCCTGAACCCGTTCGATAAAAGCAGCTCCACGGTCGGAGGTCAAAAAGCTGAATTCGTACATGATGAACATACCTATCTTGACGGTGTAACCGTCGATTAAACCGGCGCGCTACGCGCCTGCAAGTAATAAATATAGCCTAGCAAGCGTTACGAATGAATCCCAGGCTATGCTTATTGATAACAGATCTATGCTGTTCGATATTCATGAGTGTTTCACTTGGTTGAATTGACACAACTTGTCGATAAAGTGTGTCTATTGCCCTATTCTCTGGGCTTGGTTGTTCATAAGGAGACATGAATCATGCATATTGAATTTCAAATTGTTCTGCTGTCTATTCTGGCCATGATCGGTATTGTCGGTGTGCCTGCATATGTATTTTGGATGTTCTGGAAGAAATCGGGCGAGGCGCTCAAGGAGAAGAAGCAGCACTAACAGGATGCTGAAAAACCTCATCCATGAGTTTTTCAGCGATACCGGGTCCGGTACATGTCCAGACCCGGTATCGGAAAATCAATCACTTACGTAATCTATTTTTCGTGCGGGATATCCATGTCCCGTCTTATCAGGTCGCTGAAACAAGTATTTCAGCAGCCTGCTAAGCTCGGGGTTTATAGCCCCTGTATTGCGGGGTTGTTATGGAGATGCTGAGCGTTACAACAGTTCCAGCGCCTGATTGAGATGGCTGACGGCCGTGATGTTCAAGCCGTCTATCGGTCGTGCGGGCAAATTGGCTTTGGGTACGATGGCATGGGTGAAGCCATGCTTGGCCGCTTCGGCAAGTCGTTCTGGCCCGCCACTGACCGGACGGATTTCACCGGCGAGCCCCACTTCACCAAAAACAATCAATCCTTCCGGCAGGGGCCTGGCCCGGAAGCTCGACAAGATCGCCAGCAGGCTGGGCAGGTCGGCCGCCGTTTCCGCGACGCGCACGCCGCCGACCACATTCAAAAAAACATCCTGATCATATAGGGCGATCTGGCCGTGCCGGTGCAGCACGGCCAGAAGCATGGCCAGCCGGTTCTGGTCGAGACCGACGGTCAACCGCTTGGGATTGCCGCCGGGGTGTTCGGCAACGAGCGCCTGAACTTCGACCAGCAGAGGGCGAGTGCCTTCACGGGTGACGGTAATGACGCTACCGGGAACCGGTTGTTCATGGCGCGACAAAAAAATGGCGGATGGGTTGGTGACGGGTTTCAAACCGCGATCGGTCATGGCGAATACGCCGATTTCGTTGGCGGCGCCGAAACGGTTCTTGACCGCACGAATCACCCGAAAACGCGCACCGGGATCACCCTCGAAATAAAGTACGGTATCGACCATGTGTTCGAGCACGCGCGGCCCGGCCAGAGCACCTTCCTTGGTGACATGGCCGACAATGAAGATGGTGACTTCATGCCGTTTTGCAAAGCGTACAAGTTGGGCCGTGCCTTCGCGCAACTGCGATACGGAACCGGGGGCGGCGGTCAGTCCTTCGGTATGCAGCGTCTGGATGGAATCGACCACCAGCAGACGCGGCAATTGGCGGGCACAGTGCGCCAGAATCGCTTCGACCGACGTTTCACTCATCAAGGTCAGTTGACCTTGTTTCCCTGACAGATCGGCCTCAAGCCGCTGGGCGCGCAGCGCGACCTGTTGCAGGGATTCCTCGCCCGTCACGTAGAGGCAGGGCATACGCGCCTGGAGTGTGAGCAGGGTTTGCAGTAACAACGTCGATTTGCCGATACCCGGGTCGCCACCGATAAGGATGACCGAACCTTCGACCAAACCGCCGCCCAGGACGCGATCGAGTTCATCCAGCCCGGTGGATTCCCGGGGTGTTTCGCTGATGCGAACTTCGGATATCAGGGTGGTTTGCGGGTTGCCCCCGGCATAGCCGCTGACACCCGGTGAACTGGCAGTCGATGCGTTACCGGGCAGGCGGATTTCGGTGAGGCTGTTCCATGCCCCGCACTCGCTGCAGCGGCCCGCCCACTTGGGGAAATCGGCACCGCATTCCTGGCAGACGAAGGCCGATTTCTCCCTGGCGCGCGCCATTAATGATCGCTCGCCGGTTCGTGCGTGATGGTGAGTCGAGCGATGTCGACAGCTCGATTCCGGACGGACTCTACGGTAATCAGGATGTCGCCCAGATCAACTTCGGCGCCAACGGTTGGCAGCGTTTCTAGCTGCTCGATGATCAGGCCATTGAGCGTGCTGGCTTCCTGTGTGGGCAGTTCGATGGCCAGTTCCCGGTTGATCTCCCGGATGGGCATATTGCCCTTGAGTAGATAACTGCCATCTGCCTCCGCCTTGATTTCGTCGTTATCGGTAACCGGCGATGTGGTGAAGTCGCCAACGATTTCCTCAAGGATATCCTCGAGTGTAACGAGACCTTGAACATCGCCGTATTCATCGACCACCAGCGCCGATCTGCGTTTTTCTTTCTGAAAGTTGAGCAGTTGCGTGGTCAGTGCCGTTCCCTCGGGTACGTAGTAGGGTTCGCGCAGCAGCCGTTTTAGCCGGCTAAGGGTGAGCGAGCCGTCCATCAGTGGCCCGAATAATCGGCGCACCGTGATCACGCCGATGGTGTTCTCGACGGAACCCTTGTAAACCGGTACCCGACTGTAGGACAGGTGCTTGATTTGTTCGAGTACCTCTTCCCAGGGCACACTGATGTCGATACCGATGATATCGGCTCGGGGAATCATGATGTCCTCGACCTGCCCCTGTTCCAGGTTGAGCACCGACAGCAACAGTTCCTGATGTTGATCGGGCAGATGTTGACTGGACTCGCGTACGATAGTCTGCAACTCGGCGGCCGACAGGCCCTGAACTTGTTTGGTCTTGGTGTTGAATCCGAGCAGGTGAAGCAGACCATTCGCCAGCAAGTTGATGAGCTGGATCAAGGGCAGGATCGGCTTCATGACGAGGTTATAGATATAGGCGGAGGGCCAGGCGAACCGTTCGGGGGACACTGCTGCCGCTGTCTTCGGGGCGACTTCACCGAAAATCAGCAGGGCGAAGGTCATCACGCCGGTGGCAATGGCAAGGCCACTGTCGCCAAACAGGCGTAAGCCGATGACCGTGGCAATGGACGAAGCTAGAATATTGACGAAGTTGTTGCCCAAAAGAATCAGCCCGAGCAATCGGTCGGGCTTTTCAAGCAGTTTTTGCGCGCGCACCGCGCCGCCGTGCCCACGCTTGGCCAGGTGGCGCAGTCGGTAGCGGTTCAGGGAAATGAGCGCAGTCTCTGAACTGGAGAAAAACGCCGATAACAAAATGAGAATAACGAGTGCCGCGATCAGCACGCCAAGGTGTGTTTCGTTCAATGGAGGATCTGTGTGTGGCCAAACAGGGCTCTAGTGTACGAAAAAAACGCGGGCTAGTGGGAATTCATCGTCAAGGTTGGTTATTTGAGTTGGCACGGATATCGCTTTGCATTGTTCACTAATTAGCGGGAGGCTAACCGTGATGAGTGATTCAGTCTTCGGAATCCATGGGCAGGCATTGGTGTTCCAATCGCAACGTATGGGGATTCTGGCTTCGAATATATCCGTGCTCAGTAGCAAGCAGAATCAGTACAGCACGAATATCGACAATGCGACCGGTAAGATTCAGGTGCAGGAATCGACCTTGGGTTCGATTGCCACGATGCTGCAAAGCGTGCGTGATCTTGCTATTCAAGCGAACAACGCTGCGCAAAATTGCACGTCTTTGGCCGTGCTTTCAGATCAGCTGGATCAGTTGAAACAAGCCTTGGCAAGTCAGATGAATGTCACGGATGAGCGCGGGGAGTATCTCTTCTCAGGTACGGCGGCTCGTCAGATACCCTATGATGCAAACGGCATGCTCAATCCGGCCGTGGATTCGGCGGGGACGGTCAAGCTGGCTATTTCCGACCAGCAGTCAGTGGCCATTAATCAGCCAGCCGGGCAGATTTTCCAGCTTTCATCCAGCGCGACGACGGGGGGGGGATGCAAGCATTCTGCAAGTCATTGATCAACTGAAAGCGGCTATTACGACCCAGCCCGCAAATCTCCAGACTATTTGAGTCCTTTGCACGGCCAACCGCCTTTCTGGCCAAAACCCAAATGAGGCAATTTTTTAAGCCTTTTTCTCTTTTTTGGTCAATTTTTGGCCATTTTTATCTCGCTTTTCCTCGTATTTCACGGTTTTTGCGCATTCTGGACACAATGATCCTACGTTCCTACACACAGGCTCGTTGGATGTTTGCACCCCGTTTGAGATTGTGTGCCATCGCGATCAAGGTGACACGCGCCTGATTTCTGGCCCGCCCCATGTAGCGTGCCTGTACAGGGGACCCATCCGTCAAGACAGAAATCGGTCTAATTTAAGCTGGTCTGTCCGTCTGTCTCGCAACTGCATGGCGTTGCCCCATTCTTGCTAAATTTGTCCACTATCCTTGCGCCGCCACCGCTGGCCGTCGCGTACACCGTTGCCGGTGTGCGATTGCCCAATGACTGGTGTGGGCGTTCGTCGTTGTAAAACACGAAGTATTCCGTCAGACCCAGCATCAGTTCCATCGCGTTGCGGTAGCCCTTCAAGTACACGTCTTCGTATTTGACGCTGCGCCATAACCGTTCAACGAAGATGTTGTCCAGCGCCCGCCCGCGTCCGTCCATGCTGATGGCTATGCCACGGGATTTGAGTGCGCCGGTGAATGCGTCGCAGGTATACTGGCTACCCTGATCGGTAT
>JAJYPA010000390.1 GCA_021795795.1 Pseudomonadota bacterium | reverse complement strand
GGGCGATGCGCATTTGAAAAAGTATAACCAGGCTCTCAAGGAACATCTGGCTACTTTAAAAGGTAAAATGCAGGCACTCCAGCAGCATCTGGCTGGCAGTCTCGGGATACCCCTTTTTGCGATACACTCACCGCATGCCCTGTCGCGGGATCTTCAAGAAACCATTCAGGCAACCCGACAGGACATTATTGGGTTACGGCAGGAGATGAAACAACTTTCGCAACCCGCCTACCTCAAACGCTGGATCAAGACAGCGCGACGGGAATTGGCATCGGAAGACTATATTGACGATAATTATTTCTGATGCGAGGCGCTACAGCCACTAAAAATATCGACCGTATAGTTGGGTGAATGGACGATATGCAGCTGCCGACCAACAGACTTCAACGGCGGCAGGGCAGCGTAAGCGGACGTCCAGAAATTGGTGGTCAGTGCGCTTGGGCGACGCTTAACTATACATAAAAAGATAGACGAGTTGTTAATGTTAAAAAATGTCGGGCATAGGGAGCACTCAACCTGCATGCCACATATAGATGCTCGCAGGAGAATAAAGAACGAAAGACCAACCACTTGCCGCAGCCAAGCACCGCCCCCTGCGCCTCTATCTTCGGCAAACAAGGTGGATTTGCCATTTTTCATCATACGGGGTGAGACTTCAAGTCCCACGAGTGCTAGAACGTTTGCACGTAGTAGGTTGAAGATTTCTTAGTCTCGCTGCTGCTGCAGCAACTGAGGCTATGGCGCCAATACGCACAGTCTCCGCCTGAAATAAGTCTAACCGCGCCGCAACGGCCTTTCGGAACTCATCATTGGGACCGCCCAGCATCATAGCATGCAGCCTATCCCAATTCGCTTCACTAGCTGCAAACTGTTTTTCAGCAAATGCAAGATTATCTTTTGCGATTCGAAGGTCACCCATGGTTGCAACAAGTTTTTGATGAAAATTAGCTCGAGCTTGAAGAATTTGCAACTCAAGAGATTCAGCCATAGCTGCGAGTTTTGATGCATGTGCGTTGTCAGCGCCAATTAGATCAAGTGGTACGCTTACCTGAACGCCAGCGGTAACAGAATAACCTGCTCGATTCCCCGCAGGATCATAAGTGGACTGGGTGCCTACATTAGCCGTTGCATCGATGTACCTCCATGGACCCAAATGTTGCTCTGCACGAATAGAATTGAGTTGAGCTAGTAATATTTTTATCGTTGGGTCGTTGGTCGGTTCCGCCTCGGTTATTCTTGATGTATTGCATTGATCAAGATGCGGAGTCATGGGTGTAAATGGACCGATATGCATTCCCAATATGGAATTCAAGGCCGATAGAGACGTATCTTGCTGTATTTCTGATTTATTTATGGCACCAACCGCTTGGGATTGTACTTTTTTAAAGTACAGCCAATCAGCGGTTGACCACGAGCCTGATTTTCGTTCTACTTTTGCGGCATCTGACCATTTATTCAGTTGCTTTAAAAAATTCACAGCAATTAATTTAAAATCTGTGGACTGCCAATATAATAGGAAGGCCGTATCCGTAAGATCAACTACCTGTAATCGTGTTTGCAGCAGTTCTGCACGGCTTTTAGAAAGCGCAGCCACCGCTTCATAGGTTTCGTTCTGCTGGACCGCATTCGCTCCAAGTAATGGATAGCTCAAGCTCACCTGTGGGTTAATACCAAAATAATTTGGTGTAATATTGCTCGACACTAAGGGGTGATGCTGTCCGATGCTAAAGCCGGCATGGAGAGCCAGCCCGCCCTTGTTCTCGGTTTCTTTGATCTCTTCCTTGGCAGCCTTGATATTGGCTAGTGCAGCCTGAACGGGTAGCGATGTACGCGCCATCTGTTCGACGGCCTGGAGACTGAGCGATGGGCGCGCATAAGCAACCATTGGCAACATGCTACCGCAGGCTAGAAATAGCGCTATGACTTGGTTAAATTTCATAAACCGTTCACCAATGGATTGTCTGATCCCAGATTCGTTTAGGTACATAAGGATGCCACCGATAAATACCAAGCAATTCTCTGATAATGGAAGCTAGCTCAATAAGCCTGATAGGGAACCGATAAAATGGATAGAGAGGCCACATCCAGAAGGTACGCAGGTCTGGGGTATGGAAAATGTCATTGGTAATGAGCATGCGGATACTCAACAAAAAAATCACGATCCAATATAATCCAGTCAATAAAAGTGGCCGAGAAAACGGCATAGATAAAGTATAGTATATGACGCCAGAAAAACCCAGAAGAGGTACAGCAACACGAGTGATAAGAAGATCTAATGTCATAAGCATATTACTTAAACCAAAGCGATTTGGCATGCCAATGTCGAGTTGTTTGTGTAGCCGAATCTTGACCATGTTTCGTGCCCACCGGCTTCGTTGACGTAGCAGCCAAGAAAATTTGTTGGGCACATCGGTCCATACCAAGGCATCATAAGCAAACCGCAGCTTCCACCGTGCCTTGCGCAAGCGCAAGGTGAGATCGGTATCGTCGCCAAGGCCAGAATCGTATCCCCCCAGAGCATGCATGGCCTTCGCACGAAACATGCTCCCGGCGCCAGGAAGAATGGAGAGAAGGCCAAGGCGCGCGCGCCAGAGCCGGGAAATGCTTACATTCATGGCATATTCGCACTCTTGGAAACGGGTCAGCATGTTCTCGCGGGCATTGCGGACCCGCAGATTGGCAGCTACTGCCCCAACATTCGGGTCTTCGAAAGGCCTAAGAAGCGCGTCAATGCAACCATATTGGACCTCGCAATCGGCATCAAGGACAAACAAGAAATTCCCGCGAGCCATGCTCAACCCAATGTTGAGGCTGGTGGGTTTGCCGTTGTGCATCTCCGTGGCAAAGACTCGTACCCTTCCTGTCTTTTCCAAAGATCGAGCCTGCATAACGGATTCATCGGCTGAACCGTCATCCACAAAAATAACTTCCAAATTGGGATATCCGCAACTAAGTGCAGATCGTATAGTGGGAATAATTCCGTCCGCAACATTACGGCCCGCAATCAGGACTGATACTAGCGGTCGATTTGCCACTCCTTTTCCAGCGTCAAAAAGCAGTGAAGGTCGCCACATGAATATCATCCACGCAGCGAGATCTGGCAGTGTAAAACGCGCCATAATGAGAGTGATAAACCAGAAATAGGGATCTTTCGAACGGATAAAAGTGCCAATGATAGCTCGAATTTGCGAGAGTGTCCCGGGTTCCATGTACGACAGAAGGTAGTTAAGATAACCGATCATAGTTTTTCAACTGGGTGCGGGCTATATCGAGTTGTTCCTGAATGTTTTCACCTGGTGATATTTCAATATTAAGAACGCGCATATCGTTATCAATCAGACGGGTCCGAGCAACGGCAACCGCGGAGGGGTCGCAGGAGGTAAGGACTATCAGGAGATGCTCTCTATCTAGGCGCCCTATTCGATCAGTGCTACGCATTTTCTGGGCGACACGCTCCGCCATCATTTTTATAGATAACAGTGGATCTGTCATGTCAACCGGTTGAACTAACAACAGACCAAAATGGATGCCATAGCGCTGCTGGCGGTTTTTTTCATCTTCCAAAAGCTGCATAAATAAATTATGTCGAATAATCTGGGTACCTGCTTCATAAAATTGCTCATGATCTGCCTCAAAAAAACGGCCACGATGTAAAGCAGAGAATCCTAGGCTGCTGATCCTATATTTATGAACCTCTTCTCGAAGAAGATTTATTCCCTGTGACCTTTTCTGGCAACTTAAACATAGCGCCTCAACGTCTGGCACCTGAAAAGAAGCATTGCAGTCTAGGCAATTATAATTATTGCCCGGAAGATCATGGTCTGTGCCCAAGTGTTCCAGTTTGCCTTCGCATTTTGGGCATCGCCGTGCGCCCTTCTCATCACGTTCGAACAGATGAATGGGACCTACGTACCCGCATCGGAAGTGGTGGATGAGGGGAATTTCCTCTATATGTGCAGATTTGCAGGAAATACAGACTTCACGGACGTTCACGTGATGGCTACCGCAAGCCGGGCAACCGGTGAGTATATCGGCAAAAGATTTTTCGAGATAGTCGTTTTGAACAAGGTACTGCAAATCTCGCGTCAGGACATCATTATTTTCCATGGATTCAGTGTTGGTCTCGTACACATAGCCTCTGGAGGAACAAGGAGTCCATATCGGTGACCACTCTCCACCATTTTGTTGAATGCGGTGCAGAATGGCTAGGAGTCGTTCGTTATCTATGGACATGTCAGAAATTCTCCATCATTCTCTTGCCCCAAGACTCCAGGGGAATCCGGACGTGTACCCTTTCACCAAATAGCAGGCGGCGGCGTTGGCTTGGAGAAAGATTGTCGAATGTAATTCGTACCAAGCGATATTGGGTCCATTGTGGTTGTTCCCAAAAATATCGAGTGAGAAGCTTGGGAAGCTTGGTGATTTCTGGTTGAATTGAAGTAACAGTGGCTGGTATTTCACCCATTCCAGGAATATTGATATACGCGGTCGCATGTTCATGGAGATTTCTGACCATAGTTGGCGGGACGAAGGCTGTTACATAGGCTTTGTCTGGCTGAAATATTTTGAAGAGGGTGTTGCCTGCGGCTACAATCTCGCCTAGGTGAGCGTGGCAGTCCAGCAATTCCCCGCCTACCGGAGCAAGCAAAGGGCGGTTGTAGACACTATTTTGTTGAGAAAGTTGTACCTTGAGTTGCTCTTGAGCAGTAAGTATTTTAGCTTTTGCGTCCACTTTCAACTGAGTTACCTGAAGTTCCATCTGCTTAGCCGTAGCGACCGCGGCCTCCGCCTCTGATTGGGCTTGCAGGCGTTGATCGTGGGCCACAGCAACAGCAACAGGACCTACTGCCTGGACTGCGGCCAACTTGATGGTTGATCTGTATACGGCAGTCAATCGTGAATAGTTTGCTACCGCAGCTTGGGCTGTAGCTTGCGCAGATCTGGCTGCGGCTTGGGCTACGAGAACTCCGTTGGTTGCCTCATTATCGGCAAGGGCGATGGCTTTTTCCGCATTGTAACGATTTTGTTGGTATTGACCGGCCAAAAGCTCATTGCTGACCAAAACGAGAGGTTGGTCACGATGCACGAGGGTGTCACAGGACGCCATCTCTTGATCAACCCGAGCTAGAAAGATGGGCCCAACCGGAGTGAGGTTGCCATTGACAACACCCATCACGCGTACATTGGCAAATGGCGGTAGGAAAAAATAGATAAGCAAGATCGCGAAAATCGCAAATAAAACGTAACGCGATGCATGCCTTCGAAAGTGAGACTTTCTAACGGGTACCATCTGTGCTTTTGTAGAGGGGTGGCGGAAGCGCACGGGTTAAACGCCTAACAATGTTCGTAAGGATTGATAGTCATTGATTGCGATACCGAGATAGCCTGGTTCATTCTGGAGTGCGGCATCCATGGTGATCATGGCCTGATGAAAATTGCCAGCCGTACTACCCGCGTAACTAATGGTGCTAGGTGCGCCAATCTTAGTGGTCACTCCGAACCAGAATTTACCATTCACAGCAGCTATCGTTTCTAGAGATCGGGCAGCAACGCGCAATGCTGCACTGGAGTTAGATCGGTAGGCCATGAGTACCTGCGCCTGGACAATAGAGGTCACTGCGCCAAGTATATTGGCCCCATTATGAGAGACGGAAATGTTATTAAATACGGGCACTGTGGATACACAAGTAGGCAATCCATTGGATTTGGCGAGCGCGACTGCGTTCTGTAGAAAATTCAAATAGTCCATTCCGATCGCCTGATGATTCTGCGATGTCTTCCATGCGACAGAGTCTTGCGGTTCCACATCTAAGCATATCCCTTTGGCCCCCTGACCTGCCAGGTTCAAAAGTGGATGGAAGGAACTTGGGAGATTCTGGTCTTGCCCCCAGGTTGGAGCTCCTCCCACGATATAAACCGATAATCCGCGCTTTTTCAAAAGGAGTAATGCTGATTGCAACGCAGGTAAGCTACCCCGATCGGCGGGTGGCACTGAATAAAATATTGTATTAAAACCATATTTAAGGGAAAAATCGCCAACGTTATTAATATCAGTCAGGGGAGTTTTCCATACCCATAGACTTTTAGGAATGGCGGCAAAACCAACCGTTGATGCCGCGCCAGGCAATGGCAGGCCCATCGTCCCAGCAAGGGCAGCCATTGCGGACATAAAGCGCCGCCTATTCACGCACGACTCCGGCTACACCCTTTTTATCTATGCCATGCTTCCAAGTAACTCGCGGCAATATGCCGACTCTACGGACATTTTCTTTGGCGGAAATGGCACGATCAAGCATGTGTGCAATTACATCATCGGTTAAGTGATGGGGTTGGAGGCCCAGTTCCGGAAGTCCTGTATGAACCGCATGATAGTAATGTTGTTCCATCTCTTCCCTTGGGTTAGGAAGATGACTGATGGTTACATTAATATCATATAGCAGCGCAACATTTTGAACCTTTTTAGCGATATCCATGATGGAGAATTGTTCTGTAAATTGATTGAAAACCCTGAATTCTCCTGCTTTCGCTGGATGCAAAGCCGCCAATTCTACGCACTGTAGCGTATCCTTAATATTCAGGTATCCACGCGTTTGTCCGCCATTGCCATAAACTGTTAGTGGGTTACCGATAGCCGCTTGCACCACAAATCGATTCAGAACCGTGCCGAAGATATCATCATAGTGAAAACTGGTGCGTAGTTCTGGGTCGTTGTCCATTTCAGGTGTATCAATACCGTAAACAACACCTTGATTCAAATCGGTTACAGAGAGGTTCCATATGCGGCAACCGAACTCTAAATTGTTAGAATCAGCAACCTTGGATAAATGGTAAAGAGAATGAGCCTTTTTAGGGTACAGCATACGATCTTTGCGCCCCTTGTGCTCAATCTCGATCCAGCCTTCTTCTATATCGATGTTAGGAGTGCCGTATTCACCCATGGTACCCAACTTGATCAGGTGTGCTTGTGGGCAAAAGTCATGCATAGCGAACATCACATTGAGATTGCCGATGATGTTGTTCTGCTGGGTGTGTATGGCAGCATTCTGATTCATCATGGAGTAGGGCGCTGAAGGCTGCTCGGCATAATGAACAATGACTTCCGGCTGATAATCCCTGAAAAGGTGATGCAATAGTTCAGGATCAGTAGCGATATCGCCCACGACCACTTCAACCACTTTGCCTGTCTTTTTATACCAATGGGCGGCGCGATCTTGCAGGGGTGGCGTGAGCTCAAGCGGAGCCACATCAACCACGGCTTCCCAGTGGCGTTTGATCATGCTATCAACGGCGACGACTTCGTGGCCGCGTGCCGAGAAATGCATGACCGTCGGCCACCCCAAGTAACCGTCCCCACCTAAAATGCAGATACGCATACCTATTCCTTTTCATTGTGTCCGGATACAGTTTCCCTGGCACTATAATTTAGTCGTTTTCGTCAGGATTGCATATGGTCAAGAAATATCTACAGGAAATGGAATTCGGGGTTTAACCTTGGGCGCTACGTGCCCCCCGCATGGCCCTCACCGCCTGCCCCAGCCCTTCCTGAAATCGGTGGCTATGCTCGTGCAACTGACCGAGCAACCGATGGAGTTCCTCGCGCGTTCCGCTTTGCCGTACCTGAAGGATTTCCTGCCCCAAGGCATGCACCGCTTCATGCTCGGCCAGCAAGGCCTCTACCCCGGGCAGTTCCGACGCATGG
>JAJYPA010000389.1 GCA_021795795.1 Pseudomonadota bacterium | reverse complement strand
CGCGGGTTCCGTATGGTTCACCGGGCCGCCGCAGAGAGACGTTCGCGTCACAGCGAAAGGAGCCTTCCTGCATGTTGCCATCGGATATATCGAGGTAGCGAACCAGGGCGTGCAACTTTTTCAGATAGGCCACTGCGTCGCTCGCAGAGCGCAGGTCGGGCTCGGAGACAATCTCCAGCAGCGGCGTTCCGGCTCGATTCAGATCGATCCCGGACTCTCCGTCGTAGGCCTCATGCAAGGACTTACCGGCATCCTCCTCCAGATGTGCCCGGGTGATATCAATCCGCTTTTCTTCTCCATTTGCCAGGAGGATATCGAGGTGTCCGCGACCAACCACCGGAATCTCGTACTGGCTGATCTGATACCCTTTGGGCAGGTCCGGGTAGAAATAATTCTTACGGGCAAAGATGCTGCGCCGGTTGAGCTCGGCACCAATCGCCAAACCAAAGGCGATGGCCTTGTCCACTGCCGCTTCGTTCAATACCGGCAGCGCCCCCGGCATGGCGAGACAGACCGGACAGGTATGGGCGTTGGGCTCAGCCCCAAAGGCGGTGGAACAGGCACAAAAGATCTTGCTCTGGGTGTTGAGCTGCACATGAACTTCGAGACCAATGACGACTTCCCAGGTCATGCGCACTGCTCCTCCCAACGGGGTTCACGGCGGTGCCAGTCGGTATCCCGCTGGTAGGCATCACCAAGGCCCAAAATCAACTCATCGGCAAAGTAATCGCCCATGATCTGCAAGCCAATCGGCAACCCTTCCTTGCTAAAACCACAAGGCAAGCTCAGGGCCGGAATCCCCGCCAGATTGACGGCAATGGTATAGATGTCGGCGAGATACATCGCTACGGGATCCGCACTCTTGGCACCCAAAGCAAAGGCTGGGGTAGGCGTCGTCGGCCCCATGATCACGTCCACCTCGGCGAAGGCGCGGCGGAAATCCTCGCGAATCAGGGAACGGACCTGCTGTGCCTTACGATAGTACGCATCATAGTAGCCCGCGGAAAGGACGTAGCTACCGATCAGAATCCGCCGGCGCACCTCGGCACCAAAGCCTTCATAGCGAGACTGCTGATACAGCTCCAACAAATCCGCCGGCGCGTTGCTGCGATGGCTATAGCGCACCCCGTCAAAACGCGACAAGTTACTGGAGGCCTCCGCCGGTGCCAGCACATAATAGGTACTGACCGCATGGACATTATTCGGCAGATGGACGGGACGAATTTCAGCGCCCTGGGCGGCGTACCATTGGATGGCATCCCGTACCGCCTGCTCCACCTCCGGATCGAGGCCGGCGCCAAAGAATTCTTCCGGCACGCCAATGCGCAGCCCCTGCAGGCTACGGCCCAGCGCCGCAGAGAATCGCCCTCCCCCTTGCGGGTGGCTGGTGGAGTCGCGGGGATCGTGGCCCGCCATTGCATCCATCAGCAAGGCGCAATCCGCCGCCGAGCGCGCCATCGGACCACCCTGATCGAGACTCGAAGCGAAGGCAATCATCCCGTAGCGCGAAACCCTACCGTAGGTGGGCTTGAGTCCGGTAACCCCGCAGAAGGCCGCGGGCTGGCGAATCGATCCGCCAGTATCCGTTCCCGTAGCGAGGGGGACCAGTCGCGCCGCCAAGGATGCCGCTGATCCTCCAGAGGATCCTCCCGGCACGCGTTCCAAAGCCCACGGATTATGTACCGCGCCAAAGTGACTAGTTTCGTTTGAGGAGCCCATGGCAAACTCATCCATGTTGAGCTTGCCCAGGGTGATCACCCCGGCCTCCCGTAGCCGCTGCACCACCGTTGCGTCATAGGGTGATAAGAAATCCGCCAACATCTTCGAGCCGCAAGTCGTGCGTTCGCCCCGGGTACAAAAGATGTCCTTGTGCGCGAGCGGAATGCCGAGCAAGGCGCCCGTCTCTCCCCCTGCCCGGCGCTGGTCAGCCTCGCGGGCCTGTTCCAGCGCCGATTCTTCACTGACCGTGATGAACGCATTGATGCGCTCTTGCGAGGCGGGGATACGGGCAAGGAGTGCTGTTGTGAGCTCAACTGCGGAAAAATTTTTCTCGCGCAGGCCAGCGGCGAGCTCCGCCACATCCATCTGGTGGAGTTCCATGATCGTACCTTATTCGATGACTTTGGGAACCAGAAACAACCCATCCTGCGCGCGCGGCGCGGAGGCCATCAGTTCCTCACGGGGCAAATTCTGTGGGCGTAACGCGTCCGGACGCAATGGCTGTTGCAAGTCCAGAGGGTGGGCCATAGGTTCGATCCCCTCGGTAGGCACCGCCTGCATCTCTGCGACCAAAGAAAAAATCCGCTCTAGTTGTGTCGCAACCTGTGGCAGTTCCGCCTCAGGCAAGGCGATACGACTTAATAGCGCGATGCGTTTGACGATTTCCGTATCCAAATTCTCTTCCTTTACGGTACAGCAGCTGCGGATGCAGTCGCGGCAGTTGGCGGCAGATCCAATCCCTGCAACAACTGCTCTTTACTGACCTTTCCGCCATCAATCAAGAACTGCTCGTGCTGTTCCCAGGCATTACGCGCAAAAATATACGGATTGACCGCATCTTCCACCATCTTTACCTGCGGTGCATCCACATGACCCGTATTGATCACGCTCATGCCTGACCACGCCCATTGGGCATTGCTGGTAGGGAAATAATACGGGGGCGATACAAAAATCGCCAGTGCCATACCCGGTAGGTTGCGCAGCGAACTGGGACCATAGAACGGCAGCACCAGATACGGCCCCTGCGGCACGCCCCAGACCCCGAGAGTCACGCCAAAGCTATTATCTTGCTTGGGCAAATCCAGTTTGTTTGCCACATCAAATATGCCCCCCAAGCCAAAAATAGTATTGACGAGAAAGCGGCTCAAACCCTCCATCCCAGGCTGCACTCGGCCTTGGAGAAAATCATTGACGAAAATGTAGGGCATATCTGCATTGGCAAACACATTGCTCACACTGCTACGAAAAAATTTCGGTGTGACTGCCTCGTAACCTTGGTTGACCGGGCTGAGCACATTACGGAACAACCAGAGATTGGCATGAAAGATGGGTTTATTGACTGGCTCAAACGGATCATTGTCTCCCGAGGATTTTGCGGCCGGCCCCTGCATGGTGGCACAGCCGCCCAAGGATAGGAGGCCAACAAGACCGAGCAGCATAGACCAGCGCGCAAATTTCACGATTTCTTGCCCGTCGCGTAGTCGTTAATTTGTTGCTGTAGATGCGCAATCAGTGCAGAGAAGCCCTTGTTTTTGATCATCTGGGTGTATTCTGAGCGTTTCATGGACAGGTCGCTGACGCCATCAGCAACCACATTGATAACGCGCCATCCAGCCCCTTTGTCTTGGGTCAGAAGATAGTCAAAACGATGCACCCGACCATTCTTCAGGGTAAGGGTAGTAAAAACCCCCATCGTACCCGGGCGTAGCTGCTGTGTTTGAATCACAGCGAGATGCTCGCCATTGTAACTATCGAAGCGGCCAGCGTAGGTGGCGGCGGTGTATTCTGCCAGCACGCTGACAAACTGCTTTTGCTGTGCGGCGCTCAACTTTGGCCAATCAGAACCCAAAGCGATTTGCGCAATGCCGCGAAAATCAAACGTCTTGTTCAGAACCGGTGCAATGATCTTGTACCGCCCCTGGTAGCCCGCCTTCTCTCCCGCCTGCATCGTGGACAAGATCGCCTGATCGAGAGTTTGAATCGTCGTCTCAGCACTACTGCTCTCTGCCGTCACTGTACTGGAGGGCGAGGAATCCGCCCATGCCATCGGACTTATGGCAAAGAAGCAAGCGAGAGAGAGAACCGGAAGCAAAACCCTTGACTTATAAGACATGCCGTAGCTCCTTATATTAGGCAGACGGGTTCAACGTTCCACCCGCAAGGGGAACACCGGCCGCTCGCTGCCCGGACCCGGAGGGCTTGCGGGCATGTCGGGAGCCATCGGCCCCCGCGTTCTCGGCCCGAAGAGCGATACCTTCAGCGCCTTGAGGGGGTGAGCGAAGGTATCGTTCACCGCTGTTGGCTCAAAACCAGAGTGCACCTGACACTGGTCACATTTGCTGTTGTTACCCACGCCATAGCGTTCCCAGGGAGTTTCCTCCATCAAAGCGCGAAAACTTGGTGCATAGCCCTCACTCACCAGCAGGTAGCAAGGTTTTTGCCAACCAAAGATATTGCGCGTGGGATTGCCCCAGGGCGTGCATTGGTAGGTCTGGTTACCAGCCAGAAAATCCAGAAACAAACTCGACTGGTTGAATTTCCATTTCGCCTTGCGCTCCTTGCCCAGGCGAAAAATGTCACGGAAGAGCTGGCGGGACGCCTGGCGCTTGATGAACACCTCTTGCTGCGGCGCCCGCTCATAGTTGAAACCCGGCGAGATCGTCACTCCTTCCACACCCATCGCCTTGCAATCATCAAGGAAACCTGCCACCTCTTCCGCACCTTCCCCCTGAAACAGGGTGCAGTTGACGGTGACGCGAAAGCCATTTTCTACCGCCTCACGAATCGCCATTGCTGCGCGCTTGTAGGTGCCAGGCTGACAGACAGAATCATCATGACGATGCTCATTCCCGTCGAGATGCACCGAGAACGTCAAATAGGGAGAAGGCTGGTAGTCACCCATACGCTTCTTCAGGAGCAACGCATTGGTACACAGATAGACGAAGCGCTTGCGCTCTATCAGCCCAGCAACGATCTCTGGCATATCCTTGTGAATCAGGGGTTCACCCCCTGCGATCGAGACGATCGGCGCACCACACTCCTCGGCAGCGCCAATACACTCTTCTACCGACAGGCGTTTATCGAGAACCTCATCAGGGTAATCGATTTTTCCACAACCTGCGCAGGCCAAGTTACAGCGAAAAAGTGGCTCGAGCATCAGCACCAAAGGATAACGGCGGTTTCCGCGCAATTTTTGGCCGATGATATATCGACCTACCCGATAGCTTTGTATCAGTGGCACTGCCATGGTCTGAATTCTCCTTTCCCAGGGATCTCAACCCCCCAGTGATTGCGAACTTGCTTATGAGTATAACATACCACTGCGTATGTTACCCAAATGCAGAATGGTTACGCCGTTTTTCTCCGAGAAAGAAAGAAAAACAAGAAATTGGCAATTCTCGGGGCAAGCTTGGGCCGTAGTAATCGGGCGTCGTAAGGCGCAAAGCGACGCTCATTTTCGCTTCTGCACAGTGCCAGCAACTTGGTGAGACTCATATCCTGGCTGACCTGCTCATGACCGGTCATGGTGAAGTTTTCTTCTCCCTCTCCTCCCATGCCACGCGCCGTCTGGATCCGTGCCCAGGCCTGCAAAGCGATCACCTGCAAGCGTCGGTATTCGAGCTGCAGCTTCTTCCACCACGGCAGTTGTTGGCGATACCAATGCAACCAATTAACAAAGAAGATGATATGCCGCGCCTCTTCCTGCATGATCGGATCGAAGATCTGCACCAGGGCCTCAGGGAAAAATCCGGAATCTCGCGCTGCAGCAAAGAGACCAAACGCAAAATAGGAGTCGAGGCACTCGCCGTAGCCAGTAAAAAGAAACTCCCAGTGCGGGTCCCGAATCGGCGGCGGCGCCGGTAGCGACGGAATCACGATTCCATAGTGCGTGACCAGGGCCTGCAAGAGCTCGGCGTGGCGGCGCTCTTCGTAGCCATCGAGGGCCACTGCAGCCTTGACCAAGGGATCGGTTTCCGTGTCCGCCATGTGCTGCACCATGCGCGCCGTGACACTTTCCGTTGCCACCGCCTCACCCCAGAACGGCAGAGATTTGAGTCGCTGCTCGGCCGCCGCATCCAGGTCCGGCCAGTCGATAGTCTTCGGATCGAAATCCACGTGGGTATCGTGAAAAAATTGACAGAATAGCTCTCGATGACTTTGCCTTGCCATCTCAGTCGCCACAACACTCATGCGGTTTCCTCCCAAGCCAGTACTTTTTTGGACCAATTTTGACGAAGGCGTCGCCCTTCCAGTAAATACCAGGACAGCAACAACGGCAGACCTAATGCCAGCTCACGAAAGCGCCGGAGCAAGGAATAGGCCAAGGCCAGATCGGGGCCGATTCCCAGCACTGTCCCGAATAACATAAAACCACCCTCCTGCACGCCTAACGCTGACGGCACAAAGAATGCGGCACTGCGTAGCGCTTGCCCCAGGCTTTCCAGCAGAAGGGCCGCAGGCGCGGAAATCGAGTGGTGCAGCAAGACAAAGCTCAGCCACAACTCTCCCGCACCGGCAAAGAGGCCCAGCAATTGCCAAAAATTCGCCCAGAGTAAGGCCCAGCGCCGGCGATACAGGCGGGCGATTTCCGCATCCAGTTGCCGTGGATCACCACGCAGCGCAATCCAATCCCGCCCCCCGCTCAGTCGACGCAGGATTCTTTGGAACAGATGGAAAAGACCGACACGACCCTGCAACCAGAACAACAGTGCCAGTATCGGTAAACTTAGCGCCAATCCGTATAGCACGGCATCGCGAAGATGGACATCGCTTGCCCAATGCAACAGGAGTACAAGACCCAGCAGCGTAAAGAAAAACTGGCTCAACAGCGTCAGACTCACTTCGACCACGACGCTAGCCGCCGCTTGGTAGAGCGATACCCCCATCTGCGCCAATCCGCGAATACCGACAAATTCGCCGCCCACTCGGGCGACGGGCAGGAGTCCATTCACGGCTTCCCGCAGCAGGGCCAACCAGGTCAGTCGCGCCAACGCTGGTCGCTTGGGAACGTCCGCCAAAATCCAGCGCCAGCTCGTGGCATCCAGGGCAATGACCAGCATATGTACGGGAAGAAGAATCAACAATAGCCAGGAACCATCACGCAGTATCGCGAAAATGCCTCCCGCACCCTCATGCCAGATGAGATAGCCCATGAATAACAGCCCACCCAGGAGCAGTACCGCACTCCCGAGTTGCCGCCGCACCGCGGCGGCGAAATCAGCTACCTTCATCCTGAACAATCCCTTCTTCATGAGGAGAATTGGTGAAAAGCAGCAGAAGCGCAGGCAGCACAACGAGAATACAGAGCAGCACGATCGCCAAGGCGATACTCAAGGCATCCCCCAAACTGGCCATACCCGGATCAACGGACAGCGCCATGCTACCAAAGGCGCTCAACGTGGTCAGCCCGCTAAAGAAAACTGCCATCGGCGTGGAGGTCTGCAGCAAGTGGGCAGCATCCACTCCGCTGCGCCAGCGCAAGACGATGTAAATACCGAAGGCTACGCCGAGACCAATGAGAAGCGGAAGGACGATGATATTGCCCAGGTTGAAACTTACCCCCAAGAGGGACATCGCCGCCACCGTGAACAGCGCTGCCAATAATAACGGCAATATGATCAGCAACATATCACGATAGCGCCGAAGCGATAAGAGCAGGAGCAGGGCGATACCAGCAATCGCGATATAGGTGGCTTCCTGAAAGGCCCCGAGCACCGCTTCGCCGCCCTCGACTAGCATGACCGGGGTGCCGACCGCAGTTGGTTCCACCTGCAGGACCGAGCTGACAAAATGTAACATCTTTTGATTGTTTGTCAGATCCGCCTTGGGAAAGACCTCGACCCGCGCTTGACCATCTGCGGCAAGGTAGCGGCTACGTAAGTCCCCTGGCAGGGAATTAATCGTCACTGGTGCGGCGAGCAAAGCTTCCCCAAGTTGTTTCAACTCGCTGGGCAAGGTGCCCAAGAGGGAATGCTGCAGCGCATCTATTGCCCG
>JAJYPA010000036.1 GCA_021795795.1 Pseudomonadota bacterium | reverse complement strand
CCTGCTCGATCCACGGCAGGAAGGCCTCCAACGCGGTCTGGTAATCCCAGCCGATATGCCCCACCAGAATCAGCTTCAGCTCCGGATCCAGCGCGCCGCGCAAGGTTTCCCATGCGGCCAGCAGACGGGCGTGGTTTTTGCGCGGCTCGATGGTGGAGACCATGAGCACGAAGCGCGTCCCCGGCCCCAGGGCACGGGCATAAAAGGCGGTCTTCTCCTCTTCGTTGTTGAAGGCGCGGGCCAGCGGATAGATTTTGGTCTTCCCCTTGACCGTACCCCGCACCCTCCCCTCATACTCGCCATGCAAATGACGGCGGACGATGTCGGGTATCCGCTCGGGCTCAGGCTCTGCCGGATAATAGTGGGCGGGCAGCATATTGTGGATGGTGTGGGCCCGCGCCTCCGCCTCGGGGAAGAGACTCAGCAGATCGCGCCGGGTGGCGTCGGACACGCAAACGAAGTGCGCGCCGGAGCGCACATTGGCGGACATGGCCTGAAAATGACTGCTTTGATGAAAGGCGCGGTCGGAGATGGTATGCGGCATGAGCACCGGGATGGCATCGTGGTAATGCACCACCAGCGCCGTGCCCGCGCTCACCCGTCCGGGGAAAGGCGTCTGCGCCACAAAAACATCCAGCCCCCGCGTATCCAGCACCGGATAGCGGGAATGGGACAAGACCTGCGCCCGCTCAATACCCACCAGATGCATACGCCGCCACGGATAGGCACAAACCCGGTAATCACTTTGCAATACCTGTTCACGATCGGCGGCGGGCAGGCTCCGGCCATAAAGCTCCTGCCAGACAAAATCGCGGAAATGCCGGGTCTCAAAGTGCCCCAAGGGAATCCGCCCCAGCCCGGTCCAGGCACCCCAGCGCAAGCGCCAGGTCTGCCAGAAGTTATCGAGCCACTCGGCGACATCGCCTTTCCAGTCCAGCGCGCTGCGGCCCTTGAGGGATACCACCACCCGCGCAAAGCGATGCACCCGCTCTGCCTCGGAGAGCAGCACACGGCCATACACCCCGCCGCGCACGCCGCGTTTGGGCATCTGCAGCAGGCCAGACAGCTCCAAATCCGGCAAGGTGGAGAGCACCCCATAAAGCAGGCGGGTTTCCTGCGGGATACCATAAAAGCCATCCAGGGCAGGGCGCATTTCCATGAGGACGCGTAGGGAACTTGCTTCTTGCGATTTCACACGGTAATTCTCAGACCACGCATGCAAGACGGGCCACTCCGTCTGCCGACCCCCATGGCGATACGCCGGATGTCGCTCACCGTCATCTCCCTATCCCCCTCATGTCGTCAAGTATGGCCTAATCTCATCACCGTTGCCAAAACACCGTAATAGCTGTTCCATGCGACTTTCCGGCGCATGGGCGACGCGCCTGTTATTTTTTAGACGGCGTAGCTCTTTTGCGCGGCGGTCGCAACTCGCGTAGCAGGTCCGCGCGCAGGTCGGATTCGTATTGCGCGGCCAGCGCCTCCAGGGTCAGGCCATATTCCTGTTCAAAGGGCGCGCCGAAGTGCGCCAGCTCCTCCGCAGAAGCCGCTTTCTGGGCGACGACGGCGTAATCCGGGCTGACGCCCGCCAGCACCTGCAGCAACGTCACGCGCGCGCGGTGCGCCGCCAGCTCCGGCGACTCCTGCAACCGCAGGATTTTGGAGCGCGAGAAGCCGGCATACTCGGTTAAAAAGGACAGCAGCGAAGGCGGGAGAGGGCGCCGATGGGTAGGATCGAGATAAAAGCTGGAAGCACCGACCACGAGGTTTTCCGCATTGGGTGTTTCCAGGATCAGCAGCCCCGCCGGTTTCAGCACGCGCAGCGCCTCCGCCACCATCTCCTGCAAAACGGCAAAGGGCACATGCTCGGCAATATGGAAGCCGGAAACCACGCACTGGCTGGCATCCGGCAGACGCTTGAGCGCCTCCAGGGCATCGCCCCGCTCCACGGAGAGCCCCAGTTCCTGACAAGCCGCCAGCATACCCGCGTCCAGATCGACGCCATGGGCGGCGAATCCCTCTTCGCCCAGGAGTTCCAGCCACTCCCCGCGCCCGCAGCCCATATCCAGCACGGCGCCCTCGCCATACAGCGTCAGCAAAGGCGTAACGAAAGGCAGATACGCCCGCACCCGGGATTTGATCAGGTCCCGCGAGCCCCGGTGGCGGTCTTCAAAGGCACGATAAAAGTTGGCATCCGGCATATCGCCTCCTATGATCCCCGCTAAAAATACAGCATCACCCCCAAGTTACCACCATGATTCTCGAAGGTCGTGAAGAAATTGGCGATGCCAGCTTTCTGGAGCAGGGCGCATTTTTGTCCATGTCGCTGTCAGGCACAGATACCTGCCGCTGCCAGGCGGTCACGGACAGCGGCAGTAACCTGCTGGCGATCGGCCATGGACAGGCTGCCTATACGTTCTGCCGCGGACTGTTCGATGGTGGCGATTTTCGCTGTGCGGACCACGGATACTGCCGGCAATCCCGCGGCATGGAGATCGGTAATCCCGACATCCCCAGGCCATTCCCTGTTTTCCGCACTGGTGATCATCAGCACCCACAGCAGGAGAGGGTTCACCCCCTGATCCATGGCAACGACCAGCGCCGGTCGGTACTGATGAACTGGGCGATTCGTGTAGGGGAAAGGTACCTTCACCACGTCCCAGACATTACAGTCGTTCATAGGCGCGACAATCCGCAGCGCTGCCCCATTCGGAAAACAGCACAAAAGGATCTTCCCCCTGTTCGTGTAGCGCCTTGGTCAGGATGACGTGATTCTCTACTATGCGGTAGGTAATCTCGTCCCCTTCGTGCAGATGCAAGGCGATACGCACAGGTTGCGGAATAGTGGTTTGCGCTTTGCTGGTTAACTTACTGGTAATCATGACAATCATCCCGTCTCACAGTGGATTCGCACAGTGTAAGGATATTCCTTTCTATGGACAAGCAGAGCCCGTGGAGGGCTCTCGACAAGATACAACGCCGCTGAGTTACCGATTACGCTGAAAATACAGCATCACTCCCAAGTTACCACCATGATTCTCGAAGGTCGTGAAGAAATTGGCGATGCCGGCTTTCTGGAGCAGGGCGCAGAGCACATTGAGATCATAGGTGTACATCTGCATGCGAGGCGCCGAGAACTTGCGGCCCTTACTGAGATTGAGCAGGTTGCCACCGCCGGGCACATGCCGGTCCAACCAGGTATGCAACTTCCGGTATTCAAAATCCTGACCGTACTTGAAGTGGATCACCCCGATGCCGCCGGGAGCCAGTCGCCTCAGCAACTGAGCAAAAATGCGCTCGCCCCGCTGCACCGGAATATGCTGAAACACGATAAACGAATGGATGAAGTCGTAGGTGCCATCCAATAACGACAGCGCATCGTCGGATTTGAGCAGCCGCACATTCCGGACGGACTGCGCCGCACAGTTCTTGCGGGCCTCTTCCAGCATCGCGTCGGAAACGTCCACACCCGTCGCCTCTTCAGCGATGCGGGCCAGTGGAATGAGCAGCCTGCCCACTCCGCAGCCAAAGTACAGCGCGCGTTTTACCGTAAACTCCGCATCCAGATGCTGCCGCACAGTGGAGAGCACAGCCTCCATATGGGCCACGCCCGATGCAAAGAACTCGTGCCTACGCTCGGCGGAGAGATTTTCCTGACGATACTTGTCATGGGTAATCACCCCGTAATAGGGATCCTGCCTGCCGAACTGCTCCCAGTTCTTATCGGTTTCGTTGCCCAAGATACCTCGGTAGATCCATGCTGTCGTGCAATACCCGCAACACATCCATGAGCGAGTCAGCGGCCACGCGAAAAACCAAAAAGTGCCGACCCTTGCCGCCGCTACGTGCGATACAGTCTCATCATTTGGAATAAACTGGCATATTATGCCATTTTTATCGGTAAATCTCGCGCCGGTTGCCAACCTGCACCACGAGCACGCGCAATGCGGCATCCTGCAGGTCACAAATTACCCGATAGTCCCCCACCCGGTAGCGCCAGAGTCCGCCAAGTGGACCAGTCAAAGCCTTGCCCGTGCTGCGCAGGTTCTCCAGTCCGGCAACGCGCTCATCCATGAAGTCCATAATGCGCCGCGCCGTCTGCTTGTCGAGCTTGCGTAGCTGTCCTTTGGCCGTATCCGTGTAATCAATCGTCCAAGCCAAGCGCGCGCCTCAGCTCAGCAGCGGAATGCACTTGTTCTTGTCCCTTGCGAACACGCTCCAACACTTCTGCGGCAAGGTAGTAGTCCTCCATTTCCTCAATGCCCTGTTCGATGATTTCCCGCAAGTAGTAAGCCTTTGTGCGCCCCGTATGAGATGCGAGGTAAGCCAGCCTTTGCTCGATTTCAGGGGTGAGACGAATTGATGTAGCCACATTAGCACTCCTGTGTGATACAGGTATTCAACATATTACAACGACACCATCTTGACCAGCAAGAACAAATCATGCTGTTACTTATCTCTTTTCTCCATTCATCTCAGCAGCGCATGGCCAACGGAACGCATTGACGGGTGGTTATCGGTGGTTATAATTCGGTCCATACGTAATATCAAGAAGCAAGCTGGCTGGAGGCCATCATGAAATTTCCCGTCGTGCTCCACAGCGATGACGGCGTACGCTATGGCGTCACCGTGCCCGGATTACCGGGCTGCTTTTCCGCAGGCGATACGCTGGACGAAGCGCTGGACAGCGTCCGCGAAGCCATTGATCTGCATTTGGAAGGAATGGCCGAAGAGGGGGAGCCACTCCCGGAGCCGCGTTCACTGGCAGAGTATCAAGCCGACCCGGACTACGCGGGTGGCGTCTGGGCGGTGGTAGAGGTGGATGTGTCTCGTGTGGAAGGCAAGGCGGAGAAGGTCAACATCACTCTGCCGCGCAACCTGATTCGCCGCATCGACGAGGCGGCCAGAACCCGAGGATCCAGCCGGTCTGGTTTTTTGGCCGAAGCCGCGCGGCAGGCGCTTCGGAAGGTTTAGACCAGCCCATAGGAGCAAAAATACATTGCGGCACCCTGAAAAGTGCCATCGACGTGTCGCAGACCATTCTCGATGGCATCGCTGGTGTCTTATTGGATCGTGAAGAGAATGGTCACAAGCGGTTCATGAACTCGCTGAACTGCTGAAAGTGCTGCTCCCAGGTAGGGGGAGAAAAATGCCGCAGGCGCTCCAGTTGCCCCTGGCGCATGGGGCTATCGGGGAGGCTATAGTCGCTCAAAGCGGCAAGCCAGGCCGAAGCATCCGAGGTTTCGATATAATCGGGCACATCTCCGGCGATCTCGCGGAAAACGGGCAGCGGGCTGGCAATGACGGGAATCCCTGCCGCCAGCGCCTCCACCAGCGGTAGGCCGTAACCCTCCTCGTGGGAAGGGAACAATAAAGCGCGCGCGCTCTGCAGGTAAGCCCAGAGGCAGTCATCCCCGCAATGGTGCAATACCAGCACCGAATCCTTCAGGATCGCGTCTTCACGCAACTGTTCCTGAATATCCCTGCACATCCATCCTTCTTGGCCAACCACCACCAGCAACGGAACATCAGCCCGGCGGCTTTTCCACTCCCGCCACAGATCCAGGACAAGCTGATAATTCTTACGCGGTTCTATGGTACCCACCATGAGGAAATAAGGCGCTGGCAACGGCTCATGGCTTGCAGGGGGTGGAGCGTGTCGAAGATGATCGGCACCCAGAGGAATCACCGAGATGGGCGGCAGGGTAACGCCCCATTGCTGGGCGTAATGTCGCAAAACGCGCGCGGTGTGTTGAGAATTGCTGACGATGCCCGCCGCATGACGCAGGATCACCCGCACCCGCGCAGCATGCCGATCATCCTCTCCTGGACGACAGAACTGGGGGTGGGTGAGGGGGATCAGGTCATGGGCCATCACCAGCAAGCGGATCTGTTTGCGTGCCATCCATGCACCGTAGCCGCGACGGTCCAGGCCGCTGTGCCCCATATTCAATACCCAACTTCCCTTAGGCACGGGGCGCAAGGGCAGCGTCGCCAGCCAGACCATGGTCGTCCCCAGGGCGGGATGCGGCTTGCCATCTCGCCAAGCCAGGAGCCAGGCGAAAAGGGCAGATGACGCGGTGGGCGACAACGCCACGGCGATGGCCCCATATTGCATCAGGGCCTGGGCACGATGGTGAAAAAAGGCGATATAAGCCAGACAGACGCGATCCACGCCGGTGGGCATCCGCTTTTTACGCGCCCGCCCTATCAAGCGCGTGACATCAATCAACAAGGGGCGATCGCACAGGTTCATATGACGCAAATACTCAACGAATTACCCCAGCAGTGGTCAGACCCTGAATGGGATAGACGATCTGCACAATCAGGCCCAAAAACTTCTGAAGTTCCGTGATCGGGGCGGTGCCCACATAAATCAGGTCATGATTCTGGATGGGGAAGGTCTGTGCCGCGAACAACGTAGCCGGATTACTGAGATCAAAGCGGAACACCACAGGGACCAAGCCGTTCTGCGCCACTTGCACGGGATGCGGCCATTGGGGCAGCAGAGAGGGTTTTTCAAAACGGAAGACGAAGACGCCTTTGGCATCCGCCTCATGGCCGTTCAGACCGCCCGCACGGGCCAAAGCCTGGGACAGGCTGACGCCCGTCGCCTCAAAGTCCAGTTCCCGGCTTTGCGTCGTGGCCCCCAGGATGGTGACATGCAGGGGTTCATACAGGGCCGTGAGTATGTCCCCCGCATGTAATGAGATGTTTTCCTGGGGATTTTTGATGACGCTTTCCAGCGGCATATCCACCACCTTTCCGGCGCGGGAAATCTGCATGGTGACTTTGTTCACCGGCTTGTCCACCCCGCCCGCCGCCGCCAGGGCCTGGAGCACGTTCACACCGCCCGGCACCAGGGGGACCGACATGCTGTGCGTCACGTTGCCCACGACGGTAACACTCCGTGAATAATTGTTGACCAAACTCACCACCACCTGCGGATCGTTGGCCTGGCCCCGCAGTTTTTGCCGGATCTCCGCTTCGATCTGGGTCAGTGTCCGACCGGAACAGGAAATCTCACCCGCAAAAGGAATGGCAATATCCCCGTCACTGCTCACTATTTGCTCAGGGATCGTGGTCATCATCGAACCTGACGGTGTAGCCATGGAACTGGGGACGGAAGTAAAGAGCATGGCCGGAGGCGCCTCCCAGATGTACACCTGCAGGGTATCCCCTGGTCCTACCGTATACAGATTGGGGTGCGCGTTGGCCAAGTCCGCCAGGGACGAAAAGGCGGGTTTCTCCAGCTTGTCCTTAATGAGACGCGCCATGGCATAATTGACATCCACCACCTGAATGCCTGCCAAGGCCTTGTTCTCCCCGGCATCCACGACCGACGAGGTGCGAGGACCCGAATACGGGAGGTAAGAGGCGCAGCCGCAGAGCCCCATCATGGCGAAGGCCATCGCCAGTTGGAACATACCCTTTGACCGTATAACACCCACCGTTGCCTTCATTTTCCGTCTCCCCGATCCATTATCTCTGATTGCTGCGTCAGTCCACGCTGCAGTTCCGGTTTAGCCACCATGGAGTGCCTCACGATAAAGCGTATTCAACTGGGAGGGAGTGACATCCACATAATCCGGGCCGAGCGCTTTGAGAAGCAGGTAGAGTCGGTGCATACCACTGGTCCAATTCAAGACAAAGACATTGATAAATGCTGGCCGTGTTACCCCCACACGGGAGCGGATTTGTTGAACTAGATTAGGGAGTTTCTGCGTATCCGCCTGCCAACTAGTACCTGCCCGGAAAATAACCTGCCCACTTGGTAGCTCGTATGTGATCCGGTGGTAATCCTTCTCACCAGCGTAGCCGTAATCCGGCATTATAAATTGCGCTTGCGGCAACGCCATTGCCACTTTGGCGATATCCTGCCGAGCCATTTGGTTATTTCGTGCGAAGGCCCGATGCACGCGGAGAGTTTTCATATCCATCCGCTGCATGTAGCGCCAAGTCCAGCGATAAAAATGCTGGAACGCAGCTTGGCGATTATCCAAGCGCATCGCCCAGACGGACGGGTACATATAACCGATGCCGGAAACACCGGCTATAAATTCATTATACGACCCGGCATGCTGGTAGTACCATTGCGCCAGCGTGGGCGCCACGTCGATGAGTGTCGGGCCCATGGCCCAACCGACCGCGAGCTTGCCATAGTACGGACTCTTAAACCAATGCCAGAAAAAATTCTGCCAAGTATTCAGATTGTCGCCGTCGGAAACAGTAAACGAGAGATACACCTTGGATCGATTCAGTTTCGGGGGGGGGGCGAATTTCTGCTGCAGCGCCGCCAGCCGTACGCCGCTGAACACCGACAGGTTATGCACGTAATTGCTGACCACCGTGGCTTTGCCGAATTCCGACCCAAGCTTGACACCATTGCCTTCCCCAAGACCCGTACCGGGACCATTCCACCAGAAACCCCGTACCACCCCATCCAGCGGCGTAGCGGCAAAGAGTTTTTCTATTTGCTGTTTTTCGCCAGCCATGTCAGCCCCTGGCTCCTGCTGCTCCTTGGGACCAGTCACCCAAAAGGTGATACCGCGCGCGGCAATGATCTGATCTTCCGCGCCGTCGGCCAGAACTGGGGGATCCAAGCATAAAAATAAGAAGGGATTCATCCGCGGCGCTAGTTGTGCTCGTAGGTACCGCAGGGCTTGCACGTCACTCTTAAAGCGCCCACGCAAATCCACCCTGATCGGCAAATTCAATTGCCGCGCCAGGGCGGGCGTGGCCACCACCAGGTTGTCCACCGCCGCAATATCCACCGCAATATCCGGCGAAATGTAAACTTTTGGATCCGGGATCACCGCACCCTGTATGTCATTACGGAAAATCCGTACCAGCGACAAAGGCTGGTTAACCGGAATCGTTGTGCCGGTTTGCCCCTGTTTCTGCATCTGGCGCAGCCAGAACAGATCATCCGGACCCCAGACCAGGTAAATACGCGGCTGGGTGCGGTTGACAAGGCCTTGTAGCGTCACCAGCAATCGCTTCTGATCCGGCGGGAGTGCGCCGATGTTTGCCACATAGAGGTGCCGGGCAGGCGGCGGCATTTTCGGCTGAAAGGTCGGATAGGTCCTTTTGATCTGGGGCAAAAGGACATGCTGCGGCAAAACGGATGTCGCCGTTGGTGCTGATGTACCTGACCCGCCATAGGGCATAACGGACGCGCAGCCACCAAGGGCCACGAGAGTCCACGCCACCACGATCAGCCGGGATGAAATCACGGAGTGCGTCCGGCGGAATAGTTCGATGATCAAAAGTCGGTTCATACTCATACCCCTCTCGTGCTTGTAACTGTCCGGCCGTGGTCGTCAGGTGCCATCGATAAGGCGGATCTTTTCACGCGGCAGAAAAGGGATATCTTCGATACGAGTGCGACGTCCCCAGCCGTCGAACAAGGTGGTGACCGAGTCCACAGGCACTTCCGATCCAGGACGCCAATCAATGACAAAGATACTGTAATCCATATTCATTCATCCAGTTGAGGAAGTCCGCCGGGTCCACACCCGAAACAGGTTTTATCATTTTCATGCTGAATTTGCAGCTTATCTTCACTTAACACCTTCCAGGCATCTCTAAAAACCGATGCTCCCTCCGAACGAAGAATAACCTGAAAAATCAGGATTCAGGTTATTTCCCTACTGTTTTGATGCCGAATGCTGGTCTTTACGGCAGTTTTTCCATAATTTTGCGAATTACGGGCACGCTAGCGCCCTAATAGGATCCGCTTCGAGAAACACCAGGCGCTTGATGTTGTAGGTGACCGCCATCATGGTCAGTGCAAAGTCGGCCCGCGCCTGACCGATGGCCCGAATACTCTTGCCACCCATCTGCTCCATGGCGCCGAATACATGTTCGACGCGCGCCCGCACTTTGGCGATTTTATGGTTGCGCAGTTGCTGGAATTCGGACAGCGGGTGGTTGCGACTGCCTTTCCGTTGGATACGACTCCGGTAGCCTTGAGCCTTGAGTTGTTCTTCCCGTCCCTGACTGGGGTAGCCTCTATCCGCATAGACTTCAGCGCTGGTATTCCAGTCATCCAGTACGGCCTCAAAGTGTTGGCTGTCGTGGACAGCGGCCGTATCGGTCACCAGCTTGCGGATCAGCTTGTGTTTGCGATCTACGCTGACAGAGAGCTTGAAGCCATAGGTGCTTTTGCCATGCTTCTTGGTCCAGGTAGCATCCAGATCTTTCTGACGGCGCTTTGCGGGGCTCCAGTCAGCCGGCATCGCGTTTTCTTTGATCTGTTCCTTGTCGTCTCTGGAGAAATGTTGCTTGGGTGCCGGTACCAGTGTGGCATCGATGATCCGGCCCCCCCGGGCTACATAACCATGACGCAGGATTTGCTGCTCGACGGCCGCAAACAGCGCGTCGGCACCGGCTACGCCAATACGATTTTCAAAGTGCCAGATGGTCGTGCGATCCGGAAGACGCGCAGCATCCACCAGACCGCAAAAACGCTGATAGCTATGGCGATCTTGCAGCTGATACTCCATCTGCTCGTCTGAAAGATTGTAGAGGCGCTTTAACACCGATATCCGCACCATGGTTTCCGTGGGATACGGAGGGCGACCGCCTTGTGGACTCACCGGACGAGGGGCCGCACGATTGACCTCTGCCGCCAAGGCAGGAAAGTCGATACATGAAGCGATGCGCAGCAAGGGATCACCCAACTGGTCCAGTTTCTGCTGGTGGTAACCCGCTGCAAACAGGTCGGTTTTGATCGCGCTCTTTCGTGGTTTCATCCGGCATACCTCCAACCTATTCAATAGGTTATATTTTATCATATACAGCCGAAATGGAAAGGTTTTTCGAGGTGCCCTTCCAATGATATTTTTAACTTTTGGCCTACCAACACCGGTCACGGGATGCTCCCATTCGCAGCCTCGAACCATGTCTCAATCTCCTATTACATTTGGCGTTGCCGTGCCCGGCCAAGTTTTTTGACATATCCTGTCATCCACGTTGTCATTTAATCACATTCCGCGAAGCGCTCTTGTGTAATCTGAAGTAATCATTTATGCAAAAACATAATGATACCATTTTATCATTGGGCCCGTGTTAAGGTATATTTATCGGTGCACCAACCAAAATTCTAAGATAGCAGCAACACTCGCAGCAATATTTTGGAATGGATAACTACCTGTATGGACCCATTTCAGTCTGTCAGCGTGACGTCGATTGTATCTATTTGATGATTACCAATCCAATTGATGTTACGGTATATTGGGCGATCCGAAGTTTAAGATGTGGGGTACGAGAGTACGGAGGAATATCAACATAGTAATCCTCCGGCTGGTCACCGCAATCCCAATCCATACGAATATGGCATCCGAGGTTTCTTAGATTTTCGATAACCTGCTCAATATCTTTTTTGCGAAATAGAACCGTTGGACCAGTTTCGATAGTTTCCAAATCCGACGACACATTAAATTCGGTAGTGTGAACCGCTATTCCACCTGGCCTCAAGCAGCTAATGGAATTGAGAATGAACTGCGCCCCATTCTCAATCGACCCGAGGTGCTCTAAGCAGCAGGATGACCACACAAAATCAAAACGTTCCTTGTATCGTTCTGGTATATCATTCATATTAGCAAACTCGAAATCTACAAGGTCTTTAAATTCTTGTTCTCCGCATATACCTCTCATATTAAGCATATTCTTGTTATCACCATGTTGGGAGGTTGCAACCCATCCCGCTGCGGCTGCTTCCCCAGTGTCTAAATCTGTTGCAAGGATGCGCGCCCCAAAAGACGCAAAGAGACTTGTGAGCGGGTCGGTGCCAACACCAAATCCTAGGCCAGACTTCCCCGAAATAAGCATGCCATGCTCTCTTAGAACTTGGGCGATAAAACACCATTCCCATAATTTTCTATGAAGAATATAGTTGTGCCGCATAAGTTTAATCCAATTTTTAAACTCCAAAGATGACATCGCGAGTTTTGTACAGCACATTGAGTCCATTAATATTACCCTTAAAGATTAGATGTTAAATGAAAGTGCTCAAAAATGTAACGTTACAGAGGTTGCAATGGAGCTAATCGCCAAGCTGAATTTGTTGCCAATATATCTGTAACAAACCGTCACGCAGGAGATTCTGATGTAACACGTGAATCTCATAACCTTTCTGTACGCGGCTAAGTAAATTGGAATCCGTGCCATTTTTATTTATCGTGTACACATGGGAAAAATGTTGCGTTATGTATTTCAGGAAGTCTAATGGATTATTGTTCCCAAAAGCTAGCAGGCACCAAGAATTAAATTCGAACATGACCAGAGATTGATTCTTGTCTATGATATCCATCGAACTCCTTATAATTTGAAATTCATTCCCTTCGACATCAATTTTTATAAAATCGAAATTGGTTATACCAATCTCACGCAATGCTGTGTCAAGAGTTAACACAGAAACCTCGATGCCATTTTCATTGGAAGAAAGGTGCCCATATGCAGACCCCCCTTCAAATTTTGAAAGACCGTTATTTTCTCCAATGGCACATACTTTTATTGTGACATTGTCTGCGCAATTCCCTTTGATATTCTTTTCTAATATATTGGCGACGGCAGGGTTTGCCTCAATCGCCATGACGCGCCCGTCTTTTATGTGGCGCGATAAAAATAACGATTTTATTCCAATATTTGCCCCAACATCGATGCAGGTATAGTCGCATTTTACGAATTTTCGGCACAAAATCTGGAATTCATTTTCCATATCGCTCTTAATACCGCAGAAATATGGGTCATCATCAGAAACTCCGAAAATGGAAAATTCATGCCCACCAAGAGTAATCGCTTTGGAAATCATTTGAAAAACCTCCTAATCATGCGTTGTTAAGCGGAAACCAAATAAGAACAACGGAATTAAACTGTTAAAGTCCTGGCCCAGGCGCTCAGGTACTTTTCGCCTGATTGTGGAAAACGCCCCGTTCTGGATAAGGATGTTACGCCATTGGCAATGCTGGCGCTGATCAACTTCAAAAGATCCATGACCTGTTATGAACGACAAAATAAGAGTTTCCCATGATCAATTTGTTATACAAAAACTCACCCCCATCAGGCAGGCCTCGTATTATGCAACCACTTTCCAATGCAATGATATGGGCTGCTGCCGTATCCCACTCCATGGTCGGCCCCAAGCGGGGATAACAATCCGCGTATCCCTCAGCAACAAGGCAGATCTTGAGGGAACTGCCGATCGAAACGACTTCGAGTTCATGCGTGGATTTTTCAAGTTCGTCGATATAGGCCGCCGTCTCAGGTGATTGATGGGATTTGCTAGCCACCACCGTCAGCTTCTGTTCCCGACTATCATTGACACGTAACGGAAGCTTCTGGGCCGACTGCCCTGCATCCTGGCGCCATGCCCCTGCTCCCTCTTTTGCATAGTACATGCGATCCAGCGCCGGGGCGTAAACTATACCGAGCACCGGCCTGTTGTTTTCAATCAGCGCAATGTTTACGGTGTATTCGCCATTTTTCCGGATGAATTCTTTAGTGCCATCCAAGGGATCCACCAGCCAGAAAAGGCCCCAGTATTTCCGTATTTCATAAGGAATGGCATCACCCTCTTCCGATAAAAACGGAATCTCGGGATAAAGGGCATGAAGGCCGTGGAGAATGACCCGGTGTGCGGCACGATCGGCATCCGTAAGAGGCGATGAATCTTCCTTATAATCCACCGTAAAATCGCGTTGATAAATTTCCATGATGGCATCGCCGGCTTCTTTGGCGATGGCAATAATTCGTTCCATGTCCACGGTATCGGAGATCATGCAATCACCTCCTGAAATCTGAAAGGCGTCATTCGCCGCGCTGCCCATTGCTTTGCAACAATTTTAACACCGGCTCCAGCAACGCTTCCGGACTGCTGCCGGGGGTGCTGAGGCGCAGATCCGGTGCAATAGGCGGTTCGTAGGGGCCGCTGATACCGGTGAAGTTGGGAATCTGCCCGGCCCGGGCGCGGGCGTAGATTCCCTTGGGGTCGCGGCGCTCACATTCTTCCAGCGGCGTATCCACGAACACCTCGAGAAACTCCCCCGGCGCGAAGAGGCTGCGGGCGAATTCCCGTTCGGCACGGTAAGGCGAGATGAAGGACACCAGCACGATAAGCCCGGCATCCACCATCAGCCGGGCTACCTCCGCCACACGCCGGATGTTCTCGGCCCGGTCGGCCTCAGCAAAGCCCAGGTCGCGATTCAGTCCGTGGCGCACGTTGTCGCCGTCCAGCACGTAGGTATGGTGCCCTTGGGCGTGCAGGCGCTTTTCCAGCAGATTGGCCAGGGTGGATTTGCCCGACCCCGACAGTCCGGTGAACCACACGCAGCGGGGGGGCTGGTGCTTGAGTGCCGCACGGGCGGCTTTGTTCACGCTGAGTTGCTGCCAGTGCAGGTTATGATCTCGGCGCAGAGCGAAGTCCAGCATCCCGGCACCCACGGTGGCGTTATTCATGCGGTCGATGAGGATGAAGGCACCGAGGTGACGGTTTTCGACGTAGGGCGCGAAGGGCAGCGGGCGATCGAGGTTCAGATGCACCTCGGCGATGTCATTCATCTGCAGCTCGCGCGCGGCCAGTTCCGCCCCACTGTTGGGGTCGATGCGGTGGCGGATGGAGCTCACCGTGGCCGATACGGTGCGGTGGTGCAGTTGGAGCCAATAGGGTCGACCGGGGATGAGGGCTTGCTCGTGCAGCCACAGCAGATGGGCATGGAACTGCTCGGCCATCTCCAGTGGGGCATCGACCGCACAGAGCACGTCGCCCCGGCTGATGTCGCGCTCGTCGGCCAGGGTGATGCACACCGATTCACCGGTTTGGGCTTGGGCCTGCGCCTGCTCGCCAACGAATACCTGCTGAACCGTAGAGCTAACGCCTGAAGGGAGCACGCGCACTGCGTCTCCAGGGCGTAGCGTGCCTTGGGCGATGCGGCCGCAATAGCCGCGGAACTCGGCATGGGGCCGCAGCACCAGTTGCACCGGCAGGCGCAAGGGACTGTGGGTTTCCTGCTGCTCGGCGGGCACGGTCTCCAGCCACTGCAGGAGGGTGGGGCCGCCATACCAGGGGGTGTGAATGCTGGGCCGGGTGAGGTTGTCACCCGTCAGCGCAGAAAGGGGAACGGCCTGCACGGCGGCGGTGAGGCCCAGATACTGGGCAAAGGTAGCGTACTCGTCGGCAATGGCGCGGAAGGTGCTTTCGCTCCAGTCCATCAGGTCCATCTTATTGACGGCCAACACCACCTGCCGCACCCCCATCAGCGCCACGATGCGGGTATGCCTGCGGGTCTGGGTCAGCAGGCCCTTACGCGCGTCCACCAAGACCACCGCCGCATCGGCGGTGGAGGCGCCGGTGGCCATGTTGCGGGTGTATTGCTCATGCCCTGGCGTATCGGCGACGATGAAGGCGCGCTCGGGCGTGGCGAAGAAGCGGTAGGCCACGTCAATGGTGATGCCTTGCTCGCGTTCCGCTTGCAGACCGTCCACCAGCAACGCCAGGTCGGGCGCCGCACCCTGGGTGCCGAAGCGGGCGGAGTCTTTTTCAAGGGCCTGGAACTGATCATCGAATATTTGTTTGGTGTCGAAGAGCAGCCGGCCGATGAGGGTGCTTTTGCCATCGTCCACACTGCCGCAGGTAAGAAAACGCAAGCGACCGTCCATTAGAAATAGCCCTCCTGCTTCTTGCGTTCCATGGAGCCGGTGCTGTCATGGTCGATCAGCCGCCCGGCGCGTTCGGAACTACGTGCGGCCAGGGTTTCGGCGATCACTGCCTCCAAGGTATCGGCGTCGCTTTCGACGGCGGCAGTGAGGGGATAGCAGCCCAGGGTGCGGAAGCGCACCTTGCGCATCTCCGGTACTTCGCCCGGCGCCAGCGGCAAACGTTCGTCATCCACCATGATCCATTGGCCATCGCGCTGCACGACTGGGCGCTCCTTGGCCAAGTACAGCGGCACGATGGGGATGGCTTCCTGCGCGATGTACTGCCAGATGTCGGCCTCGGTCCAGTTGGATAAGGGGAAAACCCGCAGCGTCTGTCCAGGGCTCAGCCGGGTGTTGTAGAGGGACCAGAGCTCCGGACGTTGGTTTTTCGGCTCCCAGCGGTGACCGGTTTCGCGCACGGAAAAGGTGCGTTCCTTGGCGCGGGACTTTTCCTCGTCGCGCCGGGCGCCGCCGAAGATCACGTCGAAGCCGTGCGCATCCAGGACCTGCTTCAATGCCTGGGTCTTCATGATGTCGGTGTAACCGGCGCCGTGGTCGAAGGGGTTGACGCCCGCCGCTATCGCCTCTTTATTGGTATGTACGATCAGATCTGCCCCCAACTCTCGCGCCATGCGGTCGCGGTGGGTGATCATTTCACGGAACTTCCAGCCGGTATCCACGTGCAGCAGCGGGAATGGCAACGGCCCTGGCGCGAAGGCCTTGCGCGCCAGATGCAGCATCACTGAGGAATCCTTGCCGATGGAATACAACATCACCGGCTTGCGCGCCTCAGCTACGGCTTCGCGGAGAATTTCGAGGGATTCTGCCTGGAGTTCGTGTTTGTGTGACACCACCAGTTCCATCGTCATACGTACCCTCGCCCGTTTAACATTATCGGCGCTTGAGATTCTTTAAGCTTGGCGATGCGCCATAAACCAAAGCTAATATCATCTAACGTCAACCTCCAGCCTAGCAGGCTCGAAACCCTTCTCTTCAAGCCACGCTACACGTTCTTGCAAAATCGTCAAAACCAGTACATAACGCCCGGGGACAGCCGGTGCCACCACCGCCATCTCAACACGAACCACCTGTTTCGGCGGGATACCACTTTCTGGGACAGGTGTACGCACGCCGTCAAAGACCACGGGCGTGCCATTCTGATCAATCCAGTGATACGAAGCCTTTATCGGTCGTGATAGATCGCCGACCCACGCCTGCTCTCCACGATTATGGATTTCCACACCGATCGTTATCTTTTGACCCACCTTCATCTGTGATCGCATAGCCCCTACGACTGTCAGCCCGCCCCTAGCTAACGAGACGACACTCCCCACCATGTTTGGGCGCTCGTACTTGTCCCATATCAGCCCCTCATACGCGACATCAAGCATGTTGAGGCACTCCGGCGAGTTGCGCCTCCATTCATGCACCGCCTCGTAAAACCGAATATCTAGCGTATTAAGTTCAACAATGCGAGCCCGTAGCGGCTCGGAAATTTCATTAACGTGGGGACGCCGTATTGTCTCATTAACTCGAGGAATCAAGTCCGGGCGGGGAATGCCAATCAGATCAGCTGTCTCTGCGAGAAATCGTGGCATATCGTCTAGGAAACCGATAACATCATATTCCTTGATCGCGGAGATTGCCGAAAGTAACTTGCTTTCATCGCTCACGCATTCAATATCTTTAATTCGAGAAAAGTGATTGACATAATAATTCGATACACCCCCAATAATTTCAGGATCCAGATCCTGCCCCTCTGTGTCCAACAGACGCTGGGCGCATGTTTTTTGCAAACCAACTCTCTCGTCATTCAAATCTTGAGGGTTTACGGTTACGAAATATAACCATGAGACGACGCGGTCTACCGGATTCCGAAGCAGGGTGATGTGTTGATACCGAGGATCTAAACTATCCCCTTCAGTGAAGTCAAGGTGGGCCGGAATAATCGAATATAATCCACCGCAAGTTTTTATCAAATGAGCATAACTACCATTGACATGTTCAGAAACTATACCGTTGCCCAACACGTCAGTTAGCCAATGCCTTATAGATTCTCCGGCTGTTTTTGGTATGTGATCGAATATAATACGCCCTGGAAATGCCCGTACTTTACTCATTAAAGTCCCCCACTTCGTTGTTTATAATGATCGAATCACCCATTCTTAGATATCCGTATAGTGTTCCATGGGCAGCCAGCCAAAGAACATCGTGTTTTGATTATCAATGAGTACACATCCTTCGGCGGGGCGATAATGTTTTTCTCGTCCGCAAATATCGGCATATGCCATGCGCTTCATGTCTCATCGGCGCCGCTAGCATAGCCCCGGTCTATGCCTGTCTCAACTTACTATCTCCTTCCTTTGCGCCGCTTACCGGCCGTGTTTTTTTTTCGTGCTATAGCTGCAAGAGTTTTAGATATGGACTGTGGTGGCACTGGTGGCGAGGATTCTTCTACCTCGGGCACAGGCATAAGCAGTCTCTCAGGCAGCGACGCATCAAAAATTTGGTCAGATTGGGTTATAGATTCAATATGGCCGAACTCGTATGTGGGTTGTTTACTCTGGGGTGCAGATATGTTGGCATCTGTCTCTATGGCCGACTGACCATCATTTTCACGTTCCACCGGTATACTAGGCGTTTGCAGGGGCAACGTATTTCGCTTTCGGCCTCCCAGTACTTTGACAACCCCCAGCCAGAACAGGTTTAAGTCGGGCTGCGCATTTACGCCCTGCATTCCGATACCTTCGACTTTCCTTGGTACTTCGAGGTGCTCCGCGTCAATTTGTCGATTTTCCATCGCATCCGCCATATCTATCGACGGCAAGATCATCGTTTCCAGTATCGGCTGCTCCGCACCTTGCTGCTCGGGTGTTTGTTCGACCGGCAACGGACGTGCAGCCGCGTGACTCCACATCTCGGCGGTTTCGATTGCAGGTGATGGAATCTCCTGCAACGTATCCTCCCTTTCCGCTACTGCTGAGACCACGTCTTCGGTAGGAACCTCCTTCGTTGGCTCTGCACCCGTCTCGTCTGGCGTTTGTTCGATCTGGATTCCAGTTACCTGTAAATCCGAATTCGCGCTTACCCATACCCGGATCTCCACGTCTTCCGTGTATCCGTTCAAGGTGAAGGTGATTTCTCCTAGTAATCCGGTGCGTTGTGCATCTGTGTCCAATGGGGCTTTCGCAAGCTGCAACCCGCCTTTCTGCGCTGTGGCATCCATCCACGCCCCACCCAAACCATTCGGGTGATTAACTTGGCCAAAGACCGCTCCATGATAAGTGCCGGCAGGCAGGCCAATGTAGGGGCCATGGACTAAAACACCTGCCTTGCCTAGTGTCCACAATGTACGACCGACCTTCTGCCCGACCTTGGTATGCAGAAGTGGATGCGTCGCCCAGTAACGGCGCACTTCGGCGGAAGGAACGCAGGAATCTGTGCAGACGAGGTCTGCGGCTTTCGGTCCTGATGTACAGGAGATTTGCGATGCGGGGGCTTGGGCAGATGCATCTTGTTTGCGGATTTCCACCATAGATACTTGCACGTCGCTTTCCCGTTCGACATGCACCCGCACTTCCAGGTCAGTGCAGGCCTCCTCCAGAACGAAGGGCAAAATAGCCAGAGGTTGCTCTGCATTGACTCCATCCCAGACAAGGAGGACTTCTCCCGCGAGCTTCACCGTACCGCTCTTTATTACCAGATCGGCTCTAGCTCCCACCGGGCCGCCAAATCCGCAGGCTCCTAAAATGATGGCTAGATACCTGCCCGGTTTCAAGGGAATGTAAGGACCGTGAAGCAGATTTCCGGCTACACCCGTACTTTGGCGGGCGGTACCGCTCACTTCCCCAACCACGCTGCCCAGATGCCAGTCTGAGCCCCAGTAGCGTGCAACCAGATGCGGCTCTGCTTTTGGAAGCCACTGCTCATACCAATTCCCACCCAGTATCACGTCCAGCATGTTTTGGGTGCATTTCTGCCAAGTTAGCCAAGGTATAAGGTGGGACTGCGGGCCGCTGCCAGCTTGATGGGCTTGCAGCCAACGCTTGACTGCTTCTGCCAAGTGCTGTGGTGCGTCACCGGTAAAATAGCTAGCGTGCTCTTGTGCCACCTCACGAAATACTGGAATGTCTCGTGCAAGGATTGGCAACCGGTGCTGTGCCGCCTCGATCAGTGGCAACCCAAAGCCCTCATCGGCAGATGCGGCAATCAAGCAGGTACTGGCGGCATACACTTGTTCCAGCAGGTCATCACTAATACCTTGGAACCAGAACACTTGACGCTCGCGCTCCGGGTGGTGGCGCAACCGCTCCGCCAGTTCGTCCATCATCCAGCCCTGCTTACCAACGATCACCAGATTGGCCGATACGTCTTCGCGCCACAGCAAATCAAATGCAGCCAGCGCCTGATCCTGACGCTTACGCGGCTCCAACGTGCCCACCATCAGAAAGGTTGGGGCTTGCCTCAGCTTGTGCAGCGCCTGCGCAGACTGCGCTTCAAGAAGCTGGTGGCCGCCGTCTACCTTGCGGGTGAAGTCGGCGCCCAGATGTGCCCAACCTATACGCAGTGGCAGGGCGCGGTGCGGCCCGAACAAATTCAGCCAGTTGATCAATTCGCCTGCAACAGATTTTGAGATACATACCAAGCCATCGCAATGCGCCAGGCTTTGCAGCCAAAGCGGATGGCTTTGTACCGCCCCCGCTTCGAAATACTGGGGGTGGGTGCAGGGTAGGAGGTCATAGACTATGAAATATACGCCAACGCCCCTGTGACGAAGCTCTTGTAACCATGCCTGATGACGTGGCACGAAGAAAGACTCCAGATCCAGACCGAAGAATACATCGCCCGCCTGCGCTTCCACCGGATCGTCCTGAAGTGGCGCCTGGGCAACGCCCAGAAACTCGGCAGTAAAACGCCGCGCGTAGCGGTAGCCGTGCTCTAGAGTGGTGTACACCGGCTCGACACGGAAACCGGCCGGCGGGTGTTCCAACAATTCATGGAGGATGCTGCGTGTCACGCGCTGGATGCCGGATGCCGCATCGTGCTGCGCCAGTTCGCTCACGGACACGAGGAGTTGGCGCAGGGCGGGTCGGGGTGGCGAAAAGACCTCCGTAGCACGTTGCGCAAAGTCGGCCAAATCTTGCGGATTAGCGGGCATGCCCAGTGCTGCCACCGCACGGGTCAGGCCAGACATGCCCTGCACGGCACGCGCGTAATAGCCTTCTATGGCGTGGGTATACTGATCGGCGCAGCGTCTGGGGTTATGGTGGGTGCGAATATACTGCGCGGCCCTTGCCCCTAGGGCGTAGCGAGCAGGCGCATTACTCCAGAATCTCTCCAGAACCCGGCGGAGATCAGCCGAGCCAAAAACATCGGACAACATATGCACGGCATCGGTGGGCAAATCAGCTAGAGAGCCGTTAGCATTGACAATGGTGGCAATGCCATAATTCATGCAATCCAGTACGGCAGCAGAGGTTTCACCCCGCGACATGGCGCGCAACTGCACGGCTAAGTCGGCCGCGGCAAGATAGCAGCGATAGGTTTCCTCGTCTGCCCAGCCGGTAACACGCACACGACCACGCAACTGAGGTGTCTGCAACATCTGACGGATTTGTTCGCCGTAATCCGAGTTGGGCAGTTCGCCTACGAACACCAGACGGCAACGCCGGTCACGTGCCAAGGAGGATGCCTGGAATGCCTCCAACAGGCGGTGGTTGAGTTTGGTGGGTCCAAGTAGCCCGAAGCTGACAACCAGTAGCTCCTCATCGCCCAGCCCTAGGGCATCGCGCGCCGCGTCCCGCCGACTTTCCGCCGGCGGGACGCGCAGGAGTGGAATAACCGTCCAGTCGTCCCCCCAACCAGCGCCATACCACTGGGCAGCCAACCTGCGCGAGTGGTGGGAATGGCAAATGATGCCCAGTGCGCCTTGCAGCACGTCTAGATTGCACGGGTATTCCCATTTTATATCTACTGTGTCTTCCGCTTCGTGCCACTGCTGCATCGCCTTCCAGCCATGGGCGCGCTGCAGTGTGCGCGCCCAAATTCCAGGGTTGATATCCTGCCAATCTATATGGGCAACGACGTGACCCAGGAAAAAGTCATGCAGCACCACCACGCCCGGATGACGATCCAGCAGGCCAAACATATGCTGATGATAGGGGGAGTTGCCGAAGTGGTAAAGGATGCGGTCATATTCGCCAGCATGTTGCTCGAACCAAGCCACGCTGCGCTGCATCGCATTAGCCACCACCCAAGGGTCGGTTACCGGTTCCTGCTGCTCCATGATGACGTCAATGGCATAATGCCGGGCAAGTTCGGGCAGCAGCTCGGCGCTATAATTAGCAATACCACTTTGCGCGGGTTGTAGAGGTGACACAAAGGCCAGCCGGGGGCAGTGTGTCCGCCCCAATGGCAGAGCATGCGCCTCAATCTTTGCAGGCGCCTTGTGCGCGCCAAGCCAAGCTTCCATACCCTGCAGGGCACGCTGCGCGCTTGCATCCCAAGAGAATTTGCGCGCCTGCTCCAGTCCATGTGCTTTGAGCTTCTGACGAAAACCTTCGTCGGTCAATCCACTTTCGATGGCACGCGCCATGTCGCTGGTGTCATACGGGTCAAACAGCGCCCCATCCCAGCCCACCACCTCGGGTAAGCTGCTGCAATTGGAGGCCAGCGTGGGAGCACCGCAGGCCATGGCCTCTAGGGCAGGCAGGCCGAAACCTTCGTGCCAGGATGGAAACACAAACAAATGGCAGAGGTTGTACAGTGCCAAGAGGTCTTCATTTGGAATGAAGCCTGTAAAAATCACATCCTCGGCAGACAGGCCAAGTTTAAGGGCCAGGGTTTGCAGGCGTTTACGATCGTGCGGCTGAATAGCGCATACCACGGCCAACTGGTAATGTTGCCGTAGGTCTGCCGACAACCGGGCGAAAGCGGCAATCAAACCTTCGATATTTTTACGGTGGTCGATCCCCCCCGTATACATGACAAAGGGCTTTTGAAGGCCGTAACGGACACGGAGAGATTGTTCCTGCGGAGCCGTATACCGCTGGGGTCGAAAGGATATGTCTATGGCCGAGGAAATATTGACGGTCTGCTCCTGTGGTATACCAAGGTATTTCACAGCTTCCATACCGGAAGACGCTGAAATAGCCAGCAGCAGATCGGCGCGCCGAACATGGTCGATTTTGTTGTGATACCAAGCCGAAATAGCGGGATTCTCCAGGTAGGGCTTGGGGTAGATGAAAGGTATCAGGTCATAAAGCACGACAGCGGTTGGTAGGTGTGCAAGATACTGCCCGACACTGGCCAGACTGTCGTCACCAAAGCCTTCGAAAAGACTGCTGACCAGCACCATGTCAGGTTGCAGACTGGCGAGGAAAAACTCCCTGATCGCCTCCGACGCCTTGCGGCGCCAGATATTGGCCGGATCTGCTGCGTGGACTGGCTTGAGCGGGTGCCAAACCTTGATGTTTTCTGCAGGCAGCAACTCCGCAAAATCCTTACGAATAGGATCTATGGTGTCTGCGAAGATACCGTTGAGGACAATTATAATCTCATGTTCGTCCTGTTGTCGGGCGATTGCTTGTGCCAAAGAGAGAGAATAGCGACCAATGCCGCGGTTGCGGCTCCCGGAAGTTTGGGCACCTTGTAGATCGATGACAAATCGCACGACGTTGTGGCTCCTCTGGATTATGCGCGTACTGCAGCTTGCTGCAGGAGTTGGTGATAGATACTACGAGCAGCCCAAGGCAGTTGTTCCGCAGGTATGGGTGGATGGGCAATGGGGTTCGGCGCCTGATGCGATGCGGCCAGCGCTGTGGCCGAAGCATCATGTTCCGCTAAGCGCTCCGCACTTTCACATAAGCCCCCACGCAGCTTTTCCATTTCCACTTGCAATTCATCGAGTCGCCGTTCCAATGCCTTCGGCACGGCAGTAGCAGTAATGGTTGCTGATTGGATATAGGCAGCCGCCCATTGCTCCCAGTGGAATGCATCGTCCATGACACTACGGGGCTCAAGCTGGGGTAGAAAGCTCCAGCGCCACCGACCCAAGGGCAGTTTTTTGAGGAGTAGATAACGACGCGTGAGCGCATCCAACTCTCGGCAGGGAGCCGTGTGTGCTTGTGCTGTCCCCTCATCGGAGCTGCGCATCTCGACCATAATCTGTGTCCTACTTATTTTTTTATTGAGACGCGAGGCATAATGCAGGAGTCCAAAGGGGTCCGGTTTACGGCCCATAAGCATACAAAATACTTGAGGTAAAAATTCTTCATGCGGTAATGCCAGAATCTGATGAAGATTGATCTCTGTATGGCTTTCTTTAGTGATAGATTGCGTTTTCATATGCGATCCCCAATCTGTAAATGATACAAGTGTACACACACACAGTGCTTATCAGTTCTTCGTTAAAGGCAGTGTTGACAGCTCTTCTTAGGCATGGCGGCAAAAAGTTTTTCGTCATTGGTTCAAAGTTCATAAATATGATCAGAGCAACTCGTACGTAGCGATGGCGGAGTCTACGTTTTCATGTATCGTCAGACGGCCATTTTCCAACACAGCGGCATGATCACAGTGGGCCTGGATAATATTTGTCTGATGGGAGACGATGATCATGGCGCGATCACCACGATTTTCAAATAACTCCATATTACATTTCTGGAGAAACCGGTGATCGCCAACGGCAAAAGCCTCGTCGATGAGAAAACAATCAAACTCCACAGCCATAGAGATGGCAAAGGCAAGGCGCGCCGCCATACCAGAAGAGTAAGACTTGACCGGCTCCCAGAGGTAAGACCCCAATTCAGCAAAGTCTTCCACCATAGCTATGGTTTTATCAAAATCCACCCCGTAAGCTCGGCAAATGAGACGGGTATTGTCCCGGCCCGTGAGGCTGCCCTGAAAAGCTCCACCAAAAGCTAAGGGCCAGGATACGGTCATGTTTCTGACGATATTGCCGGCATTGGGTCTTTCTGCACCACTGATGAGCCGAATAAGCGTCGATTTGCCCGCCCCGTTCCGCCCGAGGATACCCCATTTCTCGCCCTTCCCGACGCGCAAATTTATCCCATCCAGAATGGTCCGTTGCGCATGGCCATGATGGATGGGGTAGGTCTTGGTCACCTCACAAAGCTCAATCATGTCGCTTCTACTTTACGAATGGCATAGGTCATCATGGCCAAACCGAAGAGCGTCAATGCCAGATTACAGGCAACGGTGTACCCCAGGTGGTAATAACATGGGAATGAGTCTCCATAGTACCCATATCGAAAGAACTCCACGCAATCGGCCAACGGAAAAAGTAAGAGATAATTACGCGTGGGTTCGGGAACAATATATGCGGGAAAAAACGCGCCAGAAAACGGCAGCATGAGATACAAGATAATGTGTGATATTTTTTCCACCACTTCGCTGACTTCCGATAATCCGCCCATGATCAATGCGAAACCGAAGGCGAACCAGGCGACCATGAACCAGCCCATGACCATGTCGAAGAGATTGGCTGGATAATGCGATATGCCCACCGCAACAAAAAGTATAAATATCACCAGAAATGCTGCGGTCGCACTGGCGAACTCCAGCAATATTCTCGAATAAAAAAAGTCTTGCGGCCGAATGGGGCGATGATGCAAAAGAGCGCGATTGGATTCAATAGCTTTAGCCACTCTGTTCGCTCCATTACGCCAGAGCAAAACCGTCGGGTAACTGACTACTGCAAAAGCGGCGATGGTTCCGCTTGGAATGGACCTGGGTTCGATGTAGCTCCATAAAAGTGTGATACCAACGATAAACAGCAGTGGTTCGGCGAAAAACCACAACATCCCCAGATTCTCTCGTCCATAACGGGTAACCGTCTCGCGTAGAATAAGCGCCCAGATCACCCTTCGTTGGATGGCAATGCCTTCCCGGAAGGTGGATTCCTCCTGGTGCCAACGAGGCCCGGCCTGTTCGCCGGGTTTTGTCGTTTTGTTTAGCTTGGGCAAAAACAGCCACCGCCATTTGCCGAAAGGCAGTTGTTTGAGCAACTGATAGCGCGGAATCAGCGTATCCAGGTCCGGTACCGAAAGGACGCCCGCCCGCTTTTTCCCTTCGGCAGAAGTCCGAAATTCGAGCAGTACCAGTGTTCTGCTGACCCCCTGCTGCAGACGGTGGGTATAATAATGCAGGCCATCAGGGTCGGGATCGCGACCCAGAAGGGCGCGAAATACCTCCGGCAGAAACTCGTTGTCGGGCAATGCGAGGATGCGCTGGATATCAAGCTGTTCTGGCATGATGAACCTCGCCTATGCATGCCGGATACATGGGCTTTGCCATATGATGCTTAGTCATGGTGTTCTCGCACGCCAGCGACCAGTATGCTCAGCACCCCCCACACCACTAACGCCAAGGCCAATACGCCCAGTATGTCGCGTACGCGGTGAGGCTCCTGGGGCGCGTCAGGCAGATTGGGCCTGGAGATGGGTTCCAGGTAGAGCTGCTGCTTCTGCGCCTCGACCTTGGCCTGCTCCAGGGAGGTGACCGCCGCCTCCAGGATCTTTGTCGCCAACGCCTGCCCCAGGGACAGCCGCACATAGGCCGGGTCCTTACTGGCCAGGGAGCCCTTTCCGCCGACTACCTTGGCCTTTTCCTTGTCGACTTCAGACACCAGCGCCGTAATACCACTGCGCAGCACGGGGATCTGCGGGTTCTGCGGCGCGTGTTGAAGAATGGCGGCGAGTTGCGCTTTTTCAGAGATGACCTGGGTCTGGAGTTGGGATATGAGTTGGAGTTGTAGCGCCGACTGGGGCTCCGGGCTGAACACCGCATGCTGATTCCGGTATTCGGCGAGCGCGACGGTGGCCTGATTTACCCGCACCTCGGCCTTGTTTACATCTTGCTGGGCATAGCTGACCGCGTTTTCTCTGGCCTGATTATTCATCTGGTTGATCAGCGCTTCGCTTTTTTGCAGGAGGAAGGCGTTGATCTTTTGGGCATCCGCCGCGCTGTAGGCGCGCACCTTGAGTTTGGTGATGCCGCTAGTGTCGTCCAGGTTGTCGGTGACCATGGATTGATAGTAGCGCAGCAGCTTCACGTCGCTCCTGGAGGGGTAAAAAAGACCGCCAAAGCGACCAAAAACGTCGATCTCGCTATTGCCATACACCTCTTTCAGGTTGTAGGCGCGGTTTACCGCCATCATGGCGTCCCAGGATTCGATGTAGTCGTGGACAGAGTAGGTGCCGGTCATGGAGCTGCTGCCCGACAGACCGCTGAGCAGGCTGCTGAGGCCGGAGCTACTCATATGTTGACTGGGGCTGTATACGATGAAGCGGGATTCGGAGATATAAACCGGCGAGGCGATGATCCCGAAATAGAGAATCGCCACCGCAGTGGGCAGAACCACCACATAGATAAACAGCTTGTTCAGATTTCTGGTCTTGGTCCAGAGGGCCTTGAGCACGCGGGTTTCCTTGTTGGTATGGTAGAGGCGTTACGCGCTGAGCAGGGCCGCGTTCGGGACTTCGGGCGCGCGCCCGTAAATGTCCTCAAAACGTACGATGTCGTCTTCTCCCAGATAAGCCCCGCTCTGCACTTCGATCAGCACCAGATCGATCACGCCGGGGTTTTCCAGGCGATGGCAATGACCAGCCGGGATATAGGTGGATTCGTTGGTCAAAACCAGTTTTTCGGTATCGCCGTTGACGATTCTGGCGGTGCCGCGCACCACGATCCAGTGTTCGCTGCGATGATGGTGCATCTGCAGGGAGAGCTTTTCGCCGGGCTTGACGATGATTCGTTTGATCTTGAAGTGGTCGCCCTCTTCCAGCGTGGTGTAGGTGCCCCAGGGGCGGTGGACGGTGGTGTGGGTATTGACGCAATCGTGTTTGCGGGCTTTGAGGTGTTCGACGATGGTTTTGACTTCCTGATCCCGGTGCCGGTCGGCAATCAATAGCGCATCCGGGGTGTCTATGATGAGCACATCACTCAGGCCGAGTACGGCGGTTAGCCGGTCCGGGCTGTGTACGACGCAGCGCTGCGCATCGACGAAGAGGCTGTCGCGGGCGTGGATCTGGTTGCCGTTTGCATCGTGCGGCATCAGCGCGCTGTAACCCGTCCAGGCGCCGAGGTCGTTCCAGTCGAAGTCGGCGCGCACCACGGCCACGTTGGCGGCCTTTTCCATGACGGCATAGTCGACGGAGATATCCGGGGCGGCGGCAAATTCCTTACCGAGCTCCCAGGTGTCGCCGTTGCGCGCGGCGGAGGCCGTCGCGGCGCTGGCGGCGGCGAGGGTGGCGGGTGCATGCTCCTTCAGCGCTGTCAGCAGGCTACCCGCCTGCATGCAAAACATGCCGGAGTTCCACAGGTAGTCGCCGCCGGCGAGATAGTCCTGGGCGGTTGCGGTATTGGGTTTTTCGACGAAGCGCACGACCTGGTGCCCCGCGCCCAGCGATGCGCCCGCCTGAATGTAGCCGTAGCCGGTTTCCGGCGCGGTGGGGGTCACGCCAAAGGTGACGAGGTAACCTTGCCCGGCCAGGGCTGCCGCGCTCTGTACGGCGGCGCCGAAGCGCGCTTCGTCCGCGATGAGATGGTCCGCCGGCAGGAAGAGGAGAACGGCGTCATCCCCCTCCATCTCGCGCGCCCAGAGGGCCGCTGCGGCCATGGCGGGGGTGGTGTTGCGGCCTTCCGGCTCCAGCAGGTAGTGCGCGTCCGGTATCTTGCCTTGGTGGGTTTTGGCGCAGGCGGCATAGGTGTCGCGCGTCAGAAAATAGTAGTCGCGGTTGGTGACCGTGAGAATGGGGCCTTCGGCTCCAAGGTTGATGACTCGAAGCAGCGTTTTTTGAATGAGGCTTTCGCCGTCCGGCAACGCGACGAAAGGCTTGGGAAAGGATTTGCGGGAGAGTGGCCACAGGCGGGAACCCGTACCGCCGGACAAAATCACAGGCACCAAAGTCATGGATAACCCCCCTCTATTGCGCTCATGCCGCGAACGGTTTCAATTGTGAAACATACGAAACCATAATGCAAACTAATGACCAGACAGAGCGCCAACTAGACTTCACGGGGATCTTTGTGTCGCTCAGATTCTCGCTTCATCCGACATTACATCAACATTAACAGCCAGTAACAAGTTATGTAACATTGGTGACATCCATCCCAGGTGGCTTTGTGTCGCTGAACGAACCGGCTTTTTCGTCCCTTTGTGCCGGGCCTTATTATAAAATTAATTTATAACACTTCGGGTGTGCGAGTGGTGTCTTGTGGTGTCTGATGTGCGTTGGCAGATGCGCTTGATCGTTGGTTTGGGAGGCTGCACGTGGTCACGGTGACGAAAAGTTGGACCATACGCATGGGCGTCTTGGCTGCCCTGCTGCTTGGCCTGGATGGTTGCGCCGGCTATATGCCGTATTCCGGGCCGCGCGCCAGCAGTGTGAAGGATGTGGCCAGCAACCAGACCATGGCGGGGATTCAACTGGTGGACGTGAATTATGCCGTGTCCCGCTACATCAAAAACGAGATCGAGCGGCCACGCCTGGATCTCCTGAAGGACTTCACCAATCCCGACCCGCTGACCTATACCGTCGGGCCCGGCGATACTCTGCAGGTCTATATCTGGGAGGCGCCGCCGGCCATGCTTTTTGCCACGGCGAGCCAGTCCATGAGCACACCGTCGGGGTCCATGATGACTTCTATCCCGGAGCAGATGGTGGGGAGCGACGGGGATATCATGATGCCTTTCGCGGGCAAAATTCCCTGTGCCGGCAAAACCCTCAATGAGATCGGTGCCGAGATCCGCGAGCGGCTCAGCCCCATGGCCCACGATCCGCAGGTGGTGGTGCGGCTGGTGAACAACCATGCGCAGAGCATTACCGTAGTCGGCAATGTGGCCCGGAGCGCCCAGGTGCCCATGATTCCGGGCGGCGTCAACGTACTCCAGGCCATTGCGGCGGCGGGCGGCGTGAACAAACCCGTCAACAAGGTGACCCTGCAGTTGTCCCGCGCCGGCAAGGTGCTGCAACTACCTCTGGAAGAGGTCATCCGTAATCCGGCGGAGAATGTTTCCTTGCGCGGCGGCGATATCCTGACCGCGCTATATCAGCCCCTGCACGTGACGGTGATGGGCGCCACCAAGCAGACCAAGGAAGTGGACTTCCAGGCCTCGGGCATCAGCCTGGCGCAGGCGCTGGCGAATGTCGGCGGACTGGATGGCACCCAGGCGGACGCCAAGGCGGTCTTTGTCTTCCGCTTTGAGAAGCCCTCTCTGCTCCCCCATTGGCCCAAGCCGGTGCAACTGGCCGCCAACGGCGAGGTGCCGACGGTGTTTCGCTTCGACTTCAGCAATCCGGCCACGCTTTTTGCGGCGCAGACGTTCCCGATCCAGAATCACGATCTGATTTATGTGGCATCGGCGCCCATCACCGATCTGCAGAAATTCTTGGGTTTGATCATACAGATCGTTTACCCCATTCAGGGTCTGACGACGGCTGGCGTAGTTCCATAACCGCGTGATGCGAACCGCCATCGGGTCGCCACACGCCAGCGCAATCCTGATACTGGACCTCTGGCTTTGGAATTGAACGATGCATTCACACTATCCGCTGACAAAGGCGCAGTTCGCCATCTGGACCGCCCAAATGCTCGACCCGGAGAGTCCAGCATATAATATCGGTGAATACATAGAGATTTCAGGGGCGATCGATCCGGATCTGTTGAGGACGGCAGTCCGGCACGTTTTCGAGAACACCGGTGCTCTGCGTCTGCTTTTCGTCGAAACCGAGGACGGGCCGCGACAGTATTTTGCGCAAGAAGAAATTTTAGACGTCCCCTACTTCGATCTGGTCGAGGATGCGAATGCCCGCGCTACGGCCGAGGCATGGATGCGACGGGATATGCAGAGTCATTGCGATCTCGCTCGCGGACCGCTTTGTGCTTTTGCTATCTTCAAAGTAAACGCGAACTGCTTTTTTTATTACCACCGCTATCATCACATCGTTTTCGATGGGTACAGCGGGACCCGTTTCGTGCGGAGAGTGGCGCTGCGCTACGCCTCGTTGCTCAGGGGATCTCCAGTTGAGACGGAAAATGCGAGTTCCTGGCTCGATATCCTTCGCGAGGAAGAGAGCTACATAGCATCCGCACGATACGCTCGCGATCGGGACTATTGGATGGCACGACTCAAGGACGGGCCGAAACAGGCGACCCTTTCGGGAAAACCGCCGGCCGTGATTCCGCCACGCGAATTCCTCCGCGTCACTGACTTCCTCCCCAATCCGGTGGCGGAGAAATTGCGGACCTTGGGCGGTGCTTATGGGGCAAGTCTCGCTCAAGTCGTTACGGCGGCGGCGGCGCTCTATTTCAGTCGCTTCACCGGTGAGTCCGACATCGTCATAGGTATGGCCGCGAGCGCCAGAGTGGGTGCGAAGGTGCGTAACTCCGACGGCATGGTGGTGAATGTCTTGCCGCTACGGCTGACCATCGATCCCCAGTTGAATTTTGAAGAATTCATACGGGAAGCGTCGAGGACGATGCGCGACGCGTTTCGTCATCAACGCTATCGTAGTGAAGATCTGCGCCATGACTTACAATTACCGCCGAACGTGAATAGCCTTCACGGGTTGGTCGTCAATGTAATGACTTTCGACTTTATCCGTGACTTTGCCGGTTGTCCTGTTCAAGTTCATAATGTTTCGAATGGCCCCGTATTCGATCTCTCTTTGACCCTGTATGGAAGCGAAAGAACCGGCGGCTTGCGTATCGATCTTGATGGCAACCCTTCGCATTACCGCCTTGATTGCTTGACGGATCATATGCAGCGTCTGTTGGATCTGTTTTGTCGGGCCGTAGAGTCCGCGCAGGATATTCCTCTAAGTCAGTTCAGCGTATTGACGAACGACGAGCGCCGCACCGTCCTCTACGACTGGAACGCCACGACGGTCGACTATCCGAGGTGCTGGGCCGGGAACAGGTGGGCGCCGAAGACAATTTCTTCGAGCTCGGAGGCCATTCGCTGCTGGCGGTGAAAGTACAGTCTATGCTACGCGAGCGCGCAGGTATCGAGCTGCCGATTCAATACATGTTCGAATCGCCGACACCGGCAGCTCTCGTCGAACGTCTCACAGACGGCAGCAAGACGGCACCGGAGTCTCAACGCACCGGCGACGATGCCATCGCTGAACCGACCGAAAAGATCATGGACCCTGCCGAGGTTGGCGAAGCTCCGGCAGCTCACGGCGAAGCGACGTCGATCGAAGAAATATTGGAGCGGCAGCACACTTATGTGAAGACCTGGACCGGATTCCGCTCATCGCTGGATTCGTTCATCGTGACGATAAATGAAACGGGATCTCAAAAAGGGCTATTCTGGTGTCTGCAGGGCCATCGCGAGCTTACGCAGCTTGCGGAATATCTCGGATCCGATCAGCCCGTACACGGCATGCGTTCGGGATATCTCATCATGGAGTATACGGAGACGAATATTCGAGCGATTGCAGCGCATTACGCGGCGGAGATGATCGAGTTGCAGCCCTATGGAGCCTTTCTTCTCGGAGGCAACTGCCAAGCTGGCATAATTGCCTATGCGATTGCGCTTCGATTACGCGAACTAGGCCGAGAGGTGTCGCTGCTCTTCCTGATGGAACTATGCTTGTTCGAACCCTACGATGGCCAGGTCGCACTGATTTTTGGTCGCGACAGCCAGTTCAACCCCTACACTCCAGGGGCGGACCCTGACGCCATATTTCGTACCGCATATCCGGCAGGATATACGGTCGATATCGTCAGCGGTGGACATGGCCAGTTCTTTGAAACGCCAAACATCGAGACGCTGGCGGAAGCGATCGGCAGGAGAT
>JAJYPA010000388.1 GCA_021795795.1 Pseudomonadota bacterium | reverse complement strand
CTCATTGAACCCTCGCTGCAACTGGTTCCGCTCATCCCCACTCAACTGACTGTACATCGTGCCCATTCAGCACCTCCGATCCCGTTGGACCATCGGTGTTGCACTTCATTTTTGAGCGCGCCGATGATCATCATGAGCACCAATTCTGGCGATTGTGGCTTGTGCCCACGTAACTATTCACCAGGGGTACAGTTACCCCATAGTGGGCTGTGGGGTTTTCCCCTGAAATGATTGGACCAAGGCGTGCAGCAGGTCGGCGCCCTGCTTGCGTAAGGTTTCCAGATAGGATCGGATCGTGCAGAAGGCGGCAGCCCCACCAAAGGTTCGGAAACAGCCGGAGATCTTCTGTTTGACCTTGGGCATTCGCACCGCCTGTTCTGCGATGTTGTTGGTGAAGGGCACCTCCGGATCCGAGAGGAAACGCAGGACATCCTCACGATATTCACGCAGGCGCCGCAACAGATTGGTCGGGGTGGATTGTTTCCGATGTGCCGTGCCATTTTTACGCTTCTTGATCGGGTGGATCGTGTCGCCTTTGGCCAGTATCGCGGTGTAGTCCGCGTTGATTTGAGTTATCCGGTCATCGCTGAGCGGCACATCGGCCACCTCCCGGTTGGCGGCAACGAGCAGGTCGATCATATTCTTCGCCCAGCGTTGACCGTACTGTTCATGGACCAGCGTCAACTCCCGCAGGTGATGCGCATTGCACAGGCCGTGGCGGCATTCATATTTCCGGTAGGGCGCCCAGCCATCGTGAATGGCGGTCCCCTGGAATCCGGGCAGAATGCCGAAAGCGTCGAAAGCCTCCTGGCCACGGCGGGCATGTATGCCAACCCAGGTCAGAGTTTGTGTCGCTGCCGCGTGCAGCCAGTGGAGTTTGCCCTCGACCCGCATACCGGTTTCATCGAAATGGGCCACACGGGCGTCCCGGACGGCATCCGCAATGCGCACGACGGCAGGGGCCAGATTACCGGCTGCGGTGTGAATCATCCTGACCACAGCGCCCGACGACAGGGCAACCCCACAGGTATCCCGCATGATCCGGGCGGCGCGCAGGATCGGCAGCATGTGGTGCTGGGTAAGATAGACGACAGTGGCTTGTACGCGTGGACCATACTGCGTGGTGGCGATAACGCCTTCCGGAAAGTCGCTCCGGTGCACCTTGCCGCAGGCGCAGCGGGCTTCCAGAACGCGATGTTCGGTGACCTCAACCTGCTGCGGCGGTAGGTCAAAAACCTGACGAGCTTCCGCTATATGAGCCTCGTCCAAAGCGCTGCCACAGGCATCGCAGGTGGCAGGCAAAGGGTGGGTGACCACCTGATCCGGTTCGGCGACACGTTCCAGCACAGAACCCTTATGGCCTTTCTGCCCGCCCTTGGGGTGCCGTCCTGCCTGACGCAGGGACTTGGGAGCGGGCTTGCACAGGCCATCCGAGGAAGGCGGCTTGCTGGAATTGTGACTGTCTTTGGACAGGCGGACTTCGAGTGCAGTGATCCGTGACTTCAACTCCGCATTTTCCGCGAGAAGAAATCGGATCAGATCATCCTTGGCGGCGTGATCCATCGCACTCAGGTCAGGCAGATCCATATCGTCCTTGTGGTTTGATGACTTGCGATAATTTTACATCAAAACGAAACGTGAAGCACGGGGTGGTGAACAGTTACGTGGAAAGTAACTATTCACCAGGAGTACAGTTACCCTATGGTGGGCTGCGGGGTTTTCCCCTGAAAGGATTGGACCAAGGCGTGCTAGCCTACCCAGATAGGGTTGCACTTTCATTCGACCACGTGAAATTGCAACAAGCTGGGCAAGTAAGCCTTCGGTATATTGGCACAATATCTCATTTAATGATTATTAATTATGATTATCATCCCATAAAGCGTGCGACGAGTTGAGGTTTCATTTCTTCTCCTCTATAACAATACCATCAAGACACAGGGAGAGTCCGCTTTCGACATAGACCCGGATTTCAAGATCTGGTACATAAGCGGTCAATTCAAAGGCGGTGCGACCGAGTTCACAGGTGGCGTCCGCTCGGGACGCGTAGAGCGTCCGACGGATAGCTACGTCATGGCCCTTGTTCCACGCCACATCCATCCAGCACCCATTTATTCCGCCTGATTCAGGTACCATACCAAAGACCGTAGCCACATATCGCCCTTTAGGCAACCCCACATATGGGCCAAATAGCAGGTGTCCCTTTTTACCCGTAGCAAGTATACTGCGGCCCACGCGGTAGCCGACTTCTGTGTCCATTTTGGGGTGCGTAGCCCAATAACGTCGCACCTGGGCCGAAGGTGAAGGTTCAGCCCCGGCAATAGCGGCTGCAGGCCCAAGGGACTTGACAGATCTGCCTAAAGCTAAGGATGAGGCCTTGCGTATCTCCAGCAAGTCGAGACGCACGTCGCTACGCTCTCCCACCCAGACTCTGACCTCCAAATCACGCTGATCTTCTCTCAGGGTAAACGGCAGGGCGACGGTGAAGTGACTATCCGCCTGCGCCAAGCCGTCCAGTTCAACACGGGCGAGCATTTTAGTGCCCTGCTGATAACTGACATCCGCGTGAGCGCCGTCATCACATCCGCCCATGCCGATACTTCCGCTCCAGGTAGCGATGTAATGCCCGGCTCTGAGTGACAGGACTGCTGGGCCGTAAGCTAAGTATCCGACGTGACCGGTGCTCCAGAGAGAAGTGCCCACGCGCTGACCAACCACCGATTGCACACGGTAGTCTGACGCCCAGTGACGGGTCATCAGGCTAGTGTCATGTACCGGCTGCCATTGGTCCTGCCATTGGTTGTTGAGAATCACGTCCAACATCTGTTGGGTGGACTCCGCCCAGGTCAGCCATGGTATGGCCTCGGATTTTGGCACGGTTCCGGCATGATCCTGCGCCAACCAGTGCAGCACAGCCTCGGCCAAATCCTGTGGCGCAAGGCCAGAGAAGTAGCTGGCATGGTCGCCCGCCACCTCACAAAACACCGGAATGTCACGTGCAAGAATGGGTAGTTTATGGCGTGCTGCCTCGATCAATGGCAGGCCAAAACCCTCATCCAGTGAAGCGGCGAGCAAGCAGGCGCTGGTGGCATAGACCTCTTCCAGCAAGGCATCATCAATGTCTTGCAACCAGAACAGGTGCCGATCCCGTTCAGTGTGGGTGACCAGATGTTCAGCCAGTTCATCCACCTTCCAGCCTTTTTTACCGACAATGACGAGATTGAGTTTTTCGCCTTGATTCCAGAGCCACTCAAAGGCGGCAAGGGTTTGTGCATGGCCTTTGCGCGGCTCGACGGTGCCCACCATCAAAAAGGCCGGAAAGCGACGGATGGCGACCAATTGTGCAAGCTGCTCAGCGCTTGGGCGAAAGGATTTACGGTCTTCGCAATCAATAACATCGCTACCCAAGGTCGTCCAGCCCAGAGGAATCGTATGGCCGGTTTGGGGGCCAAACAGCGTCAGCCATTTTTTGACATTGGTCATGACAGTGGCGGAAATACAGATCAAGCCTGAACTCACCCTTGCTAATGCCAGCAGCCAACGCATGTGGGCTTCATGTACGGATGGGTGGGTCGTATCAGGAAGTGTCAGCGGCAAAACATCGTAAACCGTAAAAATTATTTTGACTCCTTGCCCCCGCAGCAGAGCCAGTTCACGCTCATGAATCCGCACCACATCCGGCACCCAGTCGGGCGCCCAGAAAATGTCGCCAGCGGTGGCAAAAATGGGCTCGTCATCAAGTGATATTTCCCCCAAGCCCAGGAAATCTACTGTAAAACGCCGCGCATAACGGTAACCGTGCGCTGCCGTCGCATAGATGGGCTCCACGCGATAACCTATTGGCGGGTTCTCCAACAGTTCCTGCAACACGCTGCGCACAACCCGCTCAATGCCCGTTTTTCCATCATGCTGGGTCAAACCCGATATATCCAGCAAAAGCTGGTGGGTAGCGGGCTGGCGTGGCGGGTAAATCTGCGCTGCAATTTCTGCCAATCCTGCCAAATCTCCTGGCCGGTCAGGCGGTCCGAGCCGCGTAGCCTGTCCGACCAGCCCCTGAATGCCTGCCTCCGCTTGAGCATGAAATCGTTCTATCGCTTCGGCATATTGTGCGGCGCAGGTACGGGGCAGATGTCTGCTGCGAATATGCGCCGCGGCGCGCTGACCCAACGCGTTTCGCCAGGCGGGTTGCTTGTAGACTTGTTCCAATACTTCCCGCAATTGGGTCGTGCTGAAATCATCCGCGAGGCGATACACCACCTCCTCGGGCAAGTCGGCCATGCTGCCGTTGGCATTAACAATGGTGGGCAGGCCGTAATTCATGCTGTCGAGCACGGTACCCGACGTTTCCCCGCGGGACTGGGTACGTAGCTGCACGGCCAGGTCCGCTGCTGCCAGATAACGCTTGTAGGTCGTGCTATCTGCCCAGCCAGTCACGATGATGCGCCCCTTGGCGGACTGCAGCAAACGGCGCAACTGTTCACCATAACTGCCTCCCTCCGGCAGTTTGCCTACGAAAACCAATCGGCAGCGCGGATCTTTCATCAGAGTTGAAGTCATCCATGCCTCGATCAACCGGTGATTCAGCTTGGTTTCCCCAAGCAACCCGAAAGAGCACACCAGAAAGGCATCGTCCGCAAGACCCAGATCGGCCCGCGCCGCCGCGCGCGGCACATCGACCACCGGCACCCGCAAATGCGGAATGACGGCCCAGTCCGCAGCCATGTCGGCGCCATACCATTGTGCCGCCAACTTGAGGGAATAGTCGGAATGCACGATGATGCCGTGCGCCTGTTGCAGCACCTGCAGATTGCAGGGGTATTGCGCGATCAGATCCACCACGTCCTGCTGGGTCTTCGCTTGGTGGCGCTTTATCAGGGTAGGCCAGCCGTGGGCGTGCAACAGCGCCCGATCCCAGGCACCCGGTTGTTGCTTGGCCAGGACCCAGCCTATGACACCGCTCAAATAAAAATCATGCAAGACCACGACGCCCGGATAGCGTTCAAGCAAATCGAGCATATGGACATGGTACTCGGAGTTGCCGAATTGATAGAGGATGCGGTCGTAGTCGTGGGCATGGCGCTCAAACCATGCCACGGAGCGCACCGGGGCGTTGCCCAGCACCCAGGCATCTTTGACCGGCTCTGCCTGGGCGACAATCACCTCGATATCGTAGTGTTTGGAGAGTTCCGGAAGCAGTTCCGCACTATAATCGGCAATGCCGCTTTGAGCAGCAGGCAGCGAGGAAAAATAAGCGAGCCGGGGACGGTTGGCAGGCATTAACAAGGCGGCGGGATACGCGACTTTTGCCTTCGCTGAACGCTCGACCGTTGCCGACTCCAGCGCCGTGATCGCCAGCCGGGCACTCCGCTCCCAGGAAAACTTTTGCGCCTGCTGTAAGCCGTGTTCGAGGAGTTGTCGGCGAAATGTATGGTCGGTGAGCACGCGCGCCATGCTCCGCGCGATGTCCTGCGGATCGTGTGGATCGAACAATGCAGCGTCCCAGCCCATTACCTCCGGCAGACTGGTGGTATTGCTGGCAATGGTGGGGGCACCGCAGGCCATCGCCTCCAGAGCGGGCAAACCAAATCCTTCATGGAATGAGGGGAACACGAAAATATCGCAAGCGGCATATAGCCGGATCATTTCCTCATCAGGAACATACCCCGTGAAGAGGAGATCATTCTCACCAAGGCCAGATTGTTTGGCCAGCGCCAGAAGAACTATTTTGTAATCAGGGTGCGTGAATTTTCCAATCAACACCAATTGCACAGACTTTCGTACAGACTGCGGCAGCAAAGAGAAGGCACGAACGAGATTCTCAGGATTTTTTCTTTGTTCGATAGCAGAAGAGGTCAGGATAAATCGGTCCCGAATGGAATAACGCAACTTGAGTGATTCGATCTCCCCAGCTTCAAACGCCACAGGATAAAACCCTCCTGCTGCCGCTGCCGAAATATTCGTGATCTGTCCAGCAGGAAACCCCAGATAACGCACAGCCTCAGACTTGCTTGACTCAGAATTGGCTAGCACCCAATCTGCCCGCCGGAAATCATCCACTTTACGTAGGTACCAGGCCAGCGTCGCCTCTGGCCAATCTAGGTCGCCGTGGCCGTGCTGAATCAATGGAATCAGGTCATGCAGTATTGGCACTACGAGCGTGTCACGCTTAACTTTATGGATAGATGAAATAGTCTGGTCGCCCCAGCCCTCCATAGGCGAACAAATCAGGAGTATATCCGGCTGGAGTCGCGCCACTGCATGTTCATAGAGCAGCTCGCTGGCATTGCGCCGCCAGATGTTTTGAGGATCGGAGCCATGCGTGGGACCGAGCGGGTTAAATATTTTGAATGCGCTATCGGGGAGTAAGTCAGCGAATTTTTCACGAATTTCATCAATGCTCTCAGCAAATGCGGCATTGAGCAGAATCAATACTTCATGCTCGCCACGCTGTCGGACGATGGCTTGGGCAATAGCCAGGGAATAGCGACCAATGCCACGGTTTTTGCTGTCGTTCTGGGCACCTTGGAGGTCGATAAGAATACGCATAAAGGGGGCCTTCAGTGGGCGTTAGCGGGTGGTGGTCATGTTTTGGAGCAATTGGACGTACACGCGGCGCGCTGCCCAGGATACTTCACTCGCCGGAATTGCCGAATAACTTGTGTCCGCCTGCTGGGAACTCGTCACGGACTGAGTGGAATACTCTTGCGCCTGCATCAGGGATAACGCCTGTTGCAGCGCAACAGACAGTGCCTCTACGCGCTGTTCCAGCGCGGCAAAACTTGTTTCGCGGGAATCGTGCTGCATCGATTGCCAATCTGGTGTTTTTAACACTGGGGAAATTGCAGCCGCCGCCTGTATTTTCCGACCTTCGTAGTCCGTCGCCCAGCGTTCCCAGTCAAAATTGTCACTGGGTGGTTCCCGGCCGAATTGCGGTAGCAGATTCCAGCGCCAAGGCCCCAGCGGCAGGCCGCGTATTCTTTGATAACGCCTGACGAGAGACTCCAGTTCATCGCTAGTGGCGTAGGGCGCATGACGCCGCCCTTCTGGGGAAGTCCGTATTTCTGCTAGAATCAGCACCCTTCTGGCACCACCCTGCAAGCACAAGGCGTAGTGTATCAGTCCTACTACATCGGGTTCCCGCCCCAGTAGAGCGGTAAACGCCGCCGGCAGAAATGTTTCATGAGGTAACGCCAACAAGTCGCGCAGATTAAGCGCGGTGTGCAGGTTGTGGCGAGGCAGATTTGTGTCAGCAGGCATTGGAATATCCATTAATTCACTAAATAGTGCGGATGAATCGTACTAACTCGGGAAACCAATACCCAAATAGCCGTGATGGAAAAGTATGGCTATGTCGTAGTTAAATAGTGGTGGTCACACAGTCCTTATGGATACAGGGCGTTTGATAGACATCACAAAAATATAACAAATTGATTATTAACAATTAATTAAATTGTTGGTTTGACTTCAACAACCAACTGTGACATAGCCAAAAGTATTCCACCCAATCCACCAGTCTGTTTTCATCACCAGCTCACGCCACCTTTACCCGACGGATAGCCACCCCTGAGATAGCCAGGCCAAACAACGTCATTCCCAATAATACCAGCACGGTGTAACCCAGATGATAATAACTGGGCACCGTCGAGCCAAAGTAGCCATGATGGAAATAATCCACCGCATCGATCAATGGAAAGTAGAGTAAATAACTCCGATAAGGTTCCGGCACGATAAATGTGGGAAAAAAAACGCCG
>JAJYPA010000387.1 GCA_021795795.1 Pseudomonadota bacterium | reverse complement strand
TGTGCCGTTTTGTGTAAAACAGGGTTGAGCAAGCAGTCTGGCCACGGGAATCAGATTCTCTGGCTCGCTGCCTATCACCAATTCGACCTGCGACTACGAACGGCGGCTGGGCAGCGGAAGCGGTCATCCAGAAATTTGTGGTCGGAACGTCAGCGCGCTTGGGTGACGTTTACTGAACATAGAAAGAAAGACGGCTTTATCGATACACTCAGAATTGGATTAGGACATAAAAGTTTCTGAAAATGAAGTACTAATTAAACGTTGTCTTAATGGCCTAGTAGGGGAGTATCCTGGCACTTGGTCACCTGCAAGTAATCCTGGTTCGCGCAAAATGGAATGCATGTCGTTATAATTAGGTGTGCGTCTTAGTATAGGCTTGGTAAAATGGGTTCGCCTTCAGCGGCTCCAATGCCCACTTGTATTTCTTGCCCTTACCTGGCCCCAAGACCTCCGTTATGGCAACTCTCTCATAGACATGGCCAAACTGGGCGTTCTCGTAATTCTTGTTTCGGAGTGGTAGCGAACCGTAGCATTTTGAGAATTGGTCCAACAACTATGCTTCAAATTCTCTGTGTGCCTGCGTATTATTACGAACACGGGGAACACAAATAGCTACCTCAATGACGAGCTCTCCGGTGAGGCCATAGATTGATGAAAGCCACTTACGATGTGACGTAACACGTTGCTTGATCCGCCCCTCGCCAATATAGAGCGTAGGTGAATACTTTTTAGGGTGCTTGATAGCGAATGGACCTGCAGCGCGGATTACGTAGACCGATCGCGATAACTGATCGAGAATTACACCAGTTCGACAAAGTTTATCCTCGATCACCGACCAAGTGTCTTTAGGATGTAGTTCAATCCATTTCCATTTAATTTCGACATGTGTGGGCATGGTGCTATTTCAGTGTGTTCCACGCTTGCCATTTGCTGCAGGTGGCGCTAGCCTGTTTTTCCTGGCCCTTCCAAATGCCACCTTGAAGAAGGCATTTCCCTTTTGTTGTTGGTGAATTAACCATTTTACGCTGCCCAAACGTATTAACTTGATGATCGCTACCACAGTAGTTGCAGGCAGCACAGCCATTGAAGCTTTTCGGGTATTGCTGAGACATGGTTATCTCCTTGGAGATAAATTCGTAACGGCTGGCGTGTAGTCCGGCACCCACATGAGCCCTAATATACCACTATCCATGCTCTCCTCTATTTAATGGCAATGGTATTGCTTCCAACAGATAAATATTTGTGTATTTCTGTGATCTTAAAAACAGATTCAAACACCACGCCATCATCATCACCAGAAACAGTAACATACTCATTCTCTACCATTTTCTTGTCTTTAATTGTTGTATGCTCAACTTGCTTTGCCCCGTTTTCATCATGGCCGTAATCTAATGTTCCAGTACTCGTTAGTACAAATGGGTGTGTTGCCCCATCATTAATCACCTTTCCAAACCATTCTCCGCCGACTATCATCGACTCGCAATCGATCATGCAAAGAATTTTAACTAAGCAACTTTTATCTGGTCCGGTATCGCCCATGCTGGTCATTGTGATTCTAACGAAATTGTTATTTTCCATTTTTCACATCCAAAATGCGGTGGTCTTCAGTGCATTTTATAACCACTCTAGTAATGATTATGTCTGTCATTTGTTCTCCCCTTTTTTTGCAACCGGATGTCTATTTTTGATGTTGCATGTTAGCCTGTGTGACCTGGATCAACCGTTTCTAAGTTGAAGCGCCAGGCTGACCATCGCCCACACTCAAGTCCAACTGTCCGCTGCCGACCATCAGGGCTCAGAGCTCAACGGCGGCAGGGCAGCGTAACCGCTCATTCGATCGCCGAAGGCTCTGCCATAGCTCCTCAACGCATGGACTTGCAAGACATTAACCAAGACTTTGTCTTTTGTAAATATTCCTTATCATGCTGTGCATTCCGCCAGCATCACCGTTTACGTTCGAGACTCTTTCGTAGTCACTCCACGGCTTAGTACCCTCACCCATAACCAGCCAATCCGGTAATGATTCTTGCGATATAGCAAGACGTTCGAGTAATCCACCAGCGCCAAATGTTGTGTAATTTGCGCCATAGCCATGATCTTGTAGAAAGACCGCGAACGGAGAATGACTACCTTTTTGACAATAAATGATATCGAAGGATGAAATGCCATCCATACCAAGGAATAAAATGGCGATCCGTTCTGCTCCATGGATATCATCTATATATTTATCGCGCTCCATGATGGTTACGAATGCATACGGATTTACTGGGTGAAATATCTTGCTTTGATCAAGAGCATTTTGCGTTAAATGGCACACCTTTCCGGTGTAGCTAACCTGACTAAGAGGCAGGCGTATTTCGAAGATTATATGGTATCCGAGAAACCCGTTTTCTTTGCTTTCTAGCTCTTCTTTTATCCTGTCTTCTGAAAGCAAATAGTCAGCATATATAAAACAATGCGCGCTGCACGTTGAATTAAATAATTTAACTGGATGACCATCGGTGCCAGACCCTGGATAGAATACTGTCCTTGAACGAAAAAAATCCTCAATCCTGAAACCTTCTGTTCCATGGCATGCAGCTAACCATTCTGGAAGTGGCTCCTGCATCTGTTTTAGGAAATGATAAATGCTTTCATTCATGGTAGTCTTACAGATTCTCCAATCTATCTTTTTTTCTAGCAGGTGGGCGCCTTGCATAATGCCGCGCAGCTTCCACAATGATATCTCGCATCTCCCGAAACAACTCTGGCGGATCGACGACCCGCATAGCAGGCCCAAAACTCAGTATCCACCATCTGAGCTGCTGACTATCATTTACGGTAGCGGTGAAAGTGATCCATTCCCGGCCCCTGCGTTCCATACGCTGGTCCTCCGATAACGGACGTTCTTCCAGCACAAAAGCCATATCACGAGTTACTTGAAGCCGCAGCAGAAAGGTCTCCCCTGGTTCAGCGAAGGAAAGACTTTGCCGAGCAAAGTGTCGTAGATCAAACGATTGCGGCATCGGCACCGAAGAACTGTTCAGTATCACCAGCCCTTGGATGCGATGTACGGCAAAAAGTGTAGGCGACTCCCGCCCTTCAGTCATCCCTACAAAATACAAAATACCATCGCGTAACACCAGGCCCCAAGGGTGCAGCAGATGGATTTTGGGTTCTGTGCGTTGCGGCGATAGGTAGAGCATCTCCACCTGCCGCCCTTGTTCCATCGCCTCTACCAGTCGATTATGGATGACACCCTGAGAATGGATAGGCCTTTGTATACCCTCATTCAACACCTGCACTCGGCGTGTCCAGTCCTTCAGCGGGCTCTGTGCCAGGATGCCACGCGCCTGGTTGAAATAGCTCTCCAACTCATTCAGCAGGCTGGCGGGTAACAGGGGCTGCAGCACCGATCCCGCCATCATCCAAGCCAGCGCCATAGGGACATCCATCATGGGTATGCCCAGGATATGATCTCCACGCCAACACCAGCCCTGTGGATTACTGCCATCCCCAAACACGGGGAAATGCCCCGATAACCAATTGAGATCCCGTTGCACGGTACGCACTGTGCTTTGCAATCCTTCGCGATGCAGTAGTGCATGAAAATCCTGAGTTGTGCGCTTGCCTCGTCCGCAGGTTGGCAAGTGTTTCAAGAGCGTAATCCTTCGGAAAAACTGATCTTCATCGCGCATGACGGCCTCGTTTCTGGCATGACTGCATACGACGGTTATGGTCGCATCTATTTACTATCATGGCTACTTGATCACGACGGAGCAATGCCATGGATGAAGACTTGCAAATTTTTTATGAGTTGGACGCCGACAAGGAAGAAAACGACCTGGATGCTTATGCGAACTGGGCAAATTTCTTTGCATTACGCATGCTGCAACAGCGTGGGAGAAGCCTGGGCAGCCATTGGTGGCTGCTCCACGATGAAGAAATGATGGAATTGCTGCAGATGAGTGAAAAGGCCTATACCCGCGCCACGGTATCGGCGCGACTGAAAAGGGTCAGACATCTCGTGAGTAAGCAGGCTCCGGAACGTCACGGATCGTTGTTCCAGAACGTAGACCGCTTTGCAGAACGTCTTGGCCTCAACAGGGTGGAAAGTCGGCTAATGCTTCTGGTAACCATGACTCAGATGCATAAAGTTCTGGAGAGTCTGCTGGAGAATACTGAAACGTGGAGTATGGAACGCCTCTCCCAATATCTGGCAGCGGTTATTCAGGAAGACGCCGATCTCGTTCACAAAGCACTACGCCCTGGAGAGATATTACGCAGTGCGGGCATTCTGACAGAAACCTGGAAAGACGGTGGTCTGGAGATTATGCCGGGGCTTGCGGGATTGCTGATGCGTGAGCATAGCAATGCAGAAACCCTTTTCGCCCCGCTATTTACGGCCAAATCTTCCGTCGGCCGCGACTTGACCGACTTCCCGCACCTCGCAGAACATGGAGAATTTCTCGTTGACCTGCTACGAGGAGCGCAACAACAGGTGGCCACCGGAATCAACCTCTTTTTCCATGGTGCTCCGGGTACCGGTAAAACCGAATTTGCACACGCTGTCGCAAAAGCCTTGGGCTGGTCGCTCACGGCGGTGCGAACCAGCGACCAGGATGATGACCCTATTGATGGAGACCAGCGCTTCAGTGCTTATGCCCTCTGCCAAAGGGCGCTGAGTCGTCAGCAGGATACACTCGTGCTCTTCGATGAGGTAGAGGATGTCTTCAGTGAACCTTCGCCCTGGGACCGTCGTGCCGCACGACACAAAGGTTGGACCAATCGCCTGCTTGAAAGTAATGTGATTCCGACCATCTGGATCAGTAACCAGATTCACGGACTGGATACTGCCTATCGCCGTCGCTTTACCTATGAGATGGAATTCAGTACACCCCCCGCAGCGGTACGGGAGACCATGTTGGCGCAACATCTGCAGGGTTTACCTGTTGACCCTGAATGGACCCGGAATATCAGCGCTAAAAATCATTTTACGCCCGGACAGATGCATCGCGCGGGACGGGTAGCCCATCTGCTCGCTCCGCAAAGTCGGGAAATGGCGGAATCCATTGTGAAGCGCATGCTGGGCAACGGATCCGACGAAGCACTCTCCCTGTCGACATCCCATTACGATATTCAATTGATTGAGGCGCAACCTTCACCACAGGGGATACTGGATAGCCTTCGGCATCAGACCGATGGGCGATTATTGTTTTCTGGCCCTCCGGGGACTGGAAAAACCGCCTTTACCCAGCATCTGGCAGATGCGTTAGCAAGGTCTCTCTACCGCAAAACCGCCTCCGACCTATTGGGCAAATATGTCGGTGAGACCGAACAACGACTGGCCGCTGCCTTTCAGGAAGCACGCGGCGAAATTCTCTTCATTGATGAAGCCGACAGCTTCCTGCAGAACCGTGATGTTGCCGATCATGCCTGGGAAGTCAGTCAGGTGAATGAATTGCTCCAGCAGATGGAGGCCTTTCAAGGTGTTCTTGTCATGGCAACCAATCGCAAGGGCAGTCTGGATCCCGCCGTATTTCGCCGCTTCGATATCGAAGTCCGATTTGATTATCTCCGGAAAGAGCGCCGCGAGCGGCTCTGGCGGGCCATCATCGATGCGCTCCATCTTTCTCCACAGGGCGCGGAAGCAAATCAGGCCCATCAGTGGGTGCTGAGCTGCAGCACGCTGACCCCTGCGGATTTGCAGGGATTACTGCGGCGAAACCGATTCTCAACTCTCCAGAATATAGGTGCCGTAATGGATGCACTGGAAATCATGCAAAGCGGAAGGTGTAACACCCAGCAATCGTCCATTGGATTCACCGCACATAACAGGCCATAAAGGAAGATTCACATGAAAACCGCATCCGCTATCATTTGTCTGATTGCAGCCCTGTTGGGATTGGCCACATCCCTCTTCACGCTACTTACGGGTGGTACGGCTTCGTTATTTGGCGCCACTGGTGCACAGGAGATGGTGAACTTCGGTTGGGTCGGCCTCACCGCCTCACTGCTGCTTATTATCACGGCGGCGTTGACCTTCAAAAGCAAAGGAAACACACCACCCATTCTCTCCGCCTTGCTGGCCTTTATCGGCATCATTTTTGGCGGAACGTTTACCGCGTTTGCTCTGGTTCTTGCCTTGGCCGGTGGATTCATCGGCGCCATCGCACCGGAGGCAAAGACTACACCTGTTGGCGTCAAAGGATGGAGTTGGGGTGTTTTTTTTCTAGGCTTCATCTGGGCGCTGTTCAACCGGGTATGGATTGGCCTGCTCACCCTGGTTCCGGGATTCGGTCTGTTGATGCTGGTCATTTTGGGTATCAAGGGGCGCGAATGGGCCTGGAATGCCCGGTCCTGGACATCGGTGGAGGATTTTCAGCGGAATCAGAGCCGCTGGAACCGATGGGGATGGGGTATCGCTGCATTCTTATTCATTTTCGGGGTCATTGGCGGTATCGTTATACCGCAGTACGAGCAGTACAAGCAGTATGACCGGAACAAGCAGGACCAAGCTATTATGCGGGATAACCAGACTGCTGATAACAAGGTCAAGAATGCCGGAGGAAATGGTGCTGCCGCATCTGCAAGGGAGACAACAACGGTAACTCCACCACCACTTTCGATCCCTACTGCTATGCAGGCGCTCTTCAGTAATTTCCAGAAGAATCCACAGCATTCGGATCAGGGAATCAGCGTCATGCCTGGACAGATCAGACCCCGCTGGGCATTTCCCTTGGCAATCACGCCGTATGCGCCACATCCTGGTATTCCAGAAACCATTCTTCTCTATCAAAACAGTAGTATACGCCATGCAGCAGATGCTTATCAGGCAGCATCGGGAGCCGTTGGAGCGGCGATATTCAGTTGGGAAGGACACCGCTGGCATCTACTTTGGAACGCGCCGCTGATTACGCGGATGGGAGACTTTGGTCGAATCCAAGCACCACACATAGTATCAATAGGCCACAATCGTCCCGGCTTCCTCTTTGCGGGCGGGACGCTGAACCAAGGCATCACATCGGGATACCGGGAATTGATGGCACCCGTGAACCACAGGATTCGAGTGGTCTGGAAGATGATGGATTTCGAAGGAAGCGACATTGGTCAGTGTGGTTCGGGCGCTTACTCACCCTGTTATCATTTTCATAGCCGTCTGCAGATAAGCAAAAAGGTAGGAAGTCCATGGTACTTATTGAAGATTGTTACCAAAGGAACAAAACTGGAGAATGACTTTACCTCGCTGGTTACCGCAGACAGTATAAACCTCTGTCGTTTTCAGCAAAAGAAATATGTTTGCAAAACGTATTAGTCAAGTTATTCATCTATATATAACAGGATAGGAGGAGGAAGATATTATGCCGAAAAACACGACAAGTTATCCAGACCTGAACGCGCTGGCTGATTTTTCTGCAAAATGGAATGCGCTGCATCCGACACTAGCAGAAAAACTGCGGGCGTTTTTTCAGAAGTGGCCTGGTTATAACCCAAAAGAATACCAAACAAGCGAACAACCTTCCATCGCTTACGATCGTGTATTCTCTCTGACGGATTTTTTTGGGAGCTTTCCGTCAGCTATGAAAGCAATGAAGCGCCAAGGACATAGGCTCAATATTTGGGAGATCGCAGGCGTTGGTAAAGATGAACTACGCAATATGGCCATACTTTTCTGGTGGCTGCGCCAAGATGGGGAGCATGACTTAGGAAAAACCATACTGAATGGCATCATGAAAACGATCAAAAAAGAATATGGTGAGTCACCTATCCATAAAA
>JAJYPA010000386.1 GCA_021795795.1 Pseudomonadota bacterium | reverse complement strand
ACCTCCTTGGGGGGCCTATCTTTGCTGCACTTTATGGTTTAGGAAATATCGCCACTGAGCGTCTTATCCGATCCCTGACGCTATTGGTCGGCCTCGCCATAATGGTACTTTTTCTTAAACTCGGATTCGGGATTGTCGGGCTAGCCGTTATATGGTCTGTTCAAGGGCTGGCCACTATGTTGATCGCGCGGCGTATTTTGCACGCCCGTTACCCGTATCTTCATGGATCAAAGGGTGTGATCAGCATGGCAGTAGCGAGGAAAATCGCTCTGCCAAGCCTGAAGTGGGCAGCTATGGGTTTCGGAGCCATCCTTATCCTGCAGACCGACAATGTCGTTATCGCCGCAGTAATCGGTACACCCGCTATTCCATCCTATGTCGCCGTTGCAAAGATTGTAACAGTATTGATGACCTTGTCTTTGATGATTGTGAGCAGCTCTTCGCCGTTTCTATCGAAATCATACGCTGCCGCAGACATGGATACCTTCAAGATTCTTCTGTTACGCAACGTGCGCTATAGCATGGGATTCTTGGTGATTCTTTCAGCGTTTATCGCCACATTTGGGGATAAAATCGTTAATCTGTGGCTCGGCCTAGGGCATTTTGCGGGTTTCCCAGTGCTATGGACGTTGCTCACCATGACTGTGCTGGAAGTTCATCACGTCATACTCGCGACCGGGACGATGGCAACAGGGAAGATTGCTTTTGCCTGGGCAGCATTGATTGCGGGGGGCTTGAATATAATCATCTCTGTTATCCTCGCACAACGCTTGGGTCTATGGGGTGTGGCACTTGGTACAATGATTGCGCAAATGCTGACTAATAACTGGTATGCGCCTTATGTAACGCTTACTCTGTTCAATATACCATTTTTGAGATACTTCGCGACTGTCATTCTTCCTATATTTGTGTTGATCATGGTGTCAATAGGAATAAATGTGGTTTTAAGATACCTTACTGCCAAATACGGTGACATGGTAAGTTTATTAATTTCGGGGTGTTGCACAATCCCTTCAACCGCACTAACTGCGCTAGCTCTACTGACAACAGCCAGCGAGCGACAGACAATGCTTCGGATGATCATCAACATGAGAAAAGCGTTATGATCGTGGATAGAGAAGGGCTGAATATCACGGAACAGCCCAAAGTAACCATTGCAATACCAACCTATAATCGGGCGGTATTTTTAACCAAAGCACTGGATAGCGCTCTTGCGCAAACCTATAAAAACATTGAGGTAATTGTTTCAGATAATGCCTCAACAGATGATACGTTGCAGCTTTTGGGAAAGCACAATGATGATCGCTTAATTATCATTCAACAGGAAACCAACCTGGGTATGGTAGGGAATTGGAATGCCTGTCTGAAAAAGGCGAGTGGTGAATTTTTTATTCTCCTTTCTGACGACGATTTTCTGGACCCAACCGCCATAGAAAAAATGGCTATTGGTTTTCAATGCCAGAACTCTGGTTTGGATGCATGTAAGATTGGAATGGTCTATTGCGGTACTCGGGTTATCAGGGAAGGAAATAATGTAATTGAAAATAGAAAACCAGATAGCTTCGTAGAATGTGCATCTTCTTTTATTCCAGAGTTTTTAAGAGGAAAGCGCTCTGTTTATCCTTGCTCTACTTTGATCAGAAAAGATGACTTAATAAAATATGGTGGTTTTGACGAAAAGAATTTCGCTTTGGCTGCCGACGCAAACATTTGGATGCGCATCGTCATAAACCGCGGCATCGCAGTTTATATTGGTGATTGTTTATCTAACTACAGGTTGCACATCGGCAGTGTTACATCGCGGGCTAGAATTGATGAGTGGATTGACAATGCTTCCGCGCTAATCGATGTGTGTGCAAAACAATTCATGAATCAGTCAGATTTTGTTACCGCGCGATTAATAATAAGCTTGCGCAGACGATTCACCGCCAATTTAATCCATGGCCTTATCCAGAGGTCAGCAGATGCGGGCGCGTCTAGAATGTCTCTTGCCACCTATTATATTAAATATCATAAATTATATTCTGCACCGTATGGTATATTCTTTGCAGTTTTTGGCCTTGCAAAAATATTTATTCCAAAAGATATACTGAGGTTGCTAAGAATGGTCCGGCGTAACGCTCAATTCTAGCGTTCGCGAAACTGAACAATTGTAAATTATAGATAAGCAGGGTTTTATATGAGACTAACTGTCATCTGCCACGAAACGCCATTTCCCCCGTCCCATGGAGGGAAAGCGGATATGTGGCGCCGACTGGTTGCCATGGAAAAGTTAGGCGTACAGATACAGCTCATTTCGTGGGATTATGGTGCGCTTGCGCCAGACAGGGCGACAGCCATCGATAACGTGGTTGCGGATCACCAATATATACCTCTAGATCGCACTGTAATTTTTCGTGCCAGACATTCATTGGGACTTCTACGATATCCGTGGTTTGCGAGTATTCGGTGGCCAGGGCCTATGTTACCTTTAATCACACAATCCGTTAAGGATTTTCGTCCCGACCTTCTCTTTCTCGAGGGCTGGCATGGAGCGCTGCTTGCCTTTCACCTGTGTGATACACTCAAGCTTCCGCTCTATTATCGATCGCAGAATATTGAGTACAAATATATTCGTGCGCAATATAAACATGCAACTACATTGCGGTCTCGTTTAGTTACGTATATAGCTGGGATAAATCTTCAATCTCTTGAGTACAAAATTATGGATAAAGCGGCAAGAGTTTATGACATTTCAGTGGATGATATGGAATTTTGGAAAGCTCATGGCTACCGTCATATCGAATATTTACCACCTCTATTTTCCACAGAGTTTGCCAAAATAACTGCCTCCCCATCGGGCGTCTATGATTTGGTGTTTCTTGGAAATCTACATGCTCAGAATAACATCTCTGGCGTAACATGGTTACTGGAAGAAGTTATGCCTATTGTATGGCGCGAACGTTCGAGTACAACCCTTCTTATAGCCGGATCAAATCCTAATTTGCAATTTTGTGAGTACATAAACTCGATTGATAATGTTAAACTTTTGGTGAATCCGCCAGATGCAAATGAGGTTCTAGCACAAGGGGTCATTGCGTTAAATCCTGTAGCCACAGCAGGTGGTGTACAAATTAAGAACATTGATATGCTATTGTCAGGACGGCCAATCATAACGCGGCATACAGGCGTGTCAGGGTTGCCAGCGGATGTCCGTAAATATTTTACTGTCGCAGACACGCCATCAGAATTTGCATCAGGGATTTTGGATGTACTTTCCAATCCTCCTCTAGCATGCGATAGAAAGATGCTGAATTCATACTTTGGTGCAGATAAAGTCAAAAGTCTTTTGCTCAGCATGGAACGTGACTTGCTGATACACGCTAAAGACATTTAATGACATATTAATAATATATGCGATGTTGCGAGTCAAAAGTCACAGAGGATGACGCTATAAATTATGCTAAGTTTAGCTAGCGGGCAGAAAATGAAACACATCATTTCGCGGTCTTCACATTTATTTATGGATGCGATAGGGGTGATTGCTATATGCGCACTTTTTGGTCAATTGTGTGGCTATGGGCTTGAGTCTGTGCAATCGGCCATTTTTAATGAGGTTTTTTTAAGTTCATTTGTAACAAAAATTGTTTTGGCGTTGCTTGGTCTCGTGGTTGTGTTTTTGAGCTCAAAAGTTAAGATCGTTAGACTGGTGTTTATTCCGACAAGTATTTTGTTTTTTTATTTATTGTTTTTGATAACGGTATACCTTTTATCTGGAAAAGATCCATATTACCTAATCGTCGGGTTCAATGTTTACTATTCGATGTTTTTTATTTTTCTGGTTGCTTATCAGTTGCGCGGGTATCTATCAACAAATTTGCTCGCGCTTATTATCATAAGTATTAGTGTGCCTGCGATTGGTTTGGGTATGTTTCAATTTTTTTCACATATTCCTTTTCCATCGCCGCAGCCTGATGCTCCAATTCAATTCTTTTCATTAGTGCGTGCATATTCATTTTTTGGACAGCCAGCCCAGTATAGTATTTTTCTATTATTTATATTCTCGTTTTTCTTGCCAATATTGCTACGCCATCTCAATCACGGAACAATGCATAGGTATTCCGTATCGATATTTATAGTTATAATAGTAGCGGCTGCTTATACAACTCTTACTAGATCACTTCTTCTTGCCATAGCCGTCGCAACTGTCACATCTATTGTTATTAATATTAGATTTCGCTATAAACATATTGTTGTTTATAGTCTGCCATTTATCTATTTATTTATGATAATTTTTATATTATATTATGCTCATGACATAAGTAGTATGTTCCATGATTCATTGACGTCTGGTAAGTCTACGTCGATACGATTTGAAGAGTGGCATTACTATGCAAACATGCTATTCCGATCGCCCAATGTTTTTTTTATGGGCAACGGTATCGTGCAGGGAAACCAAACGGCTGGCCCATTAAATGCCACCATACCAATTGACAACTCATTTATTGCGGTGGCTATTAACAGTGGTTTTTTTGGGTTGTTTTTTTATCTGTTGGTTTTGGTTGGAGTATGGATTTTTCTTGTTAACGAGGCAAAAACTAAAAGTAGTACTTCTATTGATTCTGCGCTGGTTTTTTTTAGCACTTGGCCTATTTATGCTACAATTGGTAACATTCTTTATTACTATCCGCTATGTCTATTGATATATCTTATCGGAGATAGAGAATAGGGACTTCGAAAAACCCCAGTTTTCTGCAGAATATGGCGTCTCATCCCATTGATTTTAGTTACATCGTATTTCCACCATGAGAGGTTTTTTGAGGTGCTCAAATGAATCGTTATCATGAGAAGCCATTCGTTGAATGGAACATGTAAATCGTATGGCCTTCTTAGTAAATACTCGTGTTTTGACATACGACCTCACTGGTGTCCAGAGGTACCTTGCCGAGTTGCTTACGCGGATAGGGAATTTGGCGAATGATACGCGCCAGATCGCTCCTCAGCACCCTCTCAGCGGCGCCCGCGCCCACCTCTGGGAGCAGGCGGTCTTGCCTCTACGGACGCGGGGGAATCTGCTTTGGAGTCCAAGCAACACCGGACCCATAGCGGTTTCCCGGCAAGTGGTGACCATCCACGATGTAGTACCGATCGACCATCCAGAATGGCTCAATCCGCGCTTTGCGGCGTGGTACGGATTTCTCACGCCCAAGCTGGCGCGACGGGTCGCACGGGTGATTACCGACTCGGAATTCACCAAGTCACGTCTTTTGGAAACCACTGGTGTCGCTGATGACAAAGTTATTGTGGTCCCATTGGGGGTGGACGCACGTTTTGTTCCACAGGATAAGGCGCAGATGGAAAGCGCCATCCAAAAACTGGGGCTGCCAACTAACCGTTACGTGCTGAGCCTCGGCTCCCTGGAGCCGCGCAAGAATCTTGGCCGCCTGCTGCGCGCCTGGGAGGTGATTCATCGCCGCTTGCCGGAAGATGTGTGGCTGGTCGTGAGCGGGGCGAAAGGGAAAAGTCTGGTATTTCAGGATGTCCCGGAGCTAGAGGCGCTGCCGCCGCGAGTCTTTCTCACCGGCCATGTCCCCGATGAGCTTCTCCCCTCCCTGTACGCCGGGGCGATGGCCTTCGCGTATCTTTCCGTCTACGAAGGCTTCGGGCTTCCCCCCCTGGAGGCGATGGCATCAGGTACCCCTACGCTGGTGGGGAACCGTGCTTCGTTGCCGGAGGTGGTGGGCGATGCGGCCGTGCAAGTGGACCCCTATGACATCGAAGCCATTGCGGACGGTCTTCATCGGCTGATCGAGGATGCTTCCTTGTGCACGCTGCTACGGGAGAAAGGTCTGGAGCGGGCCGCACAGTTCAACTGGGATAAAACCGCCGAACAGACCTGGCGGGTGCTTGCGGAGGCTGCGGAAGACTGATGCGCATCGCCATTGTCCACGACTGGCTGGTGGTGTACGCCGGCGCGGAGCGGGTGCTGGAGCAGATGCTCGCCTGTTACCCCGAGGCCGAACTATTTAGCCTGGTGGATTTCTTGCCCGCCAGTCAGCGTGCATTCATCCGCGACAAGGCATGGTTGCGCCGCCTGTCGGCATAGGTTTCATAGTGAAGTTCACGAGGTGAAGGAGTATGCTTGCATTTCACACAAGCCAGAGAGCAGGTGTTGATCGATGAAGCAGACATATACGGCGATTGTGAAGCAGGACGGTCCCTGGTGGATCGGCTGGATCGAGGAGGTTCCTGGTGTCAATGGCCAGGAGAGCACCCGTGATGACCTCCTGCAGTCTCTGCGCGTCACCCTCCTGGAGGCCATTGAAATGAACCGGAGTGATGCACGGCATGCGGCAGGCAAGAACTATGAAGAACTCAGTATCGCGGTATGAAGCGTCGCGATCTGCTGCGGCATCTCACGACGCATGGTTGTTTATTATTACGGGAAGGTGGCAACCACTCCTGGTGGCATAACCCTTCGTTGAACAAGCGAAGCGCGGTTCCCCGCCATAGTGAGATTAATGACCATCTGGCGAAAAAAATTTGCAACGATCTCGGCATTCCCTATGCCATAGGGTCCGGTGTCCCCATTTCCGATGGAGAATGACATGCGGCGAGTAGCCATCGTCCACGACTGGCTGGTGGTGTACGCCGGCGCGGAGCGGGTGCTGGAGCAGATGCTTGCCTGTTATCCCGACGCGGATCTCTTCAGTCTGGTGGATTTCCTGCCCGCCGGTCAGCGCGCATGCATCCGCAACAAAGCGGTGAGCACTTCTTTCATCCAGCGTTTGCCCAAAGCGCGAAAGAAATACCGGGCTTATCTGCCGCTCATGCCGCTGGCCGTGGAGCAGTTCGATCTCTCGGCGTATGACCTGGTGATCAGCAGCAGCCATGCGGTGGCCAAGGGGGTGCTGACCGGCCCCGATCAGTTGCATTTGTGCATGTGCTACTCCCCCATACGCTATGCCTGGGATCTGCAGCACCAGTATCTGCGGGAGGCGGGACTGGAGCGGGGCATCAAGGGATGGATGGCGAAGTTGATCCTGCACTATATCCGCCTTTGGGATGTGCGCACGGCCAACGGGGTGGACGGGTTTATCGCCATTTCCCGGTACATCGCCCGGCGCATCCGCAAGGTGTATGGGCGGGATTCCACCATCATCTATCCGCCGGTGGATGTGGCGGATTTTCCTCTGCGCACGGACAAGGAGGATTTTTACGTCACCGCTTCGCGCATGGTCCCCTACAAGAAGATGGATCTGATCGTCGAGGCTTTCAACGCCATGCCGGACAAGCACTTGGTAGTGATCGGGGACGGGCCCGATTTCGCCAAGATCAAGGCCAAGGCGGGGCCGAACGTGCAATTGCTGGGCTTTGCGGGCGCAGAGGCGCTGCGGGACCACCTGCAGCGGGCACGCGCTTTTGTTTTCGCTGCAGAGGAGGACTTCGGTATCGCCCCCCTGGAGGCTCAGGCCTGCGGCACACCCGTCATCGCCTTTGGCAAGGGCGGGGCGCTGGAGACCATCATTCCTCTGCCGGAGGTGGAGTGTGCCACGCCGTCCGCCGCACCCACCGGGGTGTTCTTTTACGAATCATCCGTCCCCGCCATCATCGCCGCCGTGGCGCGCTTCGAGGGGGCGGGTGTGGCCATCACCCCGGAAGCCTGCCGCGAAAATGCCCTGCGCTTCGCCCCGGAGCGCTTCCGCGCGGAGTTCACGGCCTTCGTGGAGCGGGAATGGGCGGCGTTCCGGGGTGGTAAACAGGGCGGATGTTCGACTTGATGGATT